>CACXAG010000007.1 GCA_902765585.1 uncultured Prevotellaceae bacterium
GAAGATCAAGTTTGACAAGGACCCCAACAACCCTGGCGTGTACCGCTATGTGATGAGCCCCGAGCTCTACATTCCGCTGGCACAGGAGAAGGTCATCAAGGAGGCCGCCCTCCGCTCGGGCGTGAGCAAGGGAGTGATGCAGGCCTGCTGGGATGCAGCCGGTGAGGTGATCAAGGCATGGGCCACCGAGGGCCACAGCGTGGCACTGCCCGGACTGGGTACGATGCGATTCGGCCTGCGCGCCAAGTCGGTAGAGGACGTGAACGACGTGAAGTCGAAGCTGATTACCTCGCGACGCATCATCTTCACCCCGGCAACGGACCTGAAGGAAGAGCTGGCGAACACCGCTGTGCAGATTACCTGCTACGACCGCAACGGCAATGAGGTGAAGCGCGTGACCTCGAGCGACGACGGCACCGTAGAGGACAACGAACAGGAGAACACGAACTCCACGGAGAACGGTGGCACCCAGAATGGTGGTTCCCAGAATGGCGGCTCGAACTCCGGCGGTGACAACGGTGGCAACTCCGGCAGCGGCGACAACTCTGGTGACGGTGGTGAGAGCGACACTCCGGGAGAGGATTAACCAATAACCGTGAACCAATAATCGTTAAACATTAACCATTAAAAAACTGAAGCGATGAAGAAGGAAAAGTGGAAGACCGTGATTCAGGTGATTGTGTCGATACTGACGGCAGCACTGACGGCACTGGGAACGACCTCGTGTATGGGGTATGGACCGATTGCGCTCTAAAGAGCGAGGAAAAATGAAAATGGGGCCTGACGAGTTGATTCGCCAGACCCTATTTTCATTATCGCGTACCTTATATAATATATATATAGGCTTCTTACTGCGCTGTTGTGTCGTGGCCGACGAGCTGGCGGGCGCGGGCCAGGGCGAGGTCGATGTGGTTGCAGATGTTGTCGGCTCCCAGCAGCTGCTCGAAGTGGTTGCGGCGCAGCACGGCATCGACCTTGGCGTTGACGCCGGAGAGGACGACGGTGATGCCCTCCTTCTGGCTCATGCGGCACATGTTCTCGAGGTTGTGCAGGCCGGTAGAATCGATGAACGGTACCTTACGCATACGGATGATGCGCACCTGGGGACGGCTGCCGTAGCGGGCCATGATGTCCTCGAAGCGCGTACCGGCACCGAAGAAGTAGGGGCCGTTGATTTCGTAGACCTCGACGCCCTCGGGAATGGTGAGGTGCTCCAGGTTGCCGGCCTGCATGTCGGCATCCTCGTTCAGGTCTATCTCGTTCAGCACGGCGTGCACCTCGGTGGTCTCGGCCATGCGGCGCATGAAGAGCAGGCAGGCGCAGATGAGTCCGAACTCAATGGCGACGGTGAGGTCGAAGATGATGGTGAGGAAGAACGTCAGCAGCAGCACGGTGACGTCCGACTTGGGATTGCGGCGCGTCATGGCCAGGAACGAGCGCCAGCCGCTCATGCCGTAAGCTACGACGACGAGCACGCCAGCCAGGCAGGCCATGGGGATGTACTGTGCCAGGGGCATGAGGAACAGGAATATGAGCAGCAGCACGACGGCGTGGATAATGCCGGCAATGGGCGTGCGGCCGCCGTTGTTGATGTTGGTCATGGTGCGGGCGATGGCACCAGTGGCAGGAATGCCGCCGAAGATGGGCGATGCGATGTTGGCGATGCCCTGACCGATGAGCTCGGTGTTGGAGTTGTGGTGGTCGCCAATGACACCGTCGGCTACCGTTGCCGACAGCAGGCTCTCGATGGCACCTAAGACGGCGATGGTGACGGCAGGTCCGACGAGGCCCTTGATGGTCTCCCACGTCAGTTCAGGAACGACGGCTCCCGGCAGCTGGCTGGAGATGCTGAAGCGGTCGCCGATGGTCTCGATGCTGGTCACGCCGGCATACTGCTTGAGCAGCAGGGCGGCAACGGTCATCAGCACGATGGCTGCCAGTGAGCCCGGCAGCGCTTTGAGCGGCGACAGGTGGAACTTGCGCACCAGCATGGGCCACGAGGCAATGATAATCACTGAGACAATGCCCACGACGGCACTCCACAGGTCGGTGGTGCCGATATGCGAGAAATACGCCACCCACTTCTCGACGAAGTCGCTGGGGACGTGGTCGATGGTCATGCCCAGCAGGTCCTTGACCTGCGTGGTGAAGATGGTGACGGCGATACCCGAGGTAAAGCCTACGACGATGGGGTAGGGGATGTACTTGATGATGGTGCCCAGGCGCAGCACGCCCAGCAGGATGAGGAAGACGCCGGCCATGAGCGTGGCGATGGTCAGGCCCTGCATGCCGTACTGCTGGATGATGCCGTAGACGATGACGATGAAGGCACCCGTGGGACCGCCTATCTGTACCTTTGAACCGCCGAACAGCGAGATGGCCAGTCCGGCAACGATAGCGGTGATGATACCCTTCTCAGGGCTGACACCGCTGGCAATACCGAAGGCAATGGCCAACGGCAAGGCCACAATACCCACGATGACACCGGCCATGAGGTCAGCCATGAAGGTCTTGCGGTCATAATTCTTGACTGCCGACAGGAACTTCGGCTTGAAGTCTAATGCTTTTTCCATGATGTTTTTCTGTTAACCTATTGAAAATCGGGTGCAAAGGTACAAAATAAATTAAACATTAAACATGAAATAGCCAAATAATTTCCATCATGCCCGCTACTTGATGACGACTTTGCGTCCGTTGATGATGTAGATACCCTTTGAGGGCTGGTCTACCCGGATGCCTTGCAGGTTGTAGAAGGTGCCGCCTATCGTGGCTTCTCCCTTCAGTTCGCGGATGCCCGTAGCCGTAGTGCCATAGAGCTTGCCGGAAATCAGCAGGTCGCAGAATCCTACCTGCTTGTTGGCAGCCAGTCCGTAGACGTGCAGCCGCACGCCGAACGTCCCCGTAGTGGCCTTGGCTCCTGTGATGTCCTTGGTCAGTGCGGTGTAGTAGGGGTCGTGTGTGGTTCCGTTGCTCTCGTTGGCTGAACGCTCGGGTGTCTGGCCTGTCAGCAGTTTGTTGGTGCTGCCGTCGCCGTTCACCCACAGCATGTCGACCGTGCCGCCGTTGGTGCCGTAGCGGCTGGCATTGACCGACACCTTGGTAGGCTGGAACTCGCAGTCGTCCTTGAGCGTCACCAGCATGTTGATGGCATTGTCGTCACTGGCGGCACTGGCCTGCTCGGTAGGCTGGAATGCCGTCTGAGTCTGTCCGGCACTGTTGGTCTTGGTGCCAATGGCGGTTATCTTGCTGCCTATGGTGACACTGCTGGCGGTGAAGTAGTCGGGCAGGGTGAAGGTGGCTGCTTCCGAAGTCAGTCCCGTACCGCTGTTCATGGCCCACGTGATGTTGCCCGTGCCGATTTCAATGTGCTGCACACCCTCGTCAGCCAGTTCCGCAGGGTCGTAGAACAATGTCTCGTTGTCGGCAGCGCCGACGTTGATGGTCGTGGCAGCGTCGGGCAGGTAATAGCCCAGGTGAGGCGGCTGGTTGTAGCTGGACATCTGCCAGGCAATGGCCAGGCGGTAAGTGTGGTCGGTCAGCAGACAAGGCACTTTGTAGTTGGTAGGCATGGCCGACGAGTAGACGAAGAGGTTGTTGTCGTCGTGCAGGACGACCTCCTCGCGCCAGTCGCCCAGCAGGTCGCACAACAGGTTGGGGTTACGCTTGGTGGTGTTGCACGACGCTCCGTCCAGGGCGGTGATGCCCTCGAAGCTGCTGCCGTTCCAGCGGGTGATGGTGTAGGCCTCTTCGTAGCCGCCGTCAGCCAGGTTGTCCTGCAGCGAACCGTCCCAGTAGAGGCGGAAATTCATGCTGCTGCTTTTCGTCGTTACCGCATTTCCCGTCGTGGCCGAACGCTGGCTGCGGTCGTTGGAAGACGAAAACTCCCATCCGCGATTGGAGGCTATGATGTCGGCAGCCATGCCGCGTCCGTTGTCGTTGCCGCCAGTGGCGCTCCACAGCACTTCGCCCGTAGCTGCATCGTGAACGTCCCAGCCGTAGGGCGACTCCTCGTGAATCTGGAATACCAGCAGTCCTTCGCGGCCGGGGTTCATCTTGCCCACGTGGATGGCGTCGCCGTGACCGAAGCCGGTGGCATAGAGCAACTGTCCGTCGTCGTCGCAGGCTGCCGAGCCGAAGATAATCTCATCGCGTCCGTCACCGTCCACGTCGGCTACGCTCAGGTTGTGGTTGCCGTTGCCGTACATGGTGTTGCTGCCCTTGCCCGAGGTGGCAGTGCCTTCATACGTTTTCGTGGTTTTGTTCCAGTTGGCGTCATAGTGTTCTACGACGCTTGGGCTGACAGAGGCGTGCAGCCAGCGGTGGGTCAGCTTGCTGCCGTCGAAGTCTACTGCCCAGAGATAGGCACGGGTGTAGTAGCCTCGGTTGAAGACTGCCGATGCGTTGGCCGACAGTCCGTCAAGATGTGCCACACAGGCGTTGTAGCGCTCGGAGCGTCCTCCGTAGTTGTCGCCCCAGAAGGCCTTGTCGGAAGGTGCCTCCTCCTCCTTGTTGAAGCCGCCTGCATGGTTGGGGTTGTACCAGATGGTATGAACGGCAGCGCCCGTCTGGCCGTTGAACACCGTCAGGAACTCCGGGCCGCTGAGCACGTGGCCGTTGCTGTTGCGGTAGCTCTTGCTGTTGTCCGTGCCCTTGATGGTGGCGTCGTCGGCAGCCTTGCTGACATATTCCCCTTTGCCGTCCTTGCTCCAGGGCGCCGTCTTGCAGACCATCTCTGCCCGTCCGTCACCGTTGAAGTCATAGACCAGGAACTGCGTATAGTGTGCTCCGGCGCGGATGTTTGGGCCGAGGTTGACGCTCCACAGCCGTGTGCCGTCCAACTTGTAACAGTCAATGATGACGTTCGACGTCTTGCCGCTTTTGCTGTTGTCCTGCGAGTCGGCAGGATCCCACTTGACAAACAGCTCCATCTCGCCGTCACCATCCACGTCGCCTATCGAGACATCGTTGGGCGTGTAGCTTGACGAGTTGTTGTTGACCGACGGGTCAGGCTTCTGCAGGGCTATCTTCATGCGCTGGTCGTAGGGCGTGACCTCTGCCTGGTCTACGACGTTGCCGCCGCTGAGCACCTCCAACCGATAGACATCCGTGGACTTGCTCTCGATGGGGAAGGTGTGCGACGTGCGCCTGGTCTCCACCATTTTTACGCCGTTGCGGTACAGCCGGTAAGTGTAGTCCTGCTCGCCGTCGAAGAAGCGCCAGGATACAAACGTTGTGTTGTTGTCCGTGTTGAAAGCAATGAGGGCACGGTTCAGTTGTTCTGTTGCCGACAGGGCCGTGGTCATCAGCCATGTTGCCGCCAGCGTCATCATCAGTTTGATTTTCATATTGCTATTTGTTTTAGTAGTTTGTGGAATTTGGTGGGCAAAGGTAGTCAAAAAAAGGCTGACTGCAAAATTTCAGCCAGCCTTTTTTATAATAAGGTGTCTTTTTGTACATTTCGGTTTACTTCTGCTTCAGCAGGTCGCGAATCTCAGCCAGCAGTTCTTCCTGGGTAGGTCCGGCGGGAGCAGCAGGCTCAGCGGGCTCTTCCTTCTTGCGGTTCAGCTTGTTGATAGCCTTCAGCATGAGGAAAATACAGAAGGCGACGATGAGGAAGTCAACGGTGTTCTGAATGAAGTTGCCGTACTTCAGCGTAGCAGCCAGGTCACCTTCGCCGAAGGCGAACTCCAGCTTGGTGAAGTCGACGTTACCCGTCACCACGCCAACCAGCGGCATGAGGATGTCGTCAACCAGACTCGACACAATCTTACCAAAGGCACCGCCGATGATCACACCGACTGCCATGTCCAACACGTTGCCCTTCATGGCAAACTCTTTGAATTCACTAATAAATCCCATAATACTAAATTTTAATGTTTAAAAATATAATGTTTTATGTATGAATTGCTATCTGCGTTTTGCAATCTTGTGCTTTTGCACTTGATATTCATCAGTTTTCACGTATTGCAGCAAACTTTTCACTTTAATTAAGACTGAAATCACGTGCAAATATAGGAATTTTTTTGTAACTTTGTGCCCGAAAAGAAAAAAAAATGTCCAAAGGGCTAAAAAAAGAAACAAATTTAGGTATAATCCATTTAATAATTAAGTAAAAATGACAAAAGTAGCAATTAACGGTTTCGGCCGTATCGGTCGCCTCGCTTTCCGTCAGATGTTCGAGGCTGAAGGTTATGAAGTAGTAGCTATCAACGACTTGACCAGCCCCAAGATGCTGGCTCATCTGTTGAAGTATGACACCGCTCAGGGTGGTTTCTGTGGCAAGTTCGGTGAGAACAAGCACACTGTTGAGGCTGGTGAGGACTACATCGTAGTTGATGGCAAGAAGATCACCATCTATGCTATTCCTAACGCTGCTGAGCTGCCCTGGGGTCAGCTGGACGTAGACGTTGTTCTGGAGTGCACTGGTTTCTACACCTCTAAGGAGAAGGCTTCTGCTCACCTGACCGCTGGTGCTAAGAAGGTTGTTATCTCTGCTCCTGCCGGCAACGACCTGCCCACCATCGTTTTCAACGTGAATCACAAGACTCTGACTCCTGCTGACACCGTTATCAGCGCTGCTTCTTGCACCACCAACTGCTTGGCTCCTATGACCAAGGCTCTGAACGATTTCGCTCCCATCCAGAGCGGTATCATGACCACTGTTCACGCTTACACTGGCGACCAGATGATTCTGGACGGTCCTCAGCGCAAGGGTGATGTTCAGCGCGCTCGTGCTGGTGCCCAGAACATCGTTCCTAACTCTACTGGTGCTGCCAAGGCTATCGGTCTCGTTATCCCCGAGCTGAACGGTAAGCTGATCGGTGCTGCCCAGCGCGTTCCGACTCCCACTGGTTCTACCACTATCCTGCACGCTGTTGTGAAGGGTGAGGTAACTGTTGAGGGCATCAACGCTGCCATGAAGGCTGCTACCAACGAGAGCTTCGGTTACACGGAGGAGAAGCTCGTCAGCAGCGACATCATCGGTATGAAGTTCGGTTCACTCTTCGACGCTAACCAGACCATGGTCAGCAAGATGGGCGACGGCAACTCTCTCGTACAGGTTGTTGCTTGGTACGACAATGAGAACTCTTACACTTCTCAGATGGTTCGCACCATTAAGTACCTCGCTGAGCTGAAAATTGTGCCGTCCGATTTTGTCGGGCGGCATTTTTTTGTTACTTTTGCAGCGTGATGAAGCAGATGATTACCATACTCGGACCGACAGCCAGTGGCAAGACACCTCTTGCTGCCGCTCTTGCCGCCCGTATTGACGGTGAAATCATCTCTGCCGACTCGCGTCAGGTCTACCGGCGCATGGACATAGGCACGGGCAAAGACCTGGGAGACTATATATTAAAGATTAAAGATGAAAGATTAAAGATTCCCTATCACCTGATTGATATTGCCGAGCCGGGGACGAAGTACAACCTGTTTCAGTACCAGCAGGACTTCTTCGATGCTTATCAAGACATCGTC
Organism: uncultured Prevotellaceae bacterium; assembly: GCA_902765585.1. GTDB lineage: Bacteria > Bacteroidota > Bacteroidia > Bacteroidales > Bacteroidaceae > Prevotella. The sequence goes on from CACXAG010000007.1 coordinate 7,477, forward strand.
GGGAGAGGGAAGACACCCATCCTTTGTGGCGGCACGGGTCTTTACATCGAGGCCGTACTGAAGGGATATCAGCTGTCGCCCGTGCCCCAAAACCCCGAATTGCGGGCGCGCCTGGAGGGCAAGACGCTGGACGAACTGACGCAGATGCTGACGGCGCTGAAGGCCCAGACGGGTTCGACGATGCACAACAAGACCGACGTGGACTCCTGTCAACGGGCCATCCGCGCCATTGAGATAGAAACCCATAACCTGGAACATCCGACACCGCTGCGCGAACTGCCGCCCGTTGACTCGCTGATCATCGGTGTGGACATCGACCGCGAGGAGCGCCGTGCCAAGATTACGCGCCGTCTGAAAGCACGCCTGGAAGAGGGCATGATAGACGAAGTAAAAGGGCTGCTGGCTGAGGGAATACCCGCCGAAGACCTTATCTACTACGGGCTGGAGTATAAGTTTGTGACGGAATACCTGGTGGGCAAGACCAGCTACGACGAGATGTTTACGCGCTTGGAAATAGCCATCCACCAGTTTGCCAAACGCCAGATGACGTGGTTCCGGGGTATGGAGCGCCGTGGCTTCACCATCCACTGGATTGACGCCATGCAGCCGATGGAGGAAAAGGTGGAGAAAATACTTGAAAGATGGAAGATGTAAGATGTAAGAAGTAAGATGTAAGATGAACTGTGAACTATGAACTATGAACTAAATAATCGGTGGGGCATCCTGTATTGCCCGAAGGGCCGCGGCTCGAAGCAGCGCGAGAAGATACAGCGCGTGTTGAACGAGCGGAAAGTGCAGTACGACTTCGTGCAGAGCGAGTCGATAGACAGCGTGGAGCGACTGATGACGATGCTCATCAATAACGGCTACAAGACCATCATCGTGGTTGGCGGCGACTCGGCGCTGAACGATGCCGTGAACTGTCTGATGCTGCAGGAGCGGCAAGTACGCGAGGAGATAGCGCTGGGCGTCATTCCAAACGGCGTGATGAACGACTTTGCCCGCTACTGGGACTTCAAAGAGGGCAATGTGGAACAGACCGTCGACTGGCTGCTGAAGCACCGTGTGCGCCGCGTGGACCTGGGCTGCATCCGCTATGAGAACAAGCACGGGGAGAAGTGCCACCGCTACTTCCTGAACTGCGTCAACATCGGACTCATTGCCGACGTGATGAACCTGCGCCGCCAGGCACACTCGCTGTTAGGGTCGCGCACGCTGTCGTTCATTGCCAGTATCTTCCTGATGATTTTCCACCGCATGGACTACAAGATGCGCATCCGCATCAATAGCGACACCGTAGACCGCAAGGTGATGACGATGTGCGTAGGCAGTGGTCCCGGCTATGGCCAGACGCCCAGTGCCGTGCCCTATAACGGCATGTTGGACGTGTCGCTGGTCTACCATACAGGACTCGTGCAAGTGTTGGCCGGTCTGTGGCTGCTGGTGACGGGCCGCTTCCTGAACCACCGCAGCGTGCATCCATACCGTACCCGAGAGGTGCAGGTGGACGAAGCGAAGTATGCCTTGGTGGGCGTCGACGGCCGACTGATAGGCAGGCCAGAAGGTCCTTACCGCATCACGATAGAGGAGGAGGTCGTCAACTTCCTGATTCCCGACTAAGCAGGGAAAGCCTTGCCGAAAAGGTAAAAAAAATAAAAATAGTACGATTCGTTGCACAAAATTGCATGGGTTGTGCTATTTTTTTTGTACTTTTGCAGCTAATTTGAGATAGTATGCTATGGAATCATTTCATTGGTTAAGGGAATTATTTACAACAACTGACTCAGTGGCGCATATCGCGCTGCTCTATGCTGTGGTCATTGCCACAGGTGTCTATTTGGGAAAAATCAAGGTTGGCGGTGTCTCATTAGGTGTCACCTTCGTCCTGTTTGCCGGTATCTTGGCCGGACACATTGGCTTTACGGCACCGACGCCTATCCTGACATTCGTGCAGGACTTCGGCCTGATTCTGTTTGTCTTTATGATTGGTCTGCAGGTGGGACCGGGTTTCTTCGAAAGCTTTGGCACCCAGGGCATCAAGCTGAACGGACTGGCTGCATCGGCTATCCTGCTGAACATCCTGGTGATGTTCGCCTGCTACTATATCTTCTTCGACACCAGCAACAAGATGAATCTGCCCATGATGGTTGGTACACTTTATGGTGCTGTCACCAACACCCCGGGTCTTGGTGCTGCCAATGAGTCTCTGGGCACGGTGTTTGGTGCCAACGCTCCGCAGATTGCCTCGGCCTATGCCTGTGCCTATCCCTTGGGTGTACTGGGCATTATTGGTGCTATTATATTAATAAGGTATATATGTGGCGTCAAGTTAGAGAAGGAAGAGGCTCGTCTGAAGGCGATGGAAGAGACCGCCGCCAACAAGAAGCCCTACAAGATGCACCTTGAAGTGACCAACAAATACCTGGAAGGTAAGACGCTGCTGCAGGTTCACGACTTCCTGAACCGCGACTTCGTGGTTTCGCGACTGGTTCACGAGGGCGACCTGTGCATCCCCAACCGTGACACCATCTTCCATCTGGGCGACCAGATGCTCATCGTCTGTGCCGAGGCCGACCAAGAGGCCATTATGGCTTTTATTGGTCCGAAGCTCGACATCGACTTCGAGCAGCAGGACCAGCCATTGGTGTCGAAGCGCATCCTTATCACCAATCCCAAGATGAACGGCAAGACGCTGTCGTCGCTGCACTTCTCCAGCGTGCATGGCGTCAATGTGACGCGTGTCACCCGTCATGGCATCGACCTCTTCGCATCGGCAGGTCTGCCCTTGCAGGTTGGTGACAAGATTATGGTCGTTGGTCCGGAGGATGCCGTAGAACGTGTGGCCAACAAAATGGGTAATTCGATGCGCAAGCTGAATGCGCCCAATATTGCGACTATCTTCGTGGGAATCTTCCTCGGACTTATCTTCGGCTCGTTCCCCTTGGCCATCCCTGGCATGCCCGTTCCCGTCAAGCTCGGTCTGGCCGGTGGTCCGCTGATTATTGCTATCCTCATTGGCCGCTACGGCTATAAGATACACTTGGTGACCTATACGACGACGTCGGCTAATATGATGCTACGCGAGATTGGCCTTGTGCTCTTCTTGGCGTCTGTAGGCATCAAGGCAGGTGCCGGTTTCTTCGAGACGGTGGTCGACGGTGACGGACTGCTCTATGTACTGACGGGCTTCCTCATCACCATCATCCCCATTCTGATTATTGGCCCAATTGCACGTATCAAGTTCAAGTTCAACTACTTCACCATTGCGGGTATGATTTCCGGTACGTATACCGATCCCCCCGCACTGGCCTATTCCAACAGCATCTGCTCGAAGGAGGCTCCGGCGTTGGGCTATTCGACGGTCTATCCGCTTGCGATGTTCCTGCGCATCTTTACCGCCCAGATTGTGGTGCTGTTCTTCTGCGGATAATGCAGATAAGAGACATAATAATACACGTAACAATAAAGAAATGAAAAGAATTACAATCCTGTCAGGTCTGCTCCTTGTGTTCGCCGCGCTGCCTGTAATGGCACAGATGGATGCAAGCATCAAACTTAACGAGGTGATGACGGACAATGAGAACAGCCTGATTGACGAATACGGAGCCAGGAACGCCTGGGTTGAGATTGCCAATATCTCGCACTCGACGTACAACGTCCGTGGGATGTATGTCACCACCGACCGTTCCGTACTTGACAAGAAGATGTCTGTCCCTGAGCGCATCAGCCGTATGAGCAAGATTCCTAACGGCGACGCGCGTACGAACCTGTCGGGACAGCAGCTCATCGTGTTCCAGTTGGGTAGCCAGCCTGCACAAGGCTCATTGCACCTCTCTGCTCAGGTCCGTACCGGGGAGCCTACATGGATAGCGCTCTATAACGGCAATGCCACGCAGCTCATCGACTCCGTGACGGTACCGGCACTGGCCGCTGACCAGTCGTTTGCCCGTGTTGCCGACAACGGTAATGCCCGCGACTGGGAGGTGAAGTCGGCTGACCGTGTGACGCCGGGCATCCAGAACCAGACAGTGGTCAGTGAGTCGAAGGTGGAGAAATTCAAGCGCGAGGACCCGCATGGCTTCGGCATGGCGCTTATGGCCATGAGCATCGTCTTCGGCTGTCTGGCCCTGCTGTGGCTGACCTTCACCCTGTTCGGCATGCTGATGCGACATGCAGAGACCGCCCGCAAGGTAGCTAATCACCAGCCTATCAAACCTATTACCAAGACGGTGGAGAAGACAATGGAGGTTGGTCACAAGACAGGCGTCATCCTGAAAGAAGGTTTTGACACCAAGGGTATCGACCGCGAGGTCTATATGGCTGTCATCGGTTTGGCCCTGCGCCAGTACGAAGACGACATTCATGACGTGGAGTCGGGTGTCATCACCATCAAGCCGAAAGATACCGGTTGGGATGACGAGTACAGCCAGATGACGCATCTGCACGAGCCGTTGCTGCCACTTCCTCCCATAGGTGCACATATTCCTACAGGCCCAGAACTCAAATAATCACATAGTTAAAGTACAAAGATGAAAACATATAAATATAAAGTACAAGGTGTAGACTACGAAGTTGAAATCACCGAGGTAGAAGGCAAGATAGCCAAAGTAAATGTCAACGGCATCCCATTCGAGATTGAGATGCAGAAACCCATCAATGCCGCCAAGCATCCTGCGCTGGCCGCTACCAGGAGAACCGCCTCGGCAGCTCCAGTAGAAACGCCCGTTGCCGCCGCTCCCGCTGCTGCAGCCCCAGCGCCTGCCAAACCAGCCGCACAGCCTGCCGCCGCCGCTTCAGGCAATGCCCTGAAGGCTCCGCTGCCTGGCACCATCACGTCGGTCAATGTCAAGGTCGGCGATACGGTGGCCGTTGGTCAGGTCGTCCTCGTATTGGAAGCCATGAAGATGCAGAACAACATCGAGGCTGAGCAGGCCGGTACCGTTACCGCCATCAATGTCAACCCCGGTGATGCTGTGATGGAAGGTAGCGTACTGCTGACCATCGGGTAAGTGAAAAGTGAATAATGAAAAGTGAATAATTTGCTACCGCTATAATATGGGATTTACAAATTTCATCATAGAAAACTTCAATGAGTTCCTGACGTACACGGGCTTTGCCAATGTGACGGCAGGCAACCTCATTATGATAGTGGTTGGTGCCTTCTTTATCTGGCTGGCCATTAAGAAGGACTTCGAACCGCTGTTGCTGGTGCCAATCGGACTGGGAATCATCCTCGGAAACATCCCCTTCCGTGCTGACGCCGGACTGGAGATAGGTCTCTACGAGGACAACTCCGTGCTGAACATCTTCTACCAGGGGGTGCGGCAGGGCTGGTATCCGCCGCTCATCTTCCTTGGCATTGGCGCCATGACTGACTTCTCGGCTTTATTGGCCAACCCCAAGCTGATGCTCATCGGTGCTGCGGCACAGTTCGGTATCTTCGGTGCCTATATGTTTGCACTGGCCCTGGGTTTCGAACCCAACCAGGCAGCAGGTATCGCCATCATTGGTGGTGCCGATGGTCCAACGGCCATCTTCCTGTCATCGAAGCTCTCGCCCAACCTCATGGGCGCAATTGCCGTATGTGCCTACTCCTATATGGCCTTAGTGCCGCTCATCCAGCCGCCGCTCATGCGCCTGCTGACCACCAAGAAGGAGCGCCTCATCAAGATGAAACCCGCCCGTGAGGTGTCGCAGACCGAGCGTATCCTCTTCCCCATTGTTGGACTGCTGTTGACCACGTTCATCGTGCCCAGCGGTCTGCCCCTTCTGGGTATGCTGTTCTTCGGCAACCTGCTGAAGGAGAGTGGAAAGACGACGCGCTTGGCCAAGACGGCCGGTGCCGCCCTGAACGACATCGTGGTAATGCTCTTAGGTCTAACCGTCGGCTGCTCGACGCAGGCCAGCGAGTTCCTGACCATGAACACCATCTACATCTTCGCCATTGGTGCCGGAGCCTTCATCATCGCCACGATGAGCGGCGTGCTGTTCGTCAAGCTGATGAACGTGTTCCTGCCCAAGGACAAGAAGCTGAATCCGCTAATTGGCAATGCTGGTGTGAGTGCCGTACCCATGGCCGCACGTATCTCCAACAACCTCGGTTTGGAGTACGACCGTCACAATTTCTTGCTCATGCATGCAATGGGTCCAAACGTCGCTGGCGTCATCGGCTCGGCCGTTGCAGCAGGTGTCTTATTGGGATTCCTGTCGTAAAATGCCCCTTTTAATAATTTTTAACTGCCACTATAAGCGGGTAGTGTGAGATTTTTAATATATTTGCAAACTTAAAGTATGTAAATGACAGACGTCATACTATCTAGTTTTATCAGTCTGTTTGCATTGTTCGGTAAGGAAGAGCAAGTAGACGAGGTACGAGCAAAGGAAATGCTCGTGAGTTATTTGCGTCATCATTTTGGCATCAGGAACATCGACCTTTACCTCGATTTGTACAGCGATATGCGTATGGCTTACGAGATGACGGACGGTTTGGACACGCAGGATACAGTATCCTCTATCTGCTCCAGTCTGCATGGTAAGATACGTACTAACGAGGAGGCGCTGCTCCTGCTTCGACTGATGGAATTCTGTAGTGCTGACGGTTTGGAGAACGAAGCCATCTTCCGTACGATGGCGGAGAAATTCTCTATCCCGCAGAGCCAGTATGATGATTTCTACCGCTATGTGACCAACCAGCCGTCAGAGCGAATCATGCTCCACCAGCCCGAGGGCTTCGACGGCCAGCTGAAGACCTTGCTCGACGGTATGACGGGTATGCTCATCTTCACCTATATGGGCACCGACACTGTGCTGCTGAACGATGTACCCGTATTGCCGGGAGCTTATCAGGTGTGGTTGCAGAGCAGTGTGTTGAAGGGCATCAATGGCAAGCCCATCTACTATTCGACCATTGCCAGTGCCTATAGTCGCAAGGCAGGCAAGGCTGATGACAAAGCCACAGAGGTCGCCTTCTGTGGTCGCGACATCAACTTCCGCTTCCCCAATAGCGACAATGGCATGCACGACCTGAGCTTCACGTTGCGTAGCGGCGAACTGCTGGCAATTATGGGCGGTTCGGGTACGGGCAAGACGACCCTGCTGTCGCTGCTCAACGGCAGTCTAAAACCCCAGGAGGGCAGCATCACCATCAATGGTCACGATATTTCTGAGCCAGCCGCCAAGGCACTGATAGGTTTCGTGCCTCAGGATGATCTGCTCATCGAGGAGCTGACCGTTTATCAAAATCTGTGGTTTACCGCCAAACTTTGCTTTGCCGGCATGTCGGATGCCGAACTGGACCGCCGTGTGATGAAGACGCTCAAGGACCTGGGGCTCGATGCCGTCAAGGACCTGAAGGCAGGTTCGGCCATTAATAAATACATCTCTGGCGGTCAGCGCAAGCGCCTGAACATCGCGTTGGAGCTGATTCGCGAGCCTGCTGTGCTCTTCCTCGACGAGCCTACGTCGGGATTGTCGTCGGCAGATACCGAGAAGGTCATCAACCTGCTGAAGGAACAGACTTTCAAAGGAAAACTCATCGTCGTCAATATTCACCAGCCGTCCAGTGACGTCTATAAGCTTTTCGACCGCCTGTGGCTGCTCGACCGTGGTGGTTATCCTGTCTTTGACGGCAACCCCATCGACGCAATTACCTATTTCAAGGAGGCTGCCAACTACGCCGATGCCGAAACCAGCGCCTGTCCGACTTGCGGTAACGTGAATCCGGAGATTGTGCTGAACATCATCGACGAAAAGACTATTAGCAACACTGGTGAGCCGTCGGACGAGCGCAAGATGACGCCGCAGGACTGGCACGAGCTCTATCTGAAGCATCGTGAGGAGATGCCGGCGCCTGATGTGACCAGCGTGCCACCGTCGGACCAGAAGAAACCTGGTGCGCTGAAACAGTTTGCCATCTTCCTGCAGCGTACCTTCAAGACGAAGATTACCAATCTGCAATACATGCTCATCACACTTTTGGAGGCTCCTGTACTGGCTGTCGTCTGTGCCTTGCTGACACGCTACGCACCGCCCGAGGGCTATTCCGTGATGGACAACAAGAACCTGGTGAGCTACTTCTTCATGGCTGTCATTGTCGCCACCTTCACGGGTATGAGCGGCTCGGCCGAGGAAATCATCAAGGACCGTGCCCTGTTGAAGCGTGAACGGTTCCTGAACCTGTCGTATGGCAGCTATATCTGGTCGAAGATTGTTTGTATGGCGGGCGTTTCGCTGTTGCAGACGCTGCTGTTCATTGTCATCGGCAATACTATTATGGGACTGCACGGACTGTTCTGGGTCTGGTGGCTCATCCTGTTTGTCACCGCCTTCCTGGCCAACTTGACAGGTCTGATTCTGTCGCAGTGCCTCAGTTCAGTTGTGGCCATCTATATCAGCATACCTTTGTTGCTTATTCCGCAGATTCTACTCTGCGGTCTCGTCGTCAGCTTCTCTGACCTGACGCCGAAGAGCACCACGGGCAACGTCCCGCTTATTGGAAATATCATCCCCTCGCGCTGGGCCTACGAGGCATTGGCCGTCACGTCGTTTACCGACAACGAGTACGAAGCCCAGTTCTTCAAGTCCGACAAGGAGAAGTACGAGACACAGTTCTACAATTTCGGCTATCTCGACGAGTTGCAGTCGCAGTTGGAGACGCTGAAGGATGAGCGTCGCCGCGGCAAGGAGATTAAGACCGATCACGTGGATATTATTCGCAACAACTTGCCCGTGCTGACGGAGTACTGCGGAATGGAACCCTATAAGGGCGACTATTCTGATGAATCGCTCTACAACTACTTGAAGGAGGCAGAGCGCATCCTCAGCAAGCGTGGTAACAAGGTGACGCTGGCTGCCGACGCTCGTATGTCGGCCCTGGTTCGTGAACACGGCAAGGAGGCCGTGCTCGACCTAAAGCGCGAAAACTATAATCTGAAGCTCGAGGAATGCGTCATCGGTGCCGACCAGCAGCGCATGCTCGACGTTATCGACGGCCAAATCGTACCGCGTACAGGACTGGTGTTCCTGACACCGCTCACCCAGATGGGTAATGCCCCGTTCTACAGCAGTGAGAAAGTGCTCGGCACTTGGCACGTTAAGACCCTGTGGTTCAATATCTCCGTCCTGCTGCTAATGAGCGTGATTGCCATTGTGCTGCTGTTGTGCGACTGCCCGGGACGGTATATCCGCAAGGAGGCATCCTGACCCCCTAATTATTAAACATAGCATAAATTCATTAAATTCATAACAAAACAAAAACCAAAACAAAATGAAAAAGTTATCAATTTTAGCAATTGCATTCGCTGCCATCGTATTTGCAGCATGTGGAGGTAAGAAGAGTGATGCAGCCACAGCAGAGGCTGACACCCTGAAGAGTTTCGAACAGCAGCAGATTGAGGCAAGCATCAAGATGCACTTCGACAGCATCGCTTCAGAGGTTAGCAAGCTCAAGCAGCTCCCCTTCGTACAGGAAGGACAGGGCGGTCTGACCCTGACCAAGGAAGAGAAGCAGGTGAAGCCCGACTATCTGCTGGCTCCTGCCGTTGGCGAGGAGGCTACAACCCTGGCTGAGAAGTACCGTATCCTCAGCGCTCTAAACGTAGACCGCAAGATTGCCAGTCTGTATGAGATGCCTACAGATGAATACGACAAGGCCATTACCAAGCTGGCTGCTGACATCAACGATCCTTCGTTCAAAGCCATCGAGGACAACAACACGCTCTTCGAGACATCTTCTGCGCTCTATGACGCCATGAACGATAATGGCCGCATCAACTACTTCTGGCAGATTGCCGCTGCCGCCCTGGTTGAGCAGCTTTATGTTGTCAGCCAGAATACGGACAAGTTCCTCAGCGTCTTCGATGACGATGCTGCCAGCAATGTGTCGTTCCGTATCGTGCTCATCCTGGACGCTATCAACCGTCTGTCTGAGTATGACGCCGACATCAAGCCCGTTGCAGAGGCCGTCGCTCCCCTGGATGTGCTCAACGCTGTTACCGTCGACGAGCTGAAGGCTCAGCTGGCTGAGGCCAAGGACAAGATCGTTGCAGCCCGCAAGGCCCTTGTGAAGTAATAGAGACTACCCATTCCGGTGTGCCCCTCGGTTTAGAGGGACACACCATAATCAATACGGCAACATGACAGACAAGCCCCTTCAGACGTCTATACGTCACAGTATCACACTGCCTAACGACATCAATACCGTTCCTCAGCTGAATGAGTTCATTGATGCCTTTTCCCTTGAGGCGGGTCTTGACATGTCATTGACCATGAGTCTCAATCTCGCTCTCGAGGAGGCTGTGGTCAACGTGATGACATACGCCTATGCTCCGGACGCTCAGGGCGAGCTGACCCTGGAGGCCATTGCAGACCAGCGCGTGTTGACATTCATCCTCACCGATATGGGAGTGCCGTTTGATCCTACTGCCAAGGAAGATGCTGACACCACGCTGGGTGTCGAAGAGCGTCCCATTGGTGGCTTGGGTATTTTTTTGGTGCGCCAGCTCATGGATACAGTCGACTACCAACGTGCCGACGGACGTAACATACTGACGCTGACTAAGCAACTTACTGCCCAGCAATGAGGCAGATTATCATTCATTTATAATAATAGGTTTTTAAGACAATGATTTTCGATATCAAAGAAGTAGATGGTGGCATGCTGGCCTGTATCAACGGCCGTCTTGACACGCCTGCCGCCGTCAAGGCACAGCAGGAGATAGAACCGCTCCTGCAGAATGCCGACAAGGCAATAACACTTGACTGTACTGACCTGGAATATATCAGTAGCTCCGGTCTGCGACTGTTCCTCACCATCCGTAAGGAAGCTGCTGCCAAGGGCGGCAAGGTTGTCATCGAGCACATCAACGACGAGATCAAGAAGGTGTTTATGATGACAGGCTTCTACAATCTGTTCGACATCCGATAGGCCAATGGCAGATTACGGATTGGACCTTCATGGAGAAATGCTTCTCGAAGAGTATCGCACACGCCTGCAGCTCTTCGAGAAGCTTCAGCATGTTGTGATGGACAAGTTGGGCGAACTGGTCCGACAGAGTGGCATAGAGGTCAACTCCATGGAGTCACGCGTTAAGGGTGAGGCGTCGCTGGCAGGCAAACTGCAGCGTAAAGGTTATAAGTACAATTCGCTGTCAGACATCACCGACATCTTCGGAGCTCGCATCATTACGTTCTACAACGAGGACGTCGACCGCATTGCCTCCATGGCTGAAACCCTCTTCTACATCGACTGGCCCAACTCTGTCGACAAGCGCAAGATGCACGATTTCAACAGTTTTGGCTACAACTCACTTCACTATATCTGCCGCTTGCCCAAGGAACTGTATTACGACCCCGATTGTCCGGAGCTGAACAATTTCTCGTTCGAACTCCAGATGCGTACTGCCCTGCAGCATGTCTGGTCGGCCATCCAGCACGACATCGGCTATAAGTCCGATATTGAGACGCCCCGCGAGTACCACCGCGACTTGAGCCGTCTGGCTGGCATTCTTGAACTGGCTGACAATGAGTTCAGCCGCATCCGCACGGACATCAATAACTACCGTCGTCGTATGCAGAGCCTCGTGCAGCAGGGACAACTCGACGAAGTGTCGCTCGACGGTGACAGCTTCCGCAGCTACCTTGAACTGCACCCCTTCGACAAGTTAAACAAGCAGATTGCCGCCATTACCCAGGCCGAGCTGCATCCCACGCCCCACAAACCCTATCTGCGCGTGTTGTGTAAGCTGGGCATGAAGACGCTGGCCGACGTCGAACGGCTCGTGGCCGACAACTACGATGACGCTTACCAGCTGGCCCTCTACCAGTTGGGCAGCACCGATATCGACATCCTTTCCGATACCGTAGGTCTGCAGAACCTCTGCATCGTATATATCCTGAAGAATGGCGGTGGCAAGAAGGGACTGCAGCTGCTGTTTGAGACCATCAACAATAAGAACCCGCAAAACGAGGCCCTGGCATCCATGGTTATGGAACAGGCCAGCCGTTTGTCGTTCATGCACCAGTAGTCATGCCGAACACCATGCCTGCCCACTTTCGCGTAGCCGTTGTCGATGCCAATACGTTGGCCGTCATCGGCCTGAAACACGTGCTGCAGGAGGTTATCCCGATGATGCAGGTTGACGGCTATGGCTCCTTTGCTGAGCTGCATGCCAACAGCCCAGACGACTATGCCCACTATTTCGTGTCTTTGGATATCGTGCTCCGCAACCGGGCGTTCTTTGCCGAGCGGCGGCGTAAGACCATTGTGCTTACGCTCTCGCTGGACCAGACCTCGTCGTTGGCCGATTTCCACGCCCTATGTGTCAACCAGCCCGAACCGCAGCTCATCCGCCAGTTGCTGATGCTCCAGCAGTACGGACATAGCGGCGGTCGCCACCTGCCCCCCGTCCCCCCGTCTGCTAACCAGAAGGTGCTCACCGACCGCGAGATAGAGGTGATGTCGCTCATTGTCCAGGGCTACATCAACAAGGAGATAGCCAGTCGCCTGAATATTGGCCTGGCTACTGTCATCACTCACCGCAAAAACATCATGGACAAGCTTGGCATGAAGTCAGTCTCTGCCCTCACCATATATGCTGTCATGCATGGCTATGTTGACATCAATAGGATATAAGAAAAAGAAACATGAATAAGCATTCCTTTGTTGTTCTCGGACTTGTGTGCGTGCTGCTGATAGTGGCATGCGGACAGTCGTATGAGGAGACGAAACGCATCACGCGGGAGAACCGCCGGGCAGCATGGCTCAAGGATTCGGCAGCGCTGAAGATTGCTGTCATGCCTACGCTGGATTGTCTGCCGCTGTTTGTGGCCGAACACTATCAGCTGCTTGATTCTGCCAACGGTGGCGTGCGGCTGAAGATGTATATGTCACAGATGGACTGCGACACGGCACTGGAGCGGGGCAGGGTAGAGGGCAGCATGACCGATCTGGTACGAGCCATGCGTATAGCCAGTCGTGGTATGGCATTGCGCAGCGTGGCGGTAACGGCTGCACACTGGCAACTGGTGACCAATCGCAATGCCCGCGTGCGCCAGCTGAAGCAACTGGACGACAAGATGGTTGCAATGACGCGCTTCTCAGCGACGGATTTGCTGACGGACCGTGTCGTGGACTCAGTGAAGTTAGACAAGGACCGTGTATTCAAGGTGCAGATTAACGATATCAGTGTCAGGATGCTGATGTTGCAGAACAACGAGATGGATGCCCTATGGCTGCCGGAACCCTGGGCGACGTTGGCCCGGCAGATGAAGAATCCCGTGGTTTACGACACGCGTAAGCAGAATATTCAATTGGGGGTCATGGCGTTCCGTGACCAGGAGATGACACGCAAGGAGCGTTCACGCCAACTGGAACTGTTTCTGAAGGCTTACAACCAGGCGTGCGACTCCATCAACAAGTATGGCGTGCGCAAGTATAGTGACATCATCACCCAGCGCTGTATGGTGAAGCGGGTGGTGGCGGACTCAGTGCCTAATCATATAGAATATGAGCGCGTGCGAGCCCCCCGCCAGCAGGATAGCCTGATGGTGAAGAAGTTCCTGAACATAAAATAATAAATTTCAGAGTAACAAGATTGGGAACGACGGATATAGCGCTGGAGCGCATTTTCAAGCAGTTGATACGCGGTAATGCCGGCATGGCCATTGCCGAGTTGGAGACCTATCTGTCGGCTTGGTCTAACCCACAGACTGCAGAGAAATTGCAGGCTGTCAAGGCTGAGTATGAACTGATGGCCGACTACTGGCAGCGTGGTGCCAAGGACCCGCAGATAGACAAGCAGTACCAACGGCTGTTGCAGCGCGTCTACGTGCTCAGTGCCAATATCTCCATCCACCGCCACATGAAGTCATCGTCCTTTCTGTCAACCCTTTCTTCGGGGGTTCGTCAGCAGGGACGCAGCTGGACGCTGGATGCCATTAGGCATGAGATGGAGGGTTTTGTGAGTGATGTGGCGATGCTGGAACTGGAATCGGAGGACCAGCGGCAGGTGAAGAGCCGCCAGTTATACAAAGACCACCAGCAGCAGATGAATCAGCTGTTCAACTATGTCGTGACGTCGCATGTATGGACGGACGGCATCGCTAACGGCATGGAGGAACTGTTGGTGTCGCCTACCGTGGACACGAACGACCAGCAACTGTTAGTGTCGGCAATCATGCTGTCGCTGATGAACCGTTTCGACATGGCCAAGTTCCGGCTGTTGGTGGATGTCTACCGCCGCTCGCAGGACGAGCAGGTGCGGCAGCGTGCCTTGGTGGGCTGGGTGTTGAGCATAGACGATGACTTCCGCAACGTGTGGCCAGAACAGCAGGAACTGGTGACTGACCTGTTGCAGTCGAAGCGCGTCTGTCGCGAGCTCACCGAGTTGCAGATGCAGCTGGTTTATACTTTGGACTCCGAGAAGGAAACGTCGACGATACGCGACGAAATCATGCCCGACCTGATGAAGAACAACAACTTCCGCATTACGCAAAACGGTATTGAGGAGGTGGAGGACGACCCGATGGAGGATATCCTGCATCCTGATGCCGCCGAACAGCGCATGGAGCGCTTGGAGGCTTCATTCCAGCAGATGATGGACATGCAGAAGCAGGGTGCCGACATCTATTTCGGCGGTTTCTCGCAGATGAAGCGCTTCCCGTTCTTCTATGACATGAGCAACTGGCTGGTACCATTCTTTATGCAGCATCCGGACATCAGCCAGTTTGTGCAGCGCATGGGCGATAACGTCTTTATAGAACAACTGTTGCAGCGTGGCTCGTTTTGCAACAGCGACAAATACTCGCTCGTCATTGCCTTCCAGCAGGTAATGGACCGTCTGCCCGAGAACCTGCGACAGATGATGAAGCGTGGCGAGGCCGCCATGAGCGAGGAGATGGAGTCGGAGGAGTTGCTGTCGCCGGCCTATATACGCCGCAGCTACTTGATGGACCTCTACCGTTTCTTCCGGCTCTTCCCCAACCGCTCGGCACTGTGCAATCCCTTTGACACATCCAAGGACGAGCTGGGTATGTGCCTGTTCATTGGCTCGGCCCTTTTCCGTGGCACGCCGCTGGAGCAAAGTAAGCGCGAGGTAGTGGCGATGTTGAGAAAGCGCCACCTGCTCACTTCAGCAGAAACCGTCCTGATGACGTTTCCTGAGGAGATGCGCGACGTGCAGTATCACCTGTGGCGAGAGGAATATGCCATCGCTCTGCAGCTGGAGCCGGACAATGAGCGTGCGCTGAGCGGACAGGCTCGCGCTATGTTCAATGCTGGTATCTATGAGGAAGCTTTGGAGTGCTACGACCGACTACAGCTGCTGCATCCCTACAAGATGGGCTATGTGCTGAACAAGGCAGTCTGTCTGTTGCATCTGGAGGAATATGACGAAGCGCTGAAGTTGCTCTACCAGCTGAACTACGAGCATGAGGAGGATGACAATGTCAGGCGTGTACTGGCTTGGACGCTGACGTGTAGCGGCAAGCTGGAGCAGGCCGAGCGCTTATACGTTCAGCTGACGGAAGGTGGACAGGCGCAGCATGAAGACTTTCAGAACTATGGTTACTGCCTGTGGCTGTCAGGGCGTATCGGCGAGGCTGTTGGCATGTTCAGGAAATATGCCGAACTGAGCAAGGTTGCTACAGACGACTGGCTGTTCTTTGACGAGGACTGGCTGAAGGCACGCGGCATCAGTGACATCGACGTCAAGATGATGACATCGGCAGTAGCAAACGGATAACAGCAAAATTACAGGAACGGCTGCAGCAGGTGTGAGAACCAGCCGCGGAATTTCTGCCAGCCAGTGCGGAACTCATCCCATGACTCATCGGTTAGGCGGAAACTCTTCTGTTTGTCGCGCCAGAACATATCGTCCAGTTCCTTTGTCGTAGCCTGGTCGACGATGACGGCATTCTCCTCGAAGTCACACTTCAGACTACGCGCATCCAGATTGGTACTGCCCACGGTGCAGTAGCGTCCGTCGACCATCATGATTTTCGAATGGTGGAAGCCTGGCTTGTAGAGCCACACCACGGCTCCGCGCTTCATCAGCTTGTGGGCCTGATAGAGGGCGCAGTCTGGCGTCAGGGGAATGTCACTCTTCGACGATAGCATGATTTCCACCTTGACACCACGGCGGATAGCGTGAGTCAGGGCGCGGGTGACCGAAGGAATGAGCGTGAAATAGGGGTTGATGATATGGATGGAGTCCTTGGCCTGATTGATGGCATTGATATAGAATGTGCGCATAATCTTCGGCGTGATGCCTGGCTCGCGGTTGATGATGCCTATCATCTTATGGCCTGCCGTCGAGGTGGTGTCGGGCTTCAGCCCCTCGAAGCGTGTCTGTGTGCCGCCTCGGAAGTATTTGGCCCCATGGACGTTCTGGCTGGTTGTGCGGTTCCATATCCTGAGGAAGATGCGCTGCAGGTCGTTGACAGCATCGCCCTCGATGCGGCAGTGCATGTCGCGCCATTCGCCCACCTGTTCCGTACCTTTTATATAATAGTCGGCCACGTTCATGCCGCCCGTATAGCCTATCCGTCCGTCGATGACCACAATCTTGCGGTGGTCGCGGCCATAGATGTGGTTGACCCAGGGGAAACGGATGGGTGAGTACTCCACGATGTCGATGCTGTCGTTGCGCAGGGCCTCCAAGTGGTACTTCTTCAGTGGCTGGTTGTTGCTGTCGTTGCCGAAGCCGTCGAACATCGCCCTGACCTCTACGCCCTCCTTACGTTTCTCGCGCAGCAGGTCGAAGAGCAGCGAGGCGATGGAGTCGTTGCGGAAGTTGAAGTACTCCAGATGAATGCTACTCTTAGCCTGGCGGATAGCCTTGAACATGTCGTCGAACTTCTGCTGTCCCGACATCAGCAGCGTCACGCTGTTATTGTCCGTGAAGCGCACATGGCTGTCGCGCAGCGTTTGGACGATGAGCGAGTCAGACGGTTGTGCTATGGCAGAAGTGAAAGGTAGAAAGGTAAGAAGGGAAAAAAGTATAGCTTTCATCTTTTTACTTCTTAAACTTTAAACGATACTCCAGCGGTGTCATGCCAAACTTGTCCTTGAAGATGTTGGCAAAGTTCTCTGCTGTCATGAATCCTACGTTGATGGCCAGCTCGCTCATGTTGATATTCGTGCTGACGAGCAGCGTGCAAGCATGCTTCAGACGCAGTTCGCGGACAATCTCTGCCGGCGTCTTGGTGGTGATGGCGCGAACCTTGTGATAGAACGGCACGCGTCCCATACCCATGGCTGTTGCCATCTCTTCTAGACTTATCTGGCCGCGGCTCATGTTCTGCAGCACAAACTGTTCGATGTTGCGCATCAGCTGCTGATCCATGGCATTGCTCATCGAGTAGTCGCCGATGGTAGCGTCGCCATAGTACTGCTGCATCAGTTCGCCACCGTTCTTCTTCGGGGGCGTGTCCTGCGTTGGGGACTCGTCGACAATAGGCTGTTCGTGAGGCGCCTCTGTGGTGTCTCTTGTCGTTCTCTTGCCTTCGTCTTCGTAGGTGATGGATGCAGTCGTCATACTGGCATTATGACTCTCCAGTCGGCGCGTCTCTCCGCCTTCGATGGTGTTGGTGTCGATGTCGATAGGTCCGAGACCCATTAGCTTGTTGAAGCGCATGACAGCCTCTTTCATGTTGAATGGTTTGGCCAGATAGTCGTCGGCAGCCAGTGTAATGTTGAGGTCTGCCATGTCCTGCTGAGTCAGCACACTGTCTGTGAGCAGCACGAACTTGGTCTTGCTGCGGCGCGGATCCATCTTGAACTGGTTACACAGCTCACTACCAGTCATCATGTCCATATCCTGCTTGCAGATGACCAGGTCGGCGTTGAGCATCTCAATGTCGGGTAGGGCGTCCTTGATGTTGTCGTAGACGTGGAAGTTGTAGATTTCGCGCAGGTGTGCGTTTATGAAGTTAAGGAACTCGCGGTTGGAGTCGATGAATACAACGTTGAACTTCTTGCCTTGGCTGTCGAACTTCAGCGGTTTGATTTCTGCCGTCAACTCCTTGTTGGTATTTGCAATGTACGAGAGTTCGCCATTGTCGTTCAGTTCCATCTTGTCCTTGGCGGTCGACTCGGCCTTCTTTTCCGGATTCTCCAGTGTCGACTGCATCTCAGCGATGCGGGTAATCACCTGCAGCAGCTGGAAGTGCAGTGAGTTCAGCTGTTCGCGACCCTCCATCGATTCCTCCTTCATAGCCAGGTTGCCGATAATTGTTGTCATGCGAGCCATTGGCTGACGCAACTCTTCGCTGGTATTCTTGATTTCCTCACGCTGGCGCTTCAGTTCATCAATGACGGTACGCTTTCTCTTCCATATTCTCTTGAACTTCGTGAAGCCATAGCGCCATACTGCCAGCACGAGGATGGCGGCAATGACGTACAGGGTCAGCATCCACCATGATATCCACCAAGGATACTCGATGCTGATTTCCAGTGACCGCTCTTGATTGCTGACAGCACCGTCGGCGCTGACGGCCTTGACGTGCAGGGTATAGTCGCCGCTTCCCAGGTTCTGGAAGCGTACGCCGTGCAGCAGGGCATCGCCATTGCGCCAGTCGTTGTCGAGACCTTCCATCCAGTACATGAATTGCAGGCGCTCGCCCTGGTTGTAGTTACCTGCGGCAAACTTGATGGTCAGCGTGTTCTGGCTGTTAGCCAGCTCTATCCTGCTGATTTCGTTCAGGGCTGATGTCAGGATGACGCGACCATCGTATTCATGTCCCGTCTGAATCTCTTCTTCACCGATATACAGTTGGGTCAGCATGACGCGAGGCAGTGACTCCTGCTCGTCCTTGCTGGTCTGTCTTACCCAGTTGACGCCATACAGACCGCCGAACAGCACGATGCCGTCGTGGCGGGTCAGGATGGAACCCATATTGAACTCGTTGCTCTGCAGTCCGTCGTAGACGCTATAGTTGTAGAGTCCGTAGGCGAAGGTGCCGTCCTCGTGGTTACGCTGGATGACGGTACGGGTTATGCCGTTGCTGGTCGATATCCAAATATTGTGGCTCTTGTCTTCGGCAATACCACATACCGAGTTGTTGCACAGACCGTCCTTCTCTGTGAGGTAGTTCAACTGGTCGTTCTCCAGGTTGAGTATATTGACACCTTCTCGTGTACCTATCCATATCAGTCCGCGTGAGTCCTCATAAATCTGCGTGATATAGTTGTTGGTGAATGTCTGGATATTGGTCTTGTTACCCGTCAGCACCATTTTTTCTCGCGTGGAGAGGTTCAGGATGACCAGTCCTTCCGACGTGCCTATCAGCATGTTGTTGTTGCTGCCGTAGAAGAGGGCCGTGATGGTATTGGTGTTCAGCGTGCCGTTCTCACGGGTGTACGACGAGAAGGTGTTCATCTTGGGGTTAAACACCTGCAGACCACCGTTTGTGGCTATCCACAGGTTACCCGACTTATCGCTGCAGAGCGCATTGATATGGTTGTCGATAAGTGTTCTGACGCTGTCGCTGTTGGACGAGTAGAATTTGCTGGTGCCGTCCTTGATACGTGTCAGACCGTTTTGTTTCGAGCCTACCCACAGGCTGCCGTCTGGCGTAGTCGCCATACACGACACCTTGCTGCTGGCCAGCGGACCGTTGTAGCCGATGACGCCATGCGAACCGGTACCATACCAGATGGTGCTGTCGTTGCTCTGGGCAATGGCTGTGATGTCACCGTTCAGTTTAGCGTCAAACTTATAGATATTGCTGCCATAGTAGGCCACGCCCGACTTCTCAGTTCCTACCCACAGCAGGTCAGTATCGTCGACGTAGACGCTTTGTATGCTGATATTGTCTTCCGTGGTGCGGTTGTCGTTGATGCTGCGAGGTTGAATAGATTCTATCTCATAGTTGTTGACGTTGGTACGTAGCAGACCAGCGCGGTCAGTACCAATCCAGATGTTGCCGCTGCGGTCGGCGGCAATGCCGTTGACGCTATGGTCTACGGCTACACCGTTCAGTCCGAGGCGGTCGCCGAAGGTGGTGTTCCAAGTGTTGGCGTTCTTGTTGTATATCATCAGCGTGCCCTGTCCGTAAAGCCAAATGTTGTCCATCTGGTCGGCGAAGGCCTTCAGCGACATGCTCTTGCGCAGACGTTGCTGTGCGACGTAATCGCTCTGCCATACGGTATGCTGCTGACGCATGATGTCGCAGCAGACGATGCGCCCGTCCTCGTAGACGATGACGACACCATCGCGACATTCGCTGATGGAGCAGATGGTACCCTGCGGAATGCCGTGGGCATCGTTGGTGTAGCCGAACTCGTAGTTGGTCTGCTGCTGCATGTTGTAGGCCACCACGCCCTTGTTCGGGATGGATGCCCAGAAGTTCTTGTGGCGGTCAATGTAGACAACGTTGGGCTTGCCCTCAATACCCATCTGGGCATACACCTGTTTCATGTCGCGCTCAAAGCTCTCCGACTGGGGATGATAGACGCAGAAGCCGGCAGAGGTCTCAATCCACAGGTTGCCGTCCAGCATCTCCTGTATGCTGATGATATAGCTGTCGGGCAGTGACGAGCCGTCCTGCGAGTTGCTTTGGAAATTCTTGAATGTATAGCCGTCGAAGCGGTACAGGCCGGCAGGGGTGCCAAACCACATATAGCCGCGCTGGTCTTTCAGCACGCAGTTTATCTGGCTGCTGATAAGTCCGTTGCGGGCATCGATGGTCTTAAACAGGTAGACGGCTGCTGCTGCCAGCGGCAGTGCCAGCATTATCACTAAAAGTAATTTCTTGACTCTATTCATATTATCTGCGGTAGCAAATTGTTCACTTTTCACTTTTACCTTATCACAGCACACAAGCATAGCGGTCGACGATGCCAAGCAGTCGTTGGTCTTGGTCGATGACCAGTACGTTGTGGATTTTATATTCGTTCATCATCTTTTGTATCTCTGATATCTTGGTTTGCGGGCCCACGGTCTTGGGCTGGCGTGTCATGATGTCGCCTACCGTGCGGTCGAAGAACTCAGCCTGCCACTTCTCCATGGCACGACGGATGTCACCGTCGGTTATGAGGCCAACGACCTTCTCACCTCTTTCTTCTGACCTCTCACCTCTTTCTATGGCTACTCCCAAGCCCAGCTTGCCTTTGCTGACCAGGATGATAGCCTTGCCCAGGTGCATGTCCTCTGTCAGTAGCGGCAGGTTGTTAGTCAGCATCACGTCTTGTGCCGTGGTGAGCAGTCGCTTGCCTAACTCGCCGCCAGGATGGAACTGTGCGAAGTCCTGCGGGCGGAAGTGGCGCATCTCCATCAGCGCTACTGCCAGGGCGTCGCCCATGACGAGGGTCGCCGTCGTCGAGCTGGTGGGTGCCAGATTCAGCGGACAGGCCTCTTTCTCCACGCTGACGTTCAGGTGGCAGGTGGAGTATTTGGCCAGCAGCGACTGCGGGTTGCCGCTAATGCCGATGATGGGTATCTCCATGTGGAGCACCATCGGGATGAAGCGCAGCAGTTCGTCCGTCTGCCCAGAGTAGGAGATGGCTATCACCACGTCGCCTTTCGACATCACGCCGAGGTCGCCGTGGAACACGTCCAGCGGATTGATGAAGAACGACGGCGTGCCCGTTGAGGCCAGCGTAGCCGCTATCTTCGCTCCGATATGTCCGCTCTTGCCGACGCCAGTGACTATCACCTTGCCCTTGCAGTTCAGCATCAGCTCCACAGCGCGGTCGAAGTTGTCATCCGTCTGGGGTATCAGGTTCAGCACCGCCTGTGCCTCGTCCTTGATACATTGTATAGCGTAGTCTTTTATTGTCATGGTCTAATAATACGTTGTATCAGTCCCTCCAACTTGTCCAGCTCCAACATGTTTGCCGCGTCGCTCAGTCCGAGGTCGGGAGTGGGGTGCACCTCGAAGAACCACCCCGTAGCGCCGAATGCCTTGGCAGCCAGCGCCATCTGGGGCACGAAGCGGCGGTCGCCGCCCGTCTTGCCGTCGGCACCGCCAGGGCGCTGCACGCTATGGGTGCAGTCCATGATGACCGTCTCGCATATCTCCAGCATGTCGGGGATGTTGCGGAAGTCCACTACCAGGTTGTTATAGCCCATCATGTTGCCGCGCTCAGTGAGCCATACCTCGCTGGCTCCAGCCTCGCGAACCTTTTCTACAGGGTAGCGCATGTCGCGGCCACTCAGAAACTGCGCCTTCTTGATGTTTACCGTGCGGCCTGTCTTGGCAGCAGCCACGAGCAGGTCTGTCTGGCGACACAGGAAAGCCGGAATCTGTATCACGTCCACCACTTCGCCAACAGGCTTGGCCTGCCAGGCTTCGTGGATGTCGGTCAGCAGGCGCAGACCGTATTTGTCTTTGACGTCGCTCAGCATCTGCAGCCCTTTGTCGATGCCAGGTCCGCGGAAGGAGCTGATGGACGTCCTGTTGGCCTTGTCAAACGAGGCCTTGAATATGATGTCTGTCCCCAAACGTTTGTTGATGTCAACCAGTCGTGAGGCTACTGTGTTCAGCAGTTCAGCCGATTCTATGACGCAGGGGCCTGCAATGAATATCTGTTTCATTTGTCAGTCAGTCACTAAAACCTTGCAAAGATACACATTTTTCTCCGAATAAAAATGATTTAAGTCAATTATTTTGTTCAAAAGGGCAAAAAGACGGCTGTTTGCGTACACAATCACAAAAAAGCCCTTACCTTTGCAGCCGATTTCAAGATAACGGTGTACGCACACAGTGCACCAAAGTTTAATTTAAAAAGGTAAAAAGATTATGAAAAAGATCATGATGACTCTGGCAGCCGTTGCTGTTGCTGCCACAATGAACGCTCAGGTTTATCTCGGTGGTGGCCTTGGCTTCCAGTATCACAAGCAGGGTGACGACAAGACAACTATCGTGAAGGTTATGCCTGAGATCGGTTACAACCTCGACGAGAACTGGGCTGTTGGTATCGCTCTGGGTTATGGTCATACCAAGGACACTGAGAAGTATAATGGTCAGAAGGTTAGCGTAAAGACTGACGTCTTCGAGATTGCTCCCTACGCTCGTTACACCTTCGCTAAGTTCGACAAGGTGAATCTGTTCGTTGATGGTGGTGTTGACTACGTTCACACCAAGGTTGACGACCTGAAGACTAACGCCTTCGCTGTAGGTCTGAAGCCTGGTGTTGCTGTAAACCTCAACGAGAAGCTGAGCTTCGTTGCTCACGTTGGCTTCCTGGGTTATCAGTATGTTAAGGATGATGTTGATGGCGCTGACGCTGCTAACTCCTTCGGCTTCGACCTGGATGGTAGCAACCTGAGTTTCGGTGTCTACTACAACTTCTAATACGAAACAGGTATAAAAGAGAATAGAAAACAAAGTGAGGCTGCGACGATTCGCAGCCTCATTTTTATTGTATAATCTTTAATCTTTAAATTTTAATCTTTAATTTTTAATCTTTAATTTTTAATTTTTTATGTGTACGTCCTGCTGTGGGAACGGGATTTCGATGCCGTTCTGGTTCAGCGTGTCGTAGATGCACTTCAGCACGTCGCTCACCACGTGCGACTTCTTCGGGGCCTCGGCCCAGACGAACATCTTCAGGTTGACGCTGGAGTCACCTAACTCGCCAACAACAGACTTCGCCTTCTTCGACTGGTCCATCCATTCGTGACCCAGCTGGTTCACGGCAGCATCGACCACCTGAATGACGTGCTGCAGGTTGCTGCCGTAGGCCACGCCATAGGGCACCACAGCCAGCACATAGCCGTGGTTGCGCGTCAGATTCTTGTAGTTGTTGGTGAACAACTGTGAGTTCTGGAAGGTGATGACCTCGCCAGACAGCGACTCGATGACCGTCGACGTGTAGCTGATGCTGACCACCTTACCCATCGTTCCGTTCACCTCTATCCAGTCGCCCACTTTGATGCGGCCAGTCATCAGCGAGGCGCCGTAGAAGATGTTCTCGATGATGTTCTTCGAGGCGAAACCGATACCAGTGGACAGACCGCCCGTGATGGCCAGCAGCCACGATACGCTGATGTGCAGAATGCCCAGCGACATCAGCAGCCATGCGCCCCAGATGATGATCTGGATGACGTTCTTCGTCATCACCGTCCGGCTGTCTGCCGACTCGGGGTCTTTCTGCATGTAGTGCAGCCGCAGCAGTCGCAGCAGCGTCTTGCTGAGGTAGGAGAACAGGAACCACAGGCAGACGACCATCGTCAGCTTGAGGATGCTGACCTGGAAGTTCTCCTGGTCGAAAATCCTGTACTTGAAGGCTTTCCAGCACAGGTCGGTGAGGTTGAAGACGTCGGCAGCCCACCATACGCTCAGCATGATGCTGCCCACGCCCAAGGTGGGCAGTACCACCTGGTACATCATGTCGTAGGCCCAGGTCTTGGTGACGGGCTTCTCGTCCAGTTTATGACGAATGCCATACAGCTTCACGTACTGCGAGATGCAGGTGATGGTCAGGATGCACGTCAACTGCATGATCCACCATATCAGCACCTGTACGGCTAACAGGGTGTAGCCGACCCACGAGCAGACGACGCTGACGATGAATACCAACAGCGAGATGTAGGTATAGAACATGTCCGACTGGGGCACGTTTTGGTTGTGGCGCCTGATGACGCTCCACTGCCACAGCGCACAAATCAGCAGTATCGGTGGAAACAGGATGCTGACCAACTCGTTAGGTATCAGGATGATGCGGAAGGCAAACACGATGAATCCCATGGCGATGAGTGGCGTATAGATGCGGAAGGCGCTCTTGATCTGGTCGCCCTTTACACGGAGCAGCAGCGAGATGAGAATGACGCCCAGCAGCCACGCATAGTTCACCAGCAGGTTGGCGGCCATGATGAAGAAGTTCGACTCCGTCAGTGCCAGCATCACGCCCATAATGGTGGCGAAGGTGATGGTCGTCGTGGCCATGGTGATGCAGGCGCGCTTCTTCATGAACTCATCTGTGCGCAGCCGTTTCGGCACGACGTAGCGGATGGCGAGGAAGTTGAGCAGCGAGGCAATGATGGCATAGATGATGGTGGACAGCAGCAGTCCGAATATCCAGCGGCTGTTCCACTGCGAGCGGTCGTTAGGCTGGTATTTCCGCTCCACCGTCTCCGTCATCGTGCGCCAGTATCGTCCGAAGTTCTGCAGGATGGTAAAGTACGAATTGCCGCCATTCTTGAAGATGCTGGTCTGTATCTCGTTATAGCGCTTCTGGGCGTATTCGTTTAGGTTCGACAGCCGCTGTTCCGTCATGTTGTAGATGGCGATGTGGTCCTCCATGTGCTGGCGGCGCTCTTCCAGCGTCGTGCGGATGTTGTTAGCCAGCACCATACACATGTTACGGTTTTTGAGGGTCTGGGGCGACAGCACTTTTGTCGGCATGGCGTTCAGGCTGGCTATCAGCGAGTCGTAGCGCGCTATTTCGCTCTCCGTCTTCTCCAAGAAAGTGTTGAACGGCAGCTTGTGACGCTTGAAGTTCCTGTACTGTTCCGTCGCCTCGTGGCAGGCGTAGGTCAGGTCGAAGACATACTCCTGCTGCTGCGAGTAGAGCATCAGCGAGTTCTGGTTCGACTGCTTCAGCGTCGCTATCAGCTGTTGGCGCAGCTGTTCGCTGTGTTGCTTGGCCTTCTCCATGCGCTCTTGCAGTTCGCGGTCGTAGCTCGCAAGCTCCGTGCGCAGTATCTGCAGCGTTTGGTCGAGGTCTTTCTCTTTCAGTACGGCGTGTGTGCTGAGCGTCATCAGCATCACGATGAATAGGGTCAGTAATCGTTTCATCATTATAGGCTATATTGGTTTAGCTGACTGCAAAGGTACGATGAAGTAAGCAAAAAACCAAAAAATCTTTTCACTTTTCCGAATGATAGCAACGTTATTTCGTAAAATTTCGTATCTTTGCGGGAAATTTAACCATTAGACAACAAAAATGATGATTATCATAGCAGATAGCGGTAGCACCAAGACGGACTGGACTCTTCTGAATCCGTCCAGTATCCATCAGAACAAAGTAGTAGCCACTTTCCATACCCAGGGCATTACGCCCATACACCAGTCGGCAGAGGTCATCCGGCAGATTATCGGGCAGGAGTTGATACAGCAGCTCTCGTCGTTCCCGCGTGCCCGGCTCGTCGACTCGGGCTTGTTGGAGAAGCCGTTGCTCTCCAACCTGAGCGTCTATTTCTATGGCAGCGGTTGTACGCCAGCCCATGTTCCCATGATGAAGCAGCTGTTGGCGGGTGTGCTCTCGGCTGAGTATGTCGAGGTGCATAGCGACCTCATGGCGGCAGCCCGTGCGCTGTGTGGGCATGAGGAAGGCATAGCCTGCATCTTGGGAACGGGTGCCAACAGTTGCCTGTATGACGGAACGGCCATCGTCCAGAACACGCCCGCCCTGGGCTATATCCTCGGCGACGAGGGCAGTGGGTCGGTATTAGGACGTAACTTCATGAATGCCATCTTCAAGAATCCGCAGTTTGCGGCCATCCGTGATGAATATCTGGCGCAGGAGAAACTGACACTGGCCGACATCATCCAGCGCGTCTATCGTGAACCGATGGGGAACCGCTTCCTGGCTTCCACCTCTTTATATATAAGTCAGCATCTGGACAATCCGCTGATAGAACAGCTGGTTCTCGACAATTTCACCCTTTTCTTCCGTCGCAACATCGCGCCCTACCAGCGTCCTGACCTGCCAGTCCATTTCGTAGGCTCCATGGCACATCACTACCACAAACAGCTGTTGCAAGTGGCCCATGCCGAGGGCCTAACCGTGGGACGTATCCTAAAAAGTCCGATGGATGGCCTTGTGTCCTATCATGCTGACTAACAGCTTTTTGTCGTCATGATATTTAATACCATTTCGTCCGTAATACCCATGCCGTCAGCACCGATGCTGGTGAGATTGTGAATGCATTTGTCTACGCTGTCGTCGACGATGCCTTCAGCACTCGTCACGCATTTTCCTTCCATTGACAGCAGGGCTGACAGAATGGCTGTCGACACGCCGCTGGTAATCTTCAGCGAGCACGACGGCTTGGCACCGTCGCAGATCATGCCCGTCAGGTTGGCAATCATGTTCTTCACTGCTGCACACACGCGGTCGTAGTCGCCCCCCATGAGGTAGGTGATGCCCACGCTGCTGCCAATGCTGGCCACCACGCAGCCGCACAGTGCCGACAGCTTGCCCAACGACTGCTTGATGTAGATGGCCGTCAGGTGGCTGAGCATCAGGGCGCGGATAAGTTCCTCCTCGGTATTCTCGTTCTCCTTGGCGTAGACGCAGACGGGGTTGGTGGCGCAGATGCCCTGGTTGCCGCTGCCGCTATTGGACATGACGGGAATCATGGCACCGCCCATGCGGGCATCGCAGGCTGACGCCGTCCGCGAGATAATATGCGAAAAAATGCTGTTGCCGAAGATGCCTTTCGACAGCGGACGGTCGATGGTCTTGCCCAGGTTGTGGCCATAGTTGCCCTTCAGCGCCTCGCGGGCAGCATTCATGTTGTAGGTGCGTGCGTCCATGATGAAGCGTATCTCGTCCAGCGGTGCCGTGGTGGCGAAGTCGTACACCAGCTGCATGTTCAGCGGTAGGTCTGTCGCCTCTTCCGCTGTCCCCTGTTTCGTGTTCCATGTCTCAGGGTCCACAAATGTCGTATGTCCGCCAGCGATAACCGCCGTCTGGCGCTGTCCGTTGGCTTCGACGCAAATCTCGACGTACAGTTTCTCGCTGATGCCCTCCTTCAGTCGGATGTCGATGCGGTTCTCGCTGATATACTGCTTGCCCTCAGCCAGTGACGCTGGTGTCAGGTCCTTCAGCACCTCCAGCTGGTACTGGCTCTTGCCCACGAGTGCTCCCAAGGCGATGGCGATGGGCAGACCAATCATCCCCGTACCTGGGATGCCCACGCCCATGGCATTCTTCAGGATGTTGGCACTCAGCTGTGCCGTGATGTGCTCTGGACGTTGCCCCAGCAGTTCTGTGGCGCGAGCCGTACACAAGGCAACGGCCATGGGTTCGGTACATCCTATGGCGGGCACGACCTCCTGATGGACGAGGTCGATAATCTCCTGGCGTTTCTTGCTATCTATCATGGTGGTATGTTTAAAAAAAACTTGCAGCAAAGGTACGAAGAATCTTTGAACTACCGATGCCAGACGTAGAAGTTTTTGTTACGCGGCGTGTTAAATAAGTATAACGGCTGTGCACAAAACGCCTTTCCCCAAGGCTCAAGTGCTGAAAAATGGCTATATTTGCAGTCAAAACCAAAAGACTCTTATGAAAAAACTACTATTCCTTTCGCTGGTTGTGCTGTTCGTGGCAGCCTGTCAGCAGAAACAGACGGAGACCTCCGACTTCGTGCGTGTGGAGAACGGCCATTTTGTGCGCGACGGTAAACCTTATTATTATGTAGGCACCAACTTCTGGTATGGCGCCATCCTCGGCTCAGAAGGGCAGGGCGGCGACCGCCAGCGACTGGCTCGCGAGCTGGACGAGATGAAGCGCATGGGCATCGACAACCTGCGTATCCTCGTGGGCTCCGACGGCGAGCGTGGCGTCAAGACCAAGGTGGAGCCGACGCTGCAGGTGCGCCCTGGCGAGTATAACGACACCATCCTGGCAGGTCTCGACTACCTGCTCATGGAGATGGGCAAGCGTCAGATGGTGGCTGTGCTCTACCTGAACAACTCGTGGGAGTGGAGTGGGGGATACGGCTTCTACCTGGAGCATGCCGGCTTGGGCAAGCAACCGCGGCCCGACGACGTGGGCTATCCCGCCTTCATGGAGGCTATGGCGCAGTATGCCACCAACGACAAGGCCCACCAGCTGTTCTACGACTACGTGCGCTTCATCCTCTCGCGTACCAACCGCTATACGGGCGTCAAATACGTCGACGACCCCGCCATCATGTCGTGGCAGATAGGCAACGAGCCCCGCGCCTTCAGCAAGGACGTGCTGCCCGCCTTCGAAAAATGGCTGGCTGAGGCCTCGGCACTCATCCGCTCCCTGGACCCCAACCACCTCATCTCCGTCGGCAGCGAGGGCTCGTGGGGCTGCGAGAACGACCTCGGCAGCTGGACGCGCATCTGTGCCGACCCCAACATCGACTACTGCAATGTCCACCTGTGGCCCTACAACTGGGGCTGGGCCAAGCCCGACTCGCTCATTGAGCACCTGCCCAAGGCCTGCGCTAATACCAGGGAGTACATCGACCAGCACCTGGCCGTATGCGACTCGCTGAACAAACC
The DNA here is from genome assembly GCA_902765585.1 of uncultured Prevotellaceae bacterium. Lineage (GTDB taxonomy): Bacteria > Bacteroidota > Bacteroidia > Bacteroidales > Bacteroidaceae > Prevotella. The sequence continues at coordinate 36,685 of CACXAG010000007.1, forward strand.
GCTGGTCATGGAGGAGTTCGGCTATCCCCGCGACGGCTTCAAGTTCTCCCTCGACACCCCGACCAACGGGCGCGACGGCTACTACAAGTACGTCTTCTCGCTCGTCGCTGACAATGCCGAACAGGGCGGCCACTTCGCAGGCTGCAACTTCTGGGGCTGGGGCGGCTTCGCCAAACCGCAGCACGAGCAGTGGCAGGTGGGCGACGACTATACCAACGACCCCGCCCAGGAGGCCCAGGGCCTGAACAGTGTCTTCGCCAGCGACACCACCACGCTGGCCGTTATCCGCGAACAGGTACAGCGGATGAAGAATGCGACAACAAATTAAAAAATATGTATAATAACGACCACGAATTAAACGAATTAAACAAATTATTCTATGCAGAACGACATGATGATGATGCGTCAGAGATGCTACGAATTACACGATTTGGCTGGCGCATCAAGAATCGCTGGCGATTCCATTCGTGTAATTCGAATTAATATAGTTACCGGGCGCAGCTATAAAATTCGTTCAATTCGTTTAATTCGTGGTAGAAAAAATCTTGCGTAACTTGAATTAAAAATATATAGTTTATGAAAAGAATGTTTTGTTGGCTGGCTGTCGCTGCACTGACGGTGGCGATGGTTGGCTGTGAGAGCAAGAAGGCAGCAGAGACTGCGGAGTTTGAGACGGCGGCAGATGCCGTGAAGAAGATGACGGCAGGCTGGAACTTGGGCAATACCCTCGATGCCTTCAGTACCGATGTGGCGCCAGGGTCCCCCACCGATGCCTACGAGACCTGCTGGGGCGAGCCCGTGGCTGAGGAGTACCTCATCAAGCAGTTCAAGGACAAGGGCTTCGACGTCGTCCGCGTTCCCGTCACCTGGTGGCAGCACATGGACGAGGAGGGCACCGTGGACTCCGTCTGGATGGCCCGCGTGGAGACCGTCGTCAACTACGTGCTCAACAACGGCATGTACTGCATCGTCAACGTCCACCACGACACGGGTGCCCATGCCGACTCGTGGATCAAGGCCGACAGCGCCAACTACGAGGCCAACCACGAGCGCTTCAAGAAGCTGTGGACGCAGATTGCCGTCCACTTCCGCGACTACGGCGAAAAGCTGCTCTTCGAGGGCTATAACGAGATGCTGACAGGCACCACACCCGACGCGGAGTGGGCAGAGCCCAAGAACCTCGCCAACCTCGAGGTCGTCAACAAGTACGCCCAGGACTTCGTGACCACTGTCCGTGCCACGGGCGGCAACAACGAGTTCCGCAACCTCATCGTCAACACCTATTCCGGAGCCCATACCCCCAACACGCTGGCAGGCTTCCGCGTCCCCACCGACCCTAACGGCAACCAGAATCACCTGGCCGTCGAGGTACACTCCTACGACCCGTGGGACTGGGTGAACACCGAGAACATGACGTGGACGGAGCGCTGCTCCAAGGAGATTGCCAATATGTTCGAGGCCCTCGACACCACCTTCATCCAGAAGGGCTATCCCGTCATCCTGGGTGAGTACGGCTCCAATGGTGAGCAGGAGAAGACTATCAACGCCACCTGTACCGACGCTCAGAAGCAGGAGGCAGGCCGCCAGGCTGCCGACATGACGCGCCTCTGCAAGCAGTACGGTGCCTCCGGCATCTACTGGATGGGCATCGTCGAATTCAACGACCGCAAGCAGGCCTCCTTCAAGTGGACCCTGGAGCAAGTCGCCGACTCCATCGTCGCCAACAAGTAATAAAAACACGTTCAGCCGCGTACGCTACTAATATGAACGAGAGGATATGCCCTATTGACACATCCTCTCGTTGTTTACTGTCCTCGCTCCTTAGAGCGCAATAGGCCCATAGCCCATACAACTGGTTGTTCCCAGTGCCGTCAGGGCTGCCGTCAGAATCGACACAATCACCTGAACAACGGTCTTCCACTTTTCCTTCTTCATAGCTTCTAGTTTTTAATGGTTAATGGTTAATCCAAGTTTCTCAAGTCATTTTTGACAACGAATTTCACGAATTTCACGAATTTTTGGCTGCGCATAACTAACCTATTT
>CACXAG010000008.1:0-1956 GCA_902765585.1 uncultured Prevotellaceae bacterium
CAATGGAATGTGATATGCTTTTTGATGCCCGAGGCTTCAATCCATTTTTTCAATGGACGGGAAATCCAAGAAGATCCTGTCAATCCTTCGAATACTCGTTGGTTTTGTTCACCTCGTTCTCCACATAACGAATATGCCTGTTCATTGATAGGGAGATAATCTACCACATGCGTCTTGCGCTGGGTAAAGTCAACTCGCCATCCACTTCCTGTCTGCGCTATTTCTCCCCATGTGAGGTCTTGGATGTCACACAGACGAACACCTGTGAGCACAGCAAAGAAGAATGCACGTTTCAATACTTCGTTCTCACATGGAGTCTTGGCCAGCATTTCTGCTTCCTCAAGTGTAAGTGTCTCTCGCTTAACCTTTACATCAGGGATGCCCTTTACTTTGGCTGCAATATCAACAGTCAGGTATTCGTCAATGAAAGCACGATGCAAACCAGCCTTAACGATTGCGAAATAGGTGGCGGCAGAATTCTGAGAGAGTGTGCCGCCCTTGTTTCCTCCTTGCGGGGCAGAGAGCATGAACAATTTGATGTCTTCAAGCAACTTCGCAGAGATTGTTTTGAACGGGATAGGCTTGCCCTTAGAGTAGATGGACAGCAGTTTACCTACACGAGTCCAGTTGACAATGATAGAATCTGAACTGTTTGGGTGGCACTTGTAGATGATGCTGTTGAAGTAAGCAATGAAATCCTGCTCTGAGCGTTCGTTCTGAGCAATCATTTCCTGCTCTCTGTCGGAATAAACTACGGCGGTGTCGTACTCCTGCTGACGCAAGACACGTACCTTGTCGGCATATCGACATGCCTCCTTGTCCAACTGCGATGTGCATTGGATGATGCCATTTGAATCCCGCTTAGGTTTGTACTTGTAGTTACCGTCCTCATCAATCTTGCTGATGGCAGTCATATCCCAGATAGGGGTAGTGATGGTACGGTTAACTGCCTCAATGACTCTCTTAGGCTTTGTGCTGCCCGGATTACGTACAGGGTACGACTCGATGTAGAGGTACCACTCTTCACGGAAGATTGACTTACGGAGCTTAACCGTGACTTTGGTGTGCAATAAAGGTCTTCTCATTTTGTTTCTGATTTATATAAGTTATCAATTTCTTCTTTGGGTACATACACATAGTTGCCAATTTGACGAGAGGGGATGGAGTACTTTCTGACATGTGCCCACACAGAACTATCGTTGATGTGGTATTTCTCGCAGACTTCTCCGATGGTGTAGCAGTCCTCAGGTTCGAGACTGTACTTCTTGGGCAGAGGTGTTTCCTTGATGTGCTTGGCTATCGGCCGCTTCGCAAACATCTTCTCCAGATCCTTACGGTTTATTCTTGTAAGCCTGGTACCAATGTTGATGCTTGGTATCTGACCTCGACGAACCATCAGATACAGCGTATCGCGTTCAACACCATAGATGGCAACAGCTTCCCTAATGGAGATATACTCTCTCACCTTGGGAACACTTTTGGCAATCAAAGCCAGCTGCTTTTCCCTGGCTTCTGCTCTCTTCTTACGTGCGTAAGCCACATCACTGCATTTCTTGCAGCAGTAGAGGCTGTCGAGTGTTTTGATGATAAACACCTTTCCGCAGATTCCGCACCTTCTTTTGATTTCAAGTCCTAAATTTGGCATCTTTTTGCTTTTTATGAGTTAATATGTAACATGTAACAAATTGAAACAGCCCTCAAACGCCCATTTTCGTATCCTGTACGTCACCGACTATTAAGTACGGATTAGTAGGAATAAGTAGGTTTTAGTCGGGCTTTTCCTACGTTTTTGTCGTGCTACACACATGTAACAAAAAAGCCGTAAAAAAAGGGGGAATAAGCACATAGAAAACATGAGCCCATAAAAAGCAAATGGCGTGTAACTCATTGAGCTACACGCCATTTGATAGTGTTTTGTTATGTCTTTACTTATGCGTCTCATTTGACCTCCTCGAA
>CACXAG010000008.1:2003-59268 GCA_902765585.1 uncultured Prevotellaceae bacterium
GGCTGAGGACCAGCCTGAGCGCCAGCACCCTGATACATCTGCTGCGAGGCAGTCTGCCAAGCGGCGTTGAGGGCGTTGATGGCATTGTCGATAGCGGTAACATCACCACTCTTGTGAGCATCCTTCAGTTGCTGCAGAGCCTGTTCGATAGCGGGCTTGTGCTCAGCAGGAATCTTGTCGCCAATCTCGTTCAGTTGGTTTTCCGTCTGGAAAATCATAGAGTCAGCCTGATTCATCTTGTCAACGCGCTCGCGTTCTTTCTTATCGTTCTCAGCATTCTGCTCAGCCTCAGCCTTCATGCGGTTGATCTCGTCCTGTGACAGACCAGAAGAAGCCTCAATGCGGATGGCCTGCTCCTTGCCAGTAGCCTTATCCTTGGCAGAAACCTTGAGGATACCGTTGGCATCGATGTCGAAGGTCACCTCAATCTGAGGAATACCACGACGTGCGGGTGCGATACCTGTGAGGTTGAACTGTCCAATAGACTTATTCTGTGAAGCCATCGGACGCTCACCCTGCAGTACGTGGATCGTTACCTCTGTCTGATTGTCGGCTGCGGTAGAAAACACCTCGCTCTTCTTGCAAGGAATAGTTGTGTTGGCCTCGATCAGTTTAGTCATCACACCACCCATTGTTTCAATACCCAGTGTCAGCGGAGTAACGTCGAGCAGTACGATGTCACCTACACCACCTTCCTTGTTCAGGATAGCACCCTGGATACAAGCACCAACGGCTACCACCTCGTCAGGATTTACACCCTTTGAAGGCTCCTTGCCGAAGTAGTTCTTCACCAGTGTCTGAACAGCAGGGATACGGCTTGAACCACCTACGAGGATTACCTCGTCGATATCAGCGGTAGAGAGGTGTGCATCAGCGATAGCCTTCTGGCAGGGAGCCAGACAAGCCTGAATCAGCCCATGAGCCAGCTGCTCGAACTTAGCACGTGTCAGGGTCTTCACCAAGTGCTTGGGAACACCACCAACGGGCATGATGTAGGGCAGGTTAATCTCTGTAGAGGTGCTTGAAGACAGCTCAATCTTAGCCTTCTCAGCAGCCTCCTTCAGGCGCTGCATAGCCATTGGATCAGCCTTCAGGTCAGCACCCTCGTCGTTCTTGAACTCCTGAACGAGCCAGTCGATGATTACCTGATCGAAGTCGTCACCACCCAAGTGCGTATCACCATTGGTGGAAAGCACTTCAAACACACCACCGCCGAACTCCAGGATAGAGATATCGAACGTACCACCACCCAGGTCGAAGACGGCAATCTTCATATCCTTGTTGGCCTTGTCTACACCGTATGCCAGAGCGGCAGCCGTAGGCTCGTTGACGATACGCTTGACGTTCAGACCGGCAATCTGACCAGCCTCTTTGGTAGCCTGACGCTGAGAGTCAGAGAAGTAGGCAGGTACGGTGATAACGGCATCAGTGACCTCCTGACCCAGATAGTCCTCAGCGGTCTTCTTCATCTTCTGCAGCACCATAGCCGAGATCTCCTGCGGCGTGTACTTACGTCCGTCGATGTCGACACGGGGATAACCACCCTCGTTGACAACAGTATAAGGTACGCGTGAGATTTCCTTCTCGGTCTGCTGCCAGTTCTCACCCATAAAGCGCTTGATAGAGTAAACGGTCTTCTTGGGGTTGGTGATAGCCTGACGCTTGGCAGGGTCGCCAATCTTGCGCTCACCGTTCTCCACAAAGCCAACGACAGAAGGCGTTGTACGCTTGCCCTCACTGTTGGCGATAACCACCGGCTCGTTACCCTCGAAAACGGCAACGCAGCTGTTAGTAGTTCCTAAGTCGATTCCAATAATCTTTCCCATAGTTGTATTATTTTAATTGTTAATATTCCGTGAATTTGACACTGACAAAATAGCAAAGCGTATGCCAAAAACATTTTTTTGCAATATTATAATGACATTTTGGCACAAGTATCAAAAAAAATATTTATCTTTGCACCGTATTTCTGAAAAAAACTATATACATCATGATAAAAAGAATGTTTTTTCTGGTCACAATGGCAGTAGCCATGACGACCGCGATGGCACAGGACAACCCTTATATCGTCAAGACGAAAGGGGTCAAGAAGACAGCCGTAAAGGCAGTAGCAGCAAACGCTGATACCGACAAGGATGCCGAACCCACAGACTTCATGGGCAAGAACTTCCGCTACTACAGCATGTGCGACTGGAAGGAAGGTATGCGCTTTATGGTGATTCCCGAGAAGTACGACCTGCTGGTCAACACTTTCCGCGATGCTGTCACCAACGAAGAAGTGAGCAGTGCACGTCTGCGTTACTCCATCATGGAGTACCGAGGCTATGAGAACATGGCCAACGGGCGTGTCCATGTCCGCTTTTTCTGCGACACCGACAATAAGAGCTACTATTATGAACTGCCCAACGGCACTTTCGACGACTACTGCTACGGTAAGTTGGGCGTTCCCACACTGGCTTATCTGGGTGATGTCGACAAGGCCCGCGAACTGCTGATGGACCAGAACCTGCTAACCCGTGCCACTGTTTTCCGCGAGGATACGGAGTACGATGGCGACGGTTACCGCGAGGTTACCATGCCCAAGAACAAAGTCGTTAAGGTGGTCGCAATCGGTGTTGGAACCCGCTCGTTCCCTGTGAAGATTATCGTGGAGGACGAAGACGGCAAGCAGTTCTACCAGAATGTTGCCATGAGTAAGACCAATAGCGGCTTGCGCGACAACGAGTTCGAACTGGATAATGCCAAGTTCCTTTTTGAAGGTTCGTTTGAGTTCACTGGTGCCGACATGGCAGTATCGAGCAATGTCGCCGACTACCTGAACCAGACTGTCCACACCAAGTATGCCACCGCCATGAGCAGTAAGGGCTCCGGCAAGGTTCGTGACGTGAAAGTACCGCGCTTCACCGGTTTCATCATTGACGAAATCAAGCCCGTTAAGAACACGGAATACTACACGCTGACGCTCCGTGAGACGGAGTCGCGCCGTATTTTCTACAAGGAAATCACCTTCTCTGAGGATGTTGCTCGTGCCAACAACCAGCCTGATGACTTTTTTGGTCGTCTGTTTGGGTTGGGCGAAGGTCAGCTGCATAGCACCACGCTGGAGACACGTACTGCCATCCGCGAAGGTCGCGTCATCCCTGGCATGACCGAGGAAGAGGTTGAGTTGGCTGTTGGTGAGCCTGTTTCCAAGATTAGGGACAGCAATGGTATCATGGAGTGGCTGTATAACCGTTCCAATGGCGTGCTGCTCGTCGTGCAGTTTAACGAGGACGGCATTGTCAAGAAGGCTGGCGGACGTGCAGGAAAGGCCAGTGGCGGTGCTAAAGTCACCCGCCGTACTGCTGCTTACCAAAACAGCAGTCAACGCCTAACGGGTAACGGAACGCCACTGCAATAACGTATGAAGGCCCCCTTGCGAGGGCCACTGCAATACAATAACGAATCAAGGACCCCTTGCGAGGAGTCCTTGATTCCGTTTTTATGCTTTCTGTCCTTCCAGTACTGCCATTATCTTGGCCTCAATCTCCTCGCAGAGCTCGGGATTGTCCTTCAGCATGGTCTTGACAGCATCGCGGCCCTGACCAAGTTTTGTATCACCGTACGAGAACCAGGAGCCACTCTTCTTGATGATGTCGTGGTCCACAGCCAAATCCACCAGTTCACCAACCTTCGAGATGCCTTCACCAAAGGTAATCTCGAACTCCGCCTTGCGGAAGGGAGGAGCCACCTTGTTCTTCACCACCTTCACACGCACCTGGTTACCAATGACGTTGTCGCCGTCCTTGATACTGGTCACCTTGCGGATGTCCAGACGCACTGAGGCATAGAACTTCAGGGCATTACCACCCGTCGTCGTCTCAGGATTGCCAAACATCACACCAATCTTCTCACGCAACTGGTTGATGAAGATGCACGTAGTATTGGTCTTCGCGATGGTACCCGTCAGTTTGCGCAGTGCCTGCGACATCAGACGGGCGTGCAGACCTACTGCTGATTCGCCCATGTCGCCTTCAATCTCCTTCTTTGGCGTCAAGGCGGCAACAGAGTCTACCACCAAGATGTCAACAGCCGACGAACGTATCAGCTGGTCAGCAATCTCCAGCGCCTGTTCACCATTGTCGGGCTGTGAGATGTAGAGGTTGTTAATGTCGATACCCAGTTTCTCGGCATAAAAGCGGTCGAAGGCATGCTCCGCATCGATGAAGGCAGCAATACCACCAGCTTTCTGGCACTCGGCAATGGCATGGATAGCCAGCGTCGTCTTACCACTGGACTCTGGGCCGAAGATCTCTATGATACGACCCTTGGGGTATCCGCCCACACCTAGCGCTGCGTTCAGACCTATCGAACCTGTGGGAATCACCTCCACATTCTCTATCTTTTCATCGCCCATCTTCATGATGCTGCCCTTGCCGAAGTCTTTTTCTATTTTCGCCATAGCAGCCATTAAGGCTTTCATTTTCTGCTGCTGAGGAGTCAGCTGCTCTTTGTTTTCTTCTTTCTTTGCCATAGTTGTTGTTGTATTTCGTTATTATCTAGTTGGACTAGTATTACAGTTCCAGGTCACCGTCATGGATTTCGTGCCAGGGGAGGCCCTGTTTGTTGAGCTGTTCCATGAAGGGGTCGGGATCAAATTCCTCAACGTTGTAAACACCTGCCTTACGCCATAGGCCCTTGCAGAACATCATAGCGCCGATCATGGCAGGCACACCAGTGGTATAGGATACACCCTGCATGCCCGTTTCCTCGTAGGCGGCACGATGCGAGCAGTTGTTGTAGACGTAATAGGTATGCTCCTGACCATCCTTGCCAATACCACGAATGCGACAACCGATTGAAGTCTCGCCCTCATAGTTCTCGCCAAGGTCCTGCGGATTGGGCAATACGGCCTTGAGGAATTGCAGAGGCACAATCTTGACTTTGGCGGTGCCGCTGCCATCTGCCAATGGAGCCTCGTACTCTACCTCGTCGATACGACTCATGCCGATGTTCTGAATCACTTCCAAGTGCTTCAGATACTGCTGTCCGAAGGTCATCCAGAAGCGTGCCCGCTTGATGGTCGGATAGTTGATGACCAACGACTCTATCTCCTCGTGATGCAGCAGATAACTGTCACGCGGTCCGATGTTGGGATAGGTCAGGTCTTTGTGTATCTCCAGCGGTTCTGTCTCTACCCACTTGCCATCTTCCCAATAGAGTCCCTTCTGGGTAATCTCACGGATATTAATCTCTGGGTTGAAATTGGTGGCGAAGGCTTTGTGGTGGTCGCCGGCATTGCAGTCTACAATGTCCAGATACTCAATGGCGGCGAAATGGTGCTTGGCAGCGTATGCCGTATAGATGCTAGTGACACCTGGGTCGAAGCCACAGCCGAGGATGGCAGTCAGACCAGCTTCCTTAAAGCGCTCACGATAAGCCCACTGCCACGAATACTCGAAATGTGCCTCGTCCTTCGGTTCGTAGTTAGCGGTATCGAGATACGAGCATCCGCAGGCCAGACAGGCCTCCATGATGGTCAGATCCTGATAAGGCAGGGCGAGGTTAATAACTAACTCGGGCTTGTAATCATTGAATAAGGCCTTCAGCTGCTCTACGTCGTCGGCATCGACCTGAGCGGTCTGGATGGGCAGTGTGTAGCCCTTTTTGTGAATGGCCTCGACAATAGCGTCACATTTTGCCTTGCGACGACTGGCAATCATAAACTCTGTAAACACGTCAGCGTTCTGGGCAATCTTGAACGCTGCCACAGTGGCCACGCCACCAGCTCCAATCATTAGTACTCTACTCATCTTTCAATTTGAATATTTAACTATTTTACTATTTGACAATTTGACTATTTACAATTAATTTCTTCCGACCTAATGCCGAGGGCTGCCATGAGCGAATAGCCCAGGATTTCCTGACGGAAATTACCGCCCTCCATAGGTTGCATGGCCAATACGGTGATGCGCTTCTCGTCATCAGCATGACGCAGGACTTCGCGTACCTTATTATATATACTTTCGGCATTGGGGACGACAATCAGCCGTTTTACCTCTGCCGCATTGGCCAATATCTGCAAGGAATCTACAAAGAGGTCGTCCATCGTGGTCAGGTCTTCCACAGGGACACAGCTGATGAGAAATTCCCCCAGCCTACCCGAAAAAGCCTTGCCGTCCAGCTCGCTGAATGCTCCTGGGGCGAAGTTGTCCATCTGAGCCCCTTTATGTAGTAGAACCACCTGAACACTTCTCTCACCTCTGACCTCTGCCCCCTCACCACTTGGATCTGGCTTCAGTCCGCCGTCCAGTGCCACGCACTCCAGCCAGCACGCCATGTCGGCCTGGGGAATGCGACGCCCCAGCATGCGCTCGAAATTGACAATCAGGTCAAAGGCCACCTTATTGACATAGTCTGCATCGACGAGGATGACAGTATCTTTCCATTTCGTTTCTTCCATTTCACCTTACTTTTCTATCAGTATTCGTGCGTCAACAGCTACGACGTCGTGCTCGTCAGCCAGCAGCGGGTTGATGTCTATCTCCTTGATTTCCGTAGCGAAACGCAGCAGTGTGGAGAGACGGACAATAATCTCAGCATACTTCTGCTCGTTGATGCCAGCCTGTCCTCGCGTACCTTTTATAATCTTATAGCCTCGCAGCGAATGAATCATGGAGTAAGCCTCGCCATAGCTGAGCGGTGCCAGACCCGACTGGACGTCCTTCAGCACCTCGACGAAGATGCCGCCCAGACCACAGAGCACGACATGGCCGAAGCGCTCCTCATACTTGGCACCAATAAACAGTTCGGTGCCTTTGAGCATTTTCTGCACCATGACACCCGTCGCATCCTGAATCTTCATCATGCGATCAAATTCGAGTGCCAGATGTTCAGGCGTGCGAATGTTGAGGGTGACGCCGCCGACATCGCTCTTATGGACGGGACCAACCACCTTGGCGACAACAGGATAGCCTACGCGTGTGGCGAAAGCCGTGAGTTCCTCCTTGGAAGTGCTGACCATTTCCGGCACAAGGGGTATGCCTGCGCAGGAGAGAATGTCGCGTACCGTCTGAGGCGACACGTATCCATTGTTCTCAATGCCATAGATGATTTTATTGAGTCGGGGAATGTCGATGCCATAGAGCTGCACCTCTGGCGGAGCAGGAGCAGGGGTGTTCATCACCTGCGAGAGTGCTGTTGCCAGCGTCACCTCGTCGGAGAAGTTGACGTGTCCCTTCTGCAGGAACTCTGCCACCTCAGGGCCTGCTGTATGCAGACTCGGCAGAACGGGGAAGATAGGTTTCTTGCACTCGAGTATCTTCTTGTGCAGCGTCTCGTATGCCTCATAGAGCTTGGTCAGTCCTGGAGTGCCATAGATGACGGCAATAGCATCAATGTCATCAAACTTCTGTTCGCAGTAGTCTATGGCCAGTCCGAGGTGTTCGCCTGTTCCTGTAGCCAGAATGTCAATGGGGTTGGCCACGGCAGAGCCCGGAAGCAGTTTTTCTTTCAGCTCGTCAGCAAGAGGTCCCTCCAGTCGGGGCACGTTCAGACCACCCTTCGAGAGGGCATCGGTGAGCATGACGCCTGGGCCGCCGGCATGAGTGACAATGGCGAAGTTGTGACCCCTGAGCTGAGGAAGGGTAAAGATACAGCCCACGGTAGTCAGTTCCTCACGACCAAAGCAGCGCACGATGCCCGCCTTTCGGAAAAGTGCCTCGACGGCAGAGTCACTGGAGGCGATAGCTCCAGTATGACTGGAGGCGGCGCGACTGCCGCTCTCGCTGGAGCCTGCTTTAATGGCGGCTATGCGACAACCCTTGCGAATGAGTGAGCTGGCGTGAAACAGCAGTTTGTCGGGGTCGGAAATATTTTCGATATAAAGCAACTTGACATGTGAGTCGGTCTCGGGATTGAAGTGCTCGTCCATATACTGCAGCACGTCCTCAATGCCTATCTGCTTGCCATTACCAATAGACCAAACGCTATTGAACTGGAGTCCCTTGATGACGGCGCTCTCCAAGATGAATACCGCCGTGGCACCAGAGCCGCTGACGAAGTCGACACCTTTGGGATTGAGCGTAGGAATAGGCTTGGTGAACACGCTGTGATGCTGGCGGTTCAGCAGTCCGATGCAGTTGGGGCCAATGAGCGAGGCACCATACTGCGCACAGGTGTCCAGAATGCGCTGTTCCATGACAGCACCTGCCTGGGTTTCTTCACCAAATCCCGCAGAGATGATGATGAAGGCCTTGGTGCCCTTCTCCCTGGCCAGCAGTTCCACCGTATCGGGGCAGAGCTTGGCAGGAATGACGAGAATGGCCAGTTCTGTGGGGGGCAGTTCGTCAGCATGATGGAATACCTTGATGCCCTGCACCTCGTCCTCCTTGGGGTTGACGACACGTAGCGTACCAGCGAAGCCACCCTGCAAAATGTTACGAACGACAGCGCCACCGGGCTTATGGACATTGTTGGAACCACCGATGACAACAATGCTCTGTGGTTGTAGGAGTTCACGATTTATCATATCAAGACAATGCTTATAGTTTCCTTTGAGGTTTCTTTTCGTGCTACAAAAGTAATCATTTTCTGCGAGAATAAAGGAAAAACTCAAATAAATTTGGCTTTTCCTATGACTTTTCGTAACTTTTGCTTCGCAGAACTTACTCTGAACTCGGAAATGAAAAGAAAAGCAAGTTTTTCTTTTGCATTTCTCTCGTTTTTTCGTAACTTTGTGGGCTGAAAATGACGTTCGACGAAGTAATAGGACAAAAAGAGGTGCAGTCGCGCCTGATGCAGATGGTCTCAGAAGGCCGTCTGCCTCATGCCTTGATGCTGTGCGGACCACAAGGGGCAGGCAAGTTGGCGCTGGCTATCGGCTTTGCCAGGATGCTGCTGAGCAGGACGGATAACGACAGGGCGATGCTCGAGAAGTTGGAACACCCCGACCTGCACTTCACCTACCCCACCATCAAGCTGCCGTCGATGAGCAGCGACCACAAGCCCGTCAGCGAGGACTTCGCCCGCGAGTGGCACGAGCTGGTCATGGCGGGACCTTACTTTACCATGACGGAGTGGCTGGAACAGATGGGAGGCGAGAACCAGCAAGCCATCATCACTGCTGGCGAGAGCGACAGCCTGGTGCGCAAGCTCAGCCTTAAGTCGAGCCAGGGCGGCTACAAGATTAGCCTCATCTGGCTGCCCGAGCGCATGAACATCGAGTGTGCCAACAAGATTCTGAAACTGTTGGAGGAGCCGCCCTCGCAGACGCTGTTCATCATGGTCTGTCAGGAACCTGACCGTCTGCTGGAAACCATCCGCAGTCGCGTACAGCGCATCGACGTCAAGAAGATTGCGGACGAAGACATTGAACAAACCCTGACACAACGGCGTGGCTTGAGTACCGACGTGGCTCACCGCATAGCGCGCATGGCCAACGGCAGCTGGCTGAAGGCACTGGAAATGCTGAGTGCAGACTCAGAGAACGAACTCTTCTTGGACATGTTCCAGACGCTGATGCGCCTGGCCTACCAGCGCAAGGTGAAGGACCTGAAGGCATGGTCGGAGCGGATGGCATCGATGGGACGTGAGCGCGAGAAACGCTTCCTGGAATACTTCTTGCGACTGATTCGCGAGAATTTCATGTATAACTTCCAGCAGCCCGACATCGTATATATGACGCAGCGCGAGGAGGATTTCGCCCGCAACTTCGCCCGTTTCGTCAACGAAGCTAACATCCTGCCCATCAGCGAACTGGCCAATCGGGCCATTCGCGACATCGGACAGAATGCCAATGGGAAGATTGTGTTCTTCGACTTTGCCTTGCAAATGATTGTACTACTGATACAGAAATAGATAAGAGATAAAAGATAAAAGATAAGAGATAAGAGATGAGTAAAGACTATGAAATAAAGACTGGCTGCGATCGTGGACTGTGCCATCAGGCCATTGGTCGGCAGGACCGACAGCTGAACACTTACGACTGGCTGGCTGACGTGCCAGGGAATACCGACGACACTGACCTGGTGGAGGTGCAGTTCAAGCATACCCGCAAGGGCTATTACCATAATGTCAACAACCTGGAGCTGAAGAAAGGCGACATCGTAGCCGTCGAGGCCAACCCTGGTCATGACATCGGCGTGGTGACGCTGACAGGACGACTGGTGAAGCTACAAATCAAGAAAGCTAACCTGAAGAGTTCTGAGGAGATTCGTCGCATTTACCGCATCGCACGCCCTGTCGACATGGAGAAATTCTATGAGGCCAAGAGCCGCGAGCACGCCACGATGATTGAGAGCCGTCAGATTGCCAAGAACCTGGGACTGAAGATGAAAATCGGCGACGTAGAATACCAGGGCGACTGCAACAAGGCCATCTTCTACTACATCGCTGACGAGCGTGTGGACTTCCGCCAGCTCATCAAAGATCTGGCAGCGACCTTCCACGTGCGCATCGAGATGAAGCAGATTGGTGCCCGCCAGGAAGCCGGACGCATTGGCGGTACGGGTCCCTGCGGACGTGAGCTGTGCTGCGCTACATGGATGAAGAACTTCGTCAGCGTCGGCACTTCTGCTGCCCGTTTCCAAGACATCTCCCTCAATCCCCAGAAACTGGCTGGCATGTGTGCCAAGCTGAAGTGCTGCCTGAACTACGAGGTCGACGCTTACGTGGAGGCTGGTCGCAAGCTGCCCTCCAGGGACATCCAGCTACAGACCCAGGATGGCGACTACTACTTCTTTAAGAGTGACATTATGGCAGGTCTTGTCACCTACTCTACTGACAAGAACATTGCTGCCAACCTGGAAACGATTACCGCCCAGCGTGCGCGACAGGTCATCGAGATGAACCGTCGTGGCGAGAAGCCGGAGTCGCTGCAGGAGGACGGCTTCAAGAACGAGCCGCAAGGACCCATTGACCTGGCAACCCAGGACAACATCACGCGCTTCGACCGCAGCAAGAAGAAAAAGAAAAAGAAGCCCCGCAAGCCTCATCCCAAAGATGGCAAGGAATAGATACGCCTTTTCTATCATCAGCCTGCTCATGGTGATGGCACTGACTGCCTGCAAAAGGCAGACGGTGTATAACCATTATGAGCATACCCCCCTGTCGGGATGGGAGAAGAACGACACGCTGACCTTTGACGTTCCTGCCATGACGCACGACGGCAGGTACGTGGAGGAGGTGGGCCTGCGCATCAATGGCGAATATCCCTTCACGAGACTCTGCCTGATTGTCGAACAGACTGTCCACCCTTCAAAGGAAACCAAGAGCGACACGCTGTACTGTAGGCTTATCGACCAGCAAGGCATAGCCAAAGGCCGGGGCGTCAGCCACTACCAGTACATCTTCCACCTGACGACACTGGAATTGAAGAAAGACGACAGGCTGCACATTGACATACGCCATGACATGAAACGGGAGATTCTGCCAGGCATCTCCGACATCGGCATCCGCCTGACGCAGAAAGAATAATTAAGAGCGTACCAGGTTACGTCCTGCATCGATGCGCAGGAAGATAAAGAGCAGGAACGTAAATCCCCACAGCGACGAACCGCCATAGCTGAAGAACGGCAGCGGTATGCCGATAACAGGCGTCAGTCCCAACACCATGCCCACATTGATGAAGACATGGAACAGGAAGATGCTCAGCACGCAATAGCCATAGACACGCCCAAAGCGGAACGGTTGTCGCTCTGACAGGTGTATCAGACGCAGGATAAGTGCCAGAAACAACAGCAGCACGCCTGCCGAACCTAAGAAGCCCTCCTCTTCGCCGACAGTACAGAAGATGAAGTCGGTATCCTGTTCAGGCACAAACTTCAGCTTCGTCTGCGTACCATTCAGGAATCCCTTACCCTCCAAGCCGCCCGAGCCAATGGCTATCTCCGACTGGTGCACGTTATAGCCTGCACCACGCAGGTCTTCGTCCAGTCCTAAGAGCACGTTGATACGTGAGCGCTGGTGAGCCTCCATCACATTGTTCATGATGAAGTCGGCACCATAGAAGAATCCTACCGAACCCAAGGCAAACAAGGCGATGAAGAAATAGTTGCGCAGTCGCGAGCCCAGTCCCTCCCAAACCAGATAGCCTATGAGCACGGCTGTCATCACCAGCTGGACATAGACAATGTCGAACCAGGCATGGATACTGGAGACAAGAGACAGGAGATAAGCGATAAGCGTGATGCCGATGCAGGCAAACAGCATGCGCCATGCCGTGCGACGATTGCAGTACACCCACACCATGCCGATAGAAAAGAGCTGGATGAGCAGCATGACGGTAAACTTACCCACACTGGTCGGCGACCCCTCTCCGAAATGGACGTCAGCATAGCGGATGCCAACCACGAAATAGATGACGGCAGCAACACCGGTAAAAAGGATGCTCCCCGGCATACCCTCGCGATAGAACATCAGGAAGAACGACAGGTAGACCAGTGCCGAACCCGTCTCACGCTGTCCGACGATGCAAATCATAGGCAGCAGGATGAGTGCCAGGGCGGCAGCAAAATGCTTCCACTGCTGGATGTTATAGCCGTATGTGGACATCAGCTTGGCCAATGCCAACGAGGTGGCAAACTTCGCAAACTCAGCCGGTTGCAGTCGCAAGGGTCCCAGCACGAGCCACGAGCGCGAGCCCTTGATGGAATGCGGATTGAAGATGGTGGCAAAGAGCAGCAACAGCAGCAGCCCATAGATGATATAAGAGAAGGTGTCATAGAAGCGGTCGTCAAGCATGAGGATGATGAATCCCAGCATGATACTGGTACCAATCCATACTATCTGCATGCCCGATCGCGTCGCCAGCGAGAAGATGTCCGTCTCGCCATACGAGTAGCTGGCTCCGCAGACGCTAATCCAGCCAAACGACAGCAGGGCGATATAGATGAGTATCGTCCACCAGTCAATATTGAGCAGCACGCTCTGTTTACGTTTGTCGTCAGCCATCTCTTATCTATTATCTATTATCTACTCGTTGAGCCATACGAAATATGTCTATGCTGGAACTCCTCAGCCTTCTTCATCGAGGCCTCCGAGAGTTTACCGTTAATATACTGTTCCATAATCAAACCACCGATAGGCACGCCGTATGTAGCACCCCATCCACCGTTCTCGACATAGACAGCAACGGCTATCTTGGGTTTGTCCATGGGGGCAAAGCCCATGAATACCGAGTGGTCGTGACCACGGTTCTGGGCAGTACCCGTCTTGCCACACGCCATGAAGTCGTACTTCGCCAGCTCATGACACGTGCCACCCGTCGCCGAGGCTCGCATGCCCTGTACGACATAGTCGTAGGCGTCGCGCTTGGCCTTGGAATAGTGGCGGTGAGTATAGGCCGTGTCCAGCTTTTCGCCCTGCACCTTCTTGACGACGTGGGGCTTCACATACCAGCCTCTGTTGGCGATAGTGGCTCCAAGATTGGCAATTTGCAGTGGAGTGGCAGTCACCTCACCCTGTCCGATGGCGATGGAGATGACGGTCAGTCCGTTCCACGACCCCTTGTAGGCATTGTCGTAGTATTGGCCGTTGGGTATCATGCCGCGCTTCTCGCCAGGCAGGTCGATGCCTAACTTATAGCCGAAACCCATGCTGACCATGTAGTCGCGCCAGGTATTCATGGCATTGACGACACTGCCGTATTTCGTCTTGGCACCTATCATATAATAGAGTCCCCAGCAGAAGTAGCCGTTACACGACGTACTCAGGGCAGGAATCAGCGTCAGTGGCGAGGCATGGCCGTGACAACCCACATGCAGACCTTTGTAATTGAAGCCGTGACCACAGGGATAGGCGGTATGCGTGGGGTGCAGGATGCCCTCCGACATGAAGGTCAGTCCCTGCGTGGTCTTGAAGGTAGAGCCTGGCGGATACTGTCCCATGATGCTGCGGTTCAGCAGGGGCTTCCAAACGTTCTGACTCAGCTGGCGGTGACTCTTGGAGCGCTGGCGGCCAACCATGACGCGAGGGTCATAGCTGGGCGAACTGACCATGCAGAGCACTTCGCCCGTCGCAGGCTCAATGGCCACGATACTGCCTATCTTGCCTTCCATCAGCCGCTCGCCCAAAGCTTGCAGGTCTGCATCAATGCTCAGCGTCAGGTTCTTGCCAGCCACGGGACGACGGTCGAGCTTACCATTCTGATAGCGTCCCTGCACACGTCCATGGGCGTCGCGCAACAGAATCTGCATGCCTTTCTCGCCACGCAGCTGTTTCTCGTAACTACGCTCTACGCCTAACTTCCCGATATAGTCACCCGGCTGGTAGTAGTCATCCTCCTCGATGTCGGCAGGCGACACTTCGGCCACGTCGCCCAGCACGTGAGCGGCAAAGGGATACTGGTACTGGCGGATGCTGCGCCGCTGGACATAGAAGCCGGGGAAGCGGAACATCTTTTCCTGGAATACCGAGAAGTCGTGGTCTGACAGCTGACTCATGAAGAGCTGCTGGGTGAATCGCGAGTAGCCGGGGTTCTTGTTTCTGTCCTTGATGGTCGTCATGCGACTGTCAAAGTCCTCCTTCGTGATGTTCAGCGCCTGACATAGTTCGAGGGTGTCCAACCTGTTGCCGACCTCGTTCATCACCACCATGATGTCATACGACGGCTGGTTATACACCAGCAGCTTACCGTTGCGGTCGCTAATGACGCCACGCGAGGGATATTCTATCTTCTTGAGGAAGGCATTCGAGTCGGCACTCTTCTTGTAGTCGTCGCTGGTAATCTGGAGCATGAAGAGGCGGATTGTGTAAACAACCACAATCAGCACAGCCACTCCGGCTATTACATAGCGCCTGTTATCCAGCGAATAATCCTTCATCCCCCTCTCTTATCTGCTTTTGGCAAACTCAAAGGTATAGATCAGCAACAGCGTGATAGCGGCACTGCCAGCTACACACAGCGCCCACTCCTGCAGGTTAAAGAAGTTAAACAGTTCCAGCGAATAGAACACCAGACAGTAGAGCAGCACCAGCATGACGATGTAGTAGCTGTATTTCAGCGGTCCCAGCGTCGACAGGGCTGGTTTCAGGTTGTCCAACGAGTCGCGGGGCACGAAGAGTTCGAAGAAGTAGGGCTGTATGGCGGCAATGAGCGTCAGCGATGCCGATGCCAGTCCTGGGGTGTTGGAGAAGGTGTCAATCATCAGTCCGAGCATGAAGCTCCACAGCAGGATGCCCCACTTGGGGTAGTTGCGTGGGAACTGGGTGACAAAGTAGACATAGAACAGTGGCGTGGCACAATGAAACAGGTGTATGCGTCCCAGCACAATAGCCTGTGCCAGCACGAATACTACAAACCATCCAGCCCGTTTCAGCAAATCTATCGTCATAAAACTTCTTATTTCTTACCTCTTACCTCTCACTTCTCACCTCTACTCCTTCACGTTCAGCTGCAGCGTGTCCTTGGCGGCGCGCATCAGGCGCACGCGTTCCATGATGTTTTTGTCGTTGATAACCACCACGTCGCGTAGGTTGCCGAAGTCTGTCGACAGGCGCACCTGCAACCGATAGCTCAGTCCGTCGCGCGAGTTATACACTTGCTTAATCTGCCCCACCAGCACGCCCGGCGGGAAAATGCTCGAATAGCCGTTCGTCTCCACCAAGTCGCCACGCTTGAAACGGGCATGGCGGGGAATGTCCTCGACGTAGGCGATGCCTGCATCCTTGCCGTCCCAGCGCAGCACGCCGAAGTAGTCGTGGCCGCGGATGGCACAGCTGATGCGCGATGCCGACATGTTCAGCACGGGTATCACCACGCTATAGTGTGGCGAGGTGAGATAGGTCACGCCCACAACACCCTTGCCGCATGCCACGCCCATTCCGGGCTCCACACCATCGGCCTCGCCCTTGTCTATCGTGAGCAGGTTGTCGCGCTCGTGCAGTTCATTGGTGATAACCTTGGCGGGAATGAGCTTATACTGGCTGAGCATCTCGAGTTCCTGGCGCTCCTTGATACTCACTTCCTGAGTAGCCTCGCTATAGAGACGGCGCAACTGAGTGACCTGACGCTCCAAATAGAAATTTCGCAGCGTCAAGTCCTCATTCACTTTCGTCAACGAGAAGAAAGCCTCCACCGCTGAGCTCCATTCATACACCCGGCCTGCTATCAGGTTGGCCGTCGTAAACCATACGCTGTTCTGATAACTGTTGTATTGGAACAGCAGGACGGCACTGATGACCTCCAGGATGACGAAAAGGAACCAGTGGTGATGCTTGTGCAGGAACTCCAGCAGATTCTTCACCCCTTATCTCCTATCTCTTATCTATTATCTCTTATCTCATTAAGAAAGAGAATCGGTCGACGTTCTTCAAGGCAATGCCGGCGCCCTTGGCTACTGAGTGCAAGGGATCCTCGGCAATATGGAAGGGGATGTTGATCTTACTCTCCAGACGACGGTCCAGACCGCGCAGCAGAGCACCGCCGCCAGCCAGCCAGATACCGTTCTTCACGATGTCGGCATACAGCTCAGGGGGCGTGTTCTCCAGGGCCGAGAGGACGGCGTTCTCAATCTTGGCCACCGTCTTGTCGATGCAGTGTGCCACCTCCTGATAGCATACGGGCACCTCCATGGGCAGAGCCGTGATGCGGTTCGGTCCGTGTACCACATAGTCCTCGGGAGCCTCGTCGCCCAGGTCGGTCAGCGCCGAACCCACGGCTATCTTGATGCGCTCAGCCATACGCTCCGACACCTTCACGTTGTGCTGGCGGGCCATATACTCCTGAATGTCCATCGTCAGGTCGTCGCCAGCCGTGCGGATGCTGTTGTTGCTGACGATACCGCCCAGCGAGATGACAGCAATCTCCGTCGAACCACCACCGATGTCGACAATCATGTTGCCCTCGGGGGCCTCTACGTCAATGCCGATACCAATGGCTGCTGCCATCGGCTCAAAAATCAGGTACACGTCACGACCGTCTGCATGCTCGGCACTGTCGCGCACGGCACGCAGCTCCACCTCCGTCGAACCAGAGGGCACGCCAATCACCATGCGCAGGGAGGGCGAGAAGAGACGGTGGCCCGTATGCACCATCTTAATCAGGCCGCGCATCATCTGCTCACAGGCAGAGAAGTCGGCTATCACACCGTCGCGCAGCGGGCGCACGGTGCGGATGTTGTCATGTGTCTTCTCATACATCATCTTGGCTTTCTCGCCCACGGCAATCATCTTGTCGGTATGGCGGTCCAGCGCTACTACTGACGGCTCGTCGACCACAATCTTATCATCACTGATAATAATGGTGTTAGCCGTTCCAAGGTCCATGGCTATTTCCTGGACAAAACTAAAAAATCCCATTACAATTTTACTATTTGACTATTTACAATTTACAATTTATTTCTCAAACCAAGCGTTGATGGCGGTGTCGTAGTGTGAGCTGACGCCAAAAGCACGGGTGGCAAACATACGGCGCTGCTCGCGAGTAGTCTCGGCACCCTGCTCGTTCAGGATGTCCAACAATATAGAGTATTCAGCCTTCGACGGAACTATCACCACGTCGTTGAAATTTTTTGCTGCGGCGCGGATGAGCGAGATGCCGCCAATGTCAATCTTCTCAATGATGTCCTGCTCCGAGGCACCGCTGGCCACCGTCTGCTCAAAGGGATAGAGGTCGACGACCACCAGGTCAATCTCGGGAATCTCGTACTGAGCCATCTGCGCACGGTCACCCTCGTTCTCACGACGGCCCAAGATGCCTCCGAACACCTTCGGATGCAGCGTCTTCACACGTCCACCCAGAATGCTGGGGTACGTCGTCACGTTTTCCACCTTCTCGCAGTCGTAACCTAACGACTCGATGAAGGTCTGTGTGCCACCTGTCG
Organism: uncultured Prevotellaceae bacterium; assembly: GCA_902765585.1. Lineage (GTDB taxonomy): Bacteria > Bacteroidota > Bacteroidia > Bacteroidales > Bacteroidaceae > Prevotella. Next base: position 19,805 of record CACXAG010000008.1, read on the forward strand.
ACAAGAACTTCACGCCCTCGTCATTCAGTTTCTTCAACAATTCTTCCAGCCCATCCTTATGAAAAACAGAGATGAGCGCTGTCTTAATCTTTTTCTTGTCTGCCATAAAATATAACGCGTTATAATAATTTTCGAAAATCGCCTGCAAAATTACAAAAAAGACTGCATACAGCACAACGTTTTTTCGAATTTTTTTCGTCTTCTTGAAAATAAATAATGTAAGTCAAGCGATATTTAAATTTTTCTTCGTACCTTTGCAGCCGAATTTTCAACCAATTTTATTCGGAATGAGAAAAAATCTATTTTTACTGGCATGCATTGCCTTAGCTTCTACCAGCATCGTTCGCGCTGGTGGACTGATGACAAACACCAACTATCACATCGCCTTCGACCGCATGATGGCACGAGGCACAACGACTGACGTCGACGCCGTCTTCAGCAATCCCGCAGGTCTCGTCTGGGGACACGAAGGCTGGCAGTTGTCGCTCAATTTCCAGAAACCCTGGCAGTACCGAGACATCGAGCTGACCACCCAGGCTGGCAGCCACACCTACGAAGGCAAGGCCTCGGCACCCATCGTCCCTGCCCTCTTCGCCTCCTACAAGCACGACCGCTGGGCCCTTTCCGCCATGCTCGGCATTGTGGGCAGCGGCGGCTTCGTCGAATACAAGGAGGGCGTGCCCATGTTCAACGCCCTGCTGGGTAGCACCATCACCACGCTCACGCAAGGACTGTCCCAGGCCACCAGCGGCTACACCCCCGTCGTCACCCCCGACCAGTACGACGCTGAGATGAAGGGCAAGCAGTACATCTATGGCGGACAGGTCAACTTCACCTATAAGGTGCTCGACTGCCTCTCTGCCGCTGCCGGCTTCCGTGCCAACTACTACGACGGCTACTTCCGCGGCCACGTCTACGCCAACCAGTCCTCCATGGGCAACCTGGCCAACCTGTCGCTCGACGTCGACCAGAAAGGCTGGGGCTTCACGCCCATCATCAGCCTCGACTTCCGCAAGGGTCCGTTCTCGCTGACCGCCCGCTATGAGTTCCGCACGAAGATTGAGACCAAGAACGAGACGAACAGTCTGGCTGCCGACCTGAACACGACGAAGCTGGTAACGGAACCGCTGACACAGCTGGTGGTCGCTGGCGGCATCACCGCAGCCCAGGCCCAGGCCATCGGACAAACCATCCAGCAGCAGCTGAGCGGTGGCTTCAGCGCCTATACCGCTCCCTACGAGGACGGTGCCAAGACGCGCTACGACATGCCCGCCCTGTTCTCCGTGGCTGCCGGCTACGAGTTCTCGCCCAAGGTACGTGCTACGTTAGAGTACCACTTCTACGACGACAAGAATGCCAAGATGGCCAACGACCGCCAGAAGGAGCTGACGCACGGCACCCATGAAATCCTGGCAGGTGTCGAATGGGACATCAACGACAAGTTCACCGTCAGCTGTGGCGGCCAGCGCACCGACTACGGACTCTCCGACGGTTACCAGCAGAACACCTCCTTCGCCTGCGACAGCTACAGCATCGGCCTCGGCGGTGCCTGGAACATCAACGAGCAGGTGCGCCTGAATGCCGGCTACTTCATCAGCCTCTACAGCGACTACGACAAGCAGACCGCCTACGGCTTAGAGACCTACTCGCGCACCAACAACGTCATCGACCTCGGCATCGACTACAAGTTCTAATCAGGCGACAATTTCCTGATTTATCAAAGCAAAAATGAAAATAGGGTCTGGTCACCAGGCCCTATTTTTATTCAAAGTATTCCACCCCCAGGACTCATAGGGACAGTTCCTCTGAGTCCTCGACGCTTGCCATCAGGGGCAATCATTTCAACAGGAGGGTGTGTCAAAATAGGCACACCCTCTGTTTTTATTATCGCTTTTGATAAATCAGCGGACTCAGAGGCTCTATTCCCGTAAGTTCGTGCATAGTTGATCAGAAATTGACTCCGATGGTGGCAAAGAGCGCTCCTGTGTGCGAGGTGTCGAAATAGTCGTGGCTGATGTTTGACAGACCGAAGTCGTAACCCACCTCGGCATAGAGATAGTCGTACTGCAAGCCACAGCCTACCTTGACACCTCCGTCGAAACGCTTGAAGCCGACGTCGTCAAAGGAACTGTAAGCATGGCGGTTGCCAAAGTCCTTGATTTTACCACCGACGCCAACGGCCAGATAGCCGCCCACAAAGGGCTGGATACGCACACCGCTTCTGGTCATGCCATTGTATTTCAGCACAAGCGGCACTTCCAGATAGTCGAGGTCATAGGTGAATTTAGCCCCATTGTTGTGCCCCTCACCGCCTTTCTCTACATACGAGAGTCCTGTCTCGAAGTATACCGGAGTCTGCGGAGCCACCTGCCACCCAATGACTGCACCGACGTTCAGCCCTGCACGCAGAGAGCCTCCGTCCAGATAAGGGTCGTCGGAACTGACTGTGGAAAAACTTCCACCGATGCGCAGACCGTAATAGACATCGGTGTGTCTGTATTGACGCGGCGGCTGGTGGTAGTGGCCATATCGGCTGCTGTTCATCCTGCTTGGGCGTCCGTACTGAGCCATTATCGGCAGAGCCAGCATCAGGCTCGTCATCATTATGAGCATCTTTTTCATCATCTTCAACGTTTTAAAGTTTGACGCTGCAAAGATAATGAGAAAAACCGCTTCCATACAAAGGAAATCACCCAAAAACGGAAAGGATTTTCCCTACAAAAAACGAGGAATTCCCTCTTGGCTTTTCAGAAGGGGGGCTTGGCTACCCAACGCCTACCCAAAGACACAAAAAGAGGTGCGCTCAAAACTGAACACACCTCTTTTCTGGTAGCGGGAGGGGGACCCGAACCCTCGACCTCCGGATTATGAATCCGACGCTCTAACCAGCTGAGCTACCCCGCCATCGCGTTTTGCGGGTGCAAAGGTACAACAAAGAAATGAAAAACCACAAACGGGAATGGGAAAATCTTAAGTTCTTAATATTTTTTAACTACTACGTTAATGTCCGTTATTCACGCTTGATTCTCGAACCTTTTTCGTATCTTTGCGCTGTCTAATAGCATCAATAACTGAATGGACTACTATGCAGAAACTGACTTTTGAATATCCGCTGAACACCCGCTCGCCAAAGATTGTCTGGGACCTCATCAGCAATGCCCATGGTCTGGAGAAATGGCTGGCCGACAAGGTGATAGAAGAAAACGACACGATGACTTTTACCTGGGGACAGCCCTGGACGGAGCGTGACACGAAGACGTCGCGCATCATCGACGTCGAGAAGTTTGCACACATCCGCCTGTTGTGGGACTACCACGAAGAGACGCCCGAAGCCATCTGGGAGATGAGCATCGAGACCAGCGACCTGACGGGTGAGGTCATCCTGCACATCACCGACTATGCCGCTGACGACGAGGAGGCCGACGACCTGCGCGGCATCTGGGACGACAACCTGGAGCGCCTGCACCGCGTCAGCGGACTGTAAGGGACAACGAACCAACAAATAATCAACCACGAATTACACGAATTGAACGAATGATTTGAAACAACATATTAATTGGTAACAAATTAAGTTTTTCGACATAAAAATTCGTAAAATTCGTGCAATTCGTGTTTTTTTGATTACCTTTGCACCCCGAATGACGTTCCGAGTCAAGAAATTGGATATTTTCATCGCCAAACAGTTCGGACTATTGTTTGTTGCGACCTTCTTCATCTGCCAGTTTGTGCTGATGATGCAATTCCTGTGGCGCTACGTGGACGAGCTGATAGGCAAGGGACTGTCATTAGAGGTCATGGCGCAGTTCTTCTGGTATATGGGACTGATGCTGATGCCGCAGGCCTTCCCGCTGGCCATCCTGCTGTCGTCGCTCATCGCCTTCGGTAACCTGGGCGAGAGTTCGGAGCTGACAGCCATCAAGTCGGCAGGCATCTCGCTGATGCAGGCCTTCCGCTCGCTCATCGTCATCTCGTTTGCCATCGCCTGCGTCTCGTTCTACTTCCAGGAGGTGGTGGGTCCGAAGGCCTTCGTGTCGTTCCGCCAGCTGCTCATCTCGATGAAGCAGAAGAACCCCGAAGTGGAAATTCCCGAGGGCATCTTCTACGACGGCATCCCTGGCTCGAACCTCTACGTGCAGAAGAAGAACCTGGACACGGGCACGCTGTACGGCATCATGATATACCGCATGAACGGCGGCTACGAGGATGCTGCCATCATTCTGGCCGACTCGGGACGCATCCAGGCGACAGCCGAGAAGAAGCACCTGCTGCTGACGCTGTATAGCGGCGAGTGGTTTGAGAACATGCAGCAGACGGGACTGAACGTCAACGCCAACGTGCCCTACCGTCGCGAGACTTTTTCCACCAAGCGCATCCTGCTCGACTTCGACGGTGACTTCAACATGGTGGAAATGGGAGGCATCTCGACGGACGCGCGCGCCAAGGGCATGGGCAAAATCCTGCACGACCTGGACAGCATCCGCGAGTTCAACGACTCGGTGGGCCACCGCTTCTACGACGAGGCACGCTATGGGTCGCTGCGGCGCCCCGTATTAGAGAAGAAAGACTCGCTGAAAGCCGTGAAGGAGGGAAGGAGCGACAAGCTGAACATCGACTCCGTCTACCTGAAGCTCAGCGGCGAGAAGAAGCAGCAGGTGGTGAGCATGGCTCTGAACGACGCTCACGCGGCAATGATGGAGATGGACTACAAGGTGGACTACTCGAAGGCGCTGAACCGCGAGGAGCGCGCTCACCAAATGGAGGCCATCAACAAGGTGACGCTGGCGCTGTCGTGCCTCATCTTCTTCTTCATCGGAGCACCATTAGGAGCCATCATCCGCAAAGGTGGACTGGGCATACCGGTCATCATATCCGTGCTGGTGTTCATCATCTTCTACATCCTGGACAATACGGGCATGAAGATGGCCCGCGACGACAACTGGACGGTATGGTTCGGCAAACTGCTGGCTACGGCGGTGCTGACACCTATCGCCGTTTTCTTCACCTACAAGGCCAACAACGACTCGGTGGTGTTCAACATCGACCTCTACAAGCAGATACTGAGCCGCATGCTGGGTCTGCGCTCGAAGCGCAACATCGCTCGCAAGGAGGTCATCATCGAAGACCCGAAGTATCTGGCCGATGCCGAGATGCTGAAGAACGTCAGCCTGGAGGTGGCACACTACTCGGAGGTGCACAAGCTGCTGCGCTGGCCGAACCCGATCAAAGTGTTCTTCCGTCCTGGCAACGACCACGACATAGAGCACCTGAACAACGTGCTGGAAGTGGCCATAGAAGACCTGTCGTACACGAAGGACAGATACGTGCTGATGAAGCTGAACCAGTATCCTATCATTGCTACGCACGCCCATACGCGCCCGTTCGAGCGCAAATGGCTGAACGTCATCACGGGACTGTTCCTGCCCACGGGCATCTTCTTCTACTTCCGCATGATACGTTTCCGCATACGCCTCTACCGCGACCTGCAGCACATCCTGCGCATCAACGCGAAGCTCATACCTCGCGTCATCAGCTTGGGCGACGTACAGCAGGAAGGAGAGGTGATGGTTATAGATGAGAGATAAAGAGATAAGAGATAAAAAGATAAGAGATAAGAGATACGATGGAAGAACTGAAACTGAATACGATTGAGGAGGCACTGGTGGATTTCCGGGAAGGGAAGTTCGTCATTGTCGTCGACGACGAAGACCGAGAGAACGAGGGCGACCTGATATGCGCCGCCGAGAAGATAACACCCGAGATGGTGAACTTCATGCTGAAGAACGCGCGCGGCGTGCTCTGCGCACCTGTCACCATCAGCCGGGCCGCCGAACTGGACCTGCAGCACCAGGTGCAGGACAACACGTCGCTACTGGGGACGCCGTTCACCGTCACCGTCGACAAGATAGAAGGCTGTTCAACGGGCGTCAGCGCCCACGACCGCGCTGCCACTATCCAGGCACTCGCCGACCCCGCGTCGACGTCGAAGACCTTCGGACGCCCAGGACACGTCAGTCCGCTGTATGCCCAGGACAACGGCGTGCTGCGCCGCTCAGGACATACCGAGGCTGCCATCGACCTGTGCAAGCTCAGCGGCCTCTACCCTGCCGGAGCGCTCATCGAAATCATGAACGACGACGGCACCATGGCACGCATGCCACAGCTGGTGGCGTTTGCTCATCAGCATGACCTGAAAATCATCACCATCAAAGACCTGATAGCCTACCGTCTGAGGAAGGAGAGCATCGTCGAGAAAGGCGAGGAGGTGGATATGCCTACGGAATGGGGCCACTTCCGACTCATCCCCTTCCGCCAGAAGAGCAACGGGCTGGAGCACATGGCACTCATCAAGGGCAGCTGGCGCGAGGACGAACCCGTACTGGTACGCGTACACTCCAGCTGCATGACGGGCGACATCCTGGGCTCCAAGCGCTGCGACTGCGGCGAGCAGCTGCACAAGGCCATGCAGATGATAGAGCAGGAGGGCAAGGGCGTCATCGTCTACATGCAGCAGGAAGGGCGCGGCATCGGACTGATGAACAAGATTGCTGCCTACAAGCTGCAGGAGGAAGGTCTCGACACCGTGGATGCCAACGTTCACCTGGGCTTCAAGCCCGACGAGCGCGACTACGGCTGCGGTGCCCAGATTCTGCGACTGCTGGGTGTGCAGAAGATGCGCCTGATGAGCAATAACCCCGTCAAGCGCGTCGGACTGGAGGGCTATGGGCTGGAAATAGTCGAGAACGTCGCTATCGAGACCACACCCAACGAGTACAACCGCCGCTACCTGCAGACCAAGAAAGAGCGCATGGGACATACCCTGCACCTGCAGCCATAATATAATAGGTATGCATGCGCGCATGAAGAATGAAGAAAAAGAAAAAAAAAGTTGTTTTTTTGCAGGAAAAGAAAATAAATGATTACCTTTGCACGTTAGAAATAAACAATATGTAGCATTATGGCACAATTATCTGACCGATTGCAACGTCTGGCGCCCTCTGCGACGCTGGCTATGTCACAGAAGAGTTCCGAAATGAAGGCACAGGGTATCGACGTCATCAACATGAGCGTCGGCGAACCTGACTTCAACACCCCCGACCATATCAAACAGGCCGCCAAACTGGCCATTGACGAGAACTATTCACGCTATTCGCCCGTCCCCGGCTACCCCGACCTGCGCCAGGCTATCGCCCGCAAGTTGGAGCGCGAAAACCAGTTGCACTACTCACCAGCTGAAATCCTGGTGTCGAACGGCGCCAAGCAGAGCGTCTGCAACACCGTCATGGCACTCATCAACCCCGGCGACGAGGTCATCATCCCTGCACCCTACTGGGTGAGCTACCCGCAGATGGTGCTGCTGGCAGGCGGCAACCCCGTCATCGTGGAGGCCGGTTTCGAGCAGAACTTCAAGATGACACCCGAACAGTTAGAGGCTGCCATCACACCGAAGACTCGCCTGCTCATCCTCTGCTCGCCCAGCAACCCGACGGGCAGCGTCTACAACAAGGCAGAACTGGAGGCACTGGCCAAGGTCATCCTCAGCCACGACGACCTCTTCGTACTGGCAGACGAGATATACGAACACATCAACTACGTGGGCAAGCACGAGTCGATAGCCCAGTTCCCGGGCATGAAGGAGCGCTCCATCATCGTCAACGGCGTCAGCAAGGCCTACGCCATGACGGGCTGGCGCATCGGATATATCGCAGCACCGGAGTGGATTGTCAAGGGCTGCAACAAACTGCAGGGACAGTACACCAGCGGCCCGTGCTCGGTCAGCCAGAAGGCGGCAGAGTTTGCCTACACCAGCAGCCAAGAGTGCGTTGAGGAGATGCGCAAGGCCTTTGAGCGCCGCCGCGACCTCATCGTCAAGCTGGCCAAGGACATCCCCGGACTGGAGGTCAACGTGCCCGAGGGCGCCTTCTACCTCTTCCCCAAGTGCAGCAGCTTCTTCGGCAAGAAGACGCCCGATGGCAAAACCATCGGAAACTCGACCGATTTCGCCATGTACCTGCTGGAGAAAGCACACGTGGCAAGTGTGGGCGGCGATGCCTTCGGAGACCCCGATTGCTTCCGCATGAGCTATGCCACAAGTGACGAAAATATTGTGGAAGCAATGCGCCGTATCAAGGACGCATTGGCCGTTTTACAATAAAAATTGAGAAATATCAAGTTAAAAACTCTTAATTTGGCAAAAAGTACGCCTTTATTTGTTATCTTTGCCGAACATACGACTGAAACAAACAATACAAACCAAATTCATTTAATAACTAAAAAATTTAAAAAAACATTATGGCAACAACAACAAAGGCTGCAGCCCCAGCCAAAAAGTCGGGCTTCCAGGGAATGAAAGCTGCATGGATTATCCTCGTAATTTGTGCTTGCTTAGGTTATGGTGTATGGTATTTCGTAATGGGTGACCCCGACAACTTCATCGGCGGCGACCGCAGCGGACACCCCGCCAACCTGCTGGGTACTGTGTATAAGGGAGGTTTCGTGGTAGGTCTGATCCTCACCCTGCTGTTCACCGTTATCTGCCTGGGCTTCGAGCGTTTCTTCGCTATCCGCACTGCTTCTGGTAAGATGAACCTCGCTAAGTTCACCTCTCAGGTGAAGGAAGCTATCCGCGCCCAGAAGTTTGACGAGGCACGTGCTCTCTGCAACAAGATGCAGGGTTCGGTTGCCAACGTTGTGATGGCTTCTATCAACATGTATCAGACCGTTGAGGGTGACAGCACGCTGAAGAAGGCTGCTAAGGTGGCTAAGATCCAGCAGGCTCACGAGGAGGCTACCCAGCTGGAGATGCCTACTCTGCAGATGAACATGCCTATGGTTGCAACCATCGTATCTCTGGGTACCCTGACCGCTCTGTTCGGTACTGTGCTCGGTATGATCGGATCGTTCCAGGCTCTGTCTGCTGGTGGTGGTTTACAACTTCTTCTCTAACAAGATCGACAAGCTGACCTACGCCCTCGACGAGATTGGTTTCACCATCGCTGCTACATACGATTCTAACCACAACGAGGCTTAATTTTTAGTTCCATTTAAAACTCTCTAAATCAGTTTTAGTATGGCTAAAATTAAGATACAGAAAAAAGACATCTGGATTGACATGACCCCTATGTCAGACGTGATGACGCTGCTTCTGTGCTTCTTTATGTTGACATCAACATTCTTGACGCCCCATTCAAGTCAACGCGCCTAACTCGGTGTCAGAGGTAAAGATTCCGGAAAATGATGTCTTGAACATTCTGGTCAGCCCAGAAGGCAAGATATTCCTCGGTACGGAAAACAAGAACTACATGAAGGCCATGATGGAAACGATGACTGACAAGTTCAACGTTTCGCTGAATGCCACCCAGCAGAAGCACTTCCTGGAAGATGCTATGGCTGGCGCCCCCATGTCGAAGCTTGCTGCTTACCTCAGCCTTGAGCCCGAGAAGATGGCCGAGGCCATTCAGAGTCTGGGAATCCCCACCGATAGTATCGATGGAGGAAAGAGCGAATTCCAGGAGTGGGTGAAAGCCGCCCGCGAGGTGAACCCCGACATCCGTCTGGCCATCAAGTGCGACTCCAAGACCCCGTACAAGATGGTGAAGGCCATGATGTCAGAACTCCAGGACATGAACGAGAACCGTTATCAGTTGATTACTAATCTTAAAACTGCATCGGAGGAATAAAATATGGCAAAAAAGAATCTATCCAAGCAGAAGAAAATGGATACCCGCGTGAACTTCACGCCAATGGTAGACATGATGATGCTGTTGATCACGTTCTTCATGCTGTGTACGACTCTGGCAAAGCCCCAGGCTATGCAGTTGACGATGCCCAGTAACGACCAGAACGTGGACGAAAACGACAAATCGGTAACGAAAGCCTCTCATACCATCACTCTCTATTTAGGTGCTGACGATAAGGTTTGGTACATTGCCGGACTGCCCAACTATGAAGACCCCTCATGCGTCAAGCCGACGACATACGGAGCCAAGGGTATCCGCGACGTCCTCATCAACCACACCACAGAGGAAGGTGTAAACCCGATTGCAAAGATCATGGTGGCCAAGAAAGAACTGGATGCCAAGAAGACTGCCTACAACAGTAAGATGACTGACGAGCAGTATCAGGCTGAGCTTTCGAAGCTGAAGAAGGGTCAGTTGCCCAACGGCGAGACAGTGCCAACAATGACTGTCATCATTCGCCCGCTGGACACCGCTACCTACGAGAACATGATTGCAGCACTCGACGAGATGCTTATTTGCAGTGTTGATAAGTATGTCATTGACAAAATCAATCCTGAGGATCAGGAACTGATTGAAAAGGCTGGTGTCAAGTAAGTCAATGTCTCACAATTAAAGAAGAAAAGAACTATGGCAAAAATAGATCTTATAGACAATGGCTGGGTAGACCTCGTATTTGAGGGCAAGAACCAGGCCTATGGAGCTTATCAACTGCGCAAGGACACTGGCAAACGTAACGTCATGGCACTGCTCGTGATGTTTGCCATTGGAGTAGCTATCGCTGCCATCGTAGCCATTAAGGGTGTCGTGGAGAACGCCATGAAATCGGACGTTGCCATCGAAGCCGACGTGGAGCTGGCAAAGCTGGCTGAGAAGAAGGAAGCGAAGGTTGAGAAGAAAGAAGAACCGAAAGTTGACAAAATTGAAGTGGAGAGGGTGAAGAGTTCGGTGAAGTTCGTACCCCCTGTGATTAAGAAGGACGACGAGGTTAAACCCGAGGACGAGCTGAAGTCACAGGAAGAGCTGAACCAGACCAACACCGCCATCGGTGCCTTTGACGTGAAGGGTAACGACGAGGCTGCAGGCGAAGTGCTGAAGGCCAAGGAAGTCATTGCCCAGCCCGAGCCCCCGAAGGAAGAAGAGACCAAGGTGTTCGACGTTGTTGAGCAGATGCCTTCATTCCCCGGTGGTCAGAGCGCCCTGCTGCAGTACCTGAGCAGCAACATCAAGTACCCGGTAGTAGCCGAGGAAAATGGTGTCCAGGGTCGTGTCATCGTAACCTTCGTGGTTGAGAAGGATGGTTCAATTACCGACGTTAAGGTCGTGAAATCCGTTGACCCGTCACTCGACAAGGAGGCCCAGCGCGTGGTGAAGAGCATGCCGAAGTGGATTCCCGGTAAGCAGAATGGTGCTGCCGTCCGTGTGAAGTACACCGTGCCTGTAACCTTCCGTCTCCAATAATTGATTCAACATGAATAGAAACGCATCCAAATACATCATTGGATTAACACTCATTTTAGGCTTGTTCTCCGCTTGTGGGAACAAGCCTAAAAATACAAAAGCAGAGCAGGAGTACCAACGCGCTGCTCGCTACTTCATGGCTGACGAAAGTTTCAGCCCTATCCTCAACGAGGCACTCGAGGTATTCCGTTACAACAACGTCCTCGACACCTTGGAAGCCCAGTACACCAACGAGCAGGACGCCGTCAAGAAACTGATGGCACTCGAGACGTGGCTGGTCTTTACCTCACGCGACCTGACGGCAAAGGAACGCCAGAACCTGCAGGACCGCAAATATCTGCCACGAACCATACCCATTGCCTACGATGGTCTGGCACTCATCGTCAACAACGACAATCCCGACACCTGTATTACCGTCAAGGACTTCAAGCGCATCCTGCGTGGAGAAATCTCAGAGTGGAAGGATCTGTACCCCCAGTCACGCCTGGGAAGCATCGACGTCGTCTTCGACAACCCCTTGTCCAGCACCGTTCGCTGGTGCGTAGACTCACTGCTGTCAGGACAGGAGTTCAAGGCGCCTAACATCGGAGCCGTGAAAACCAGCGCCGCCGTCATCGACTATGTGGAGAACCACAAGAATGCCATTGGCATCATCGGTTCCAACTGGCTCAACGACAAGCGCGACACGACAAACGTCACCTTTAAGAAGAATATAACAGTCATGGGCGTCAGCCGTCTCGACTCAGCAACACGAGCCAACAGCTGGAAGCCCTACCAATATTATATATATAACGGCAACTATCCACTTATCCGCACCATCTATGCCCTGCTCAACGAGCCGCGCAGCGGACTACCCTCAGGATTTGCCCACTTCTGCCGACTGCCCAAGGGACAGCTCATCATCCAGAAATCGGGACTGCTGCCCATTCAGGCTGCTACGAACGTGCGGGAAGTCATCGTCAATTACAATACGGACTAAACCTTATGACGATTCCAACGTCAAAGAAGTGAATTGTGAAGAAGAATCGAAGTAACGAAATAACGTTATAACGAAATAACGAGAGAGAACAAGAACAAGAGTATTAACGAAATTATTTCAGAGTTATGAAAGCAATCAAATATTTATTCATTGCAGCGCTGACCGCAGGTTTCAGCACTGCCGCCATGGCTCAGGAAGCCACTGGCACGAAGGCTGACGTAGATGCCGTCAAGAAAATCATTAGTAGTAAACCCGCCGATCTGGACAAGCAGATGAAGTCTTTCTACAAGGCTAACAAGAAGAATGCCGAGATTCTGGTAGCATTCGGTCGTGAGTTCCTGGCTGTCAAGGACACTGCCAACGCCAAGACCTATGCCAACTATGCACTCGCTGCTTCCAAGCACAAGTGTGCTCCCGCATTCCTGCTGTTAGGTGACATCGAGGCCATCGGTGACAATGGCGGACAGGCTGCTGCTATGTACGAGCAGGCCATCTACGTGGATCCCAAGAATCCTGATGCTTACTACAAGTATGCCAACGTGTACCGCAAGATCAGCCCCGCTGGTGCTGTAGCCAAACTCAACGAACTGCGCCAGCAGCGTCCTGACGTTGCCGTTGATGCCCTGGCTGGACGTATCTATTACATGTCTAACGAGTTTGACAAGGCTCTCGAAGCATATAACAAGGCTGACAAGAACCAGATGGAAGAGCGCGACCTGAGCGACTATGCCATGTCGGCCTTCTTCAAACAGCAGTACGAAAAGGCACTGGAAGTAGCTAAGTTCGGCCTCAGCAAGAATCCTCGTCATGCAGCCTTCAACCGTCTGGCTTTCTTCAACAGCACTGAGCTGAAGAAGTTTGACGATGCCCTGATGTATGCTGACGCCCTGTTCAATAAGTCTGACTCGGCTAAGTTCTCGTACTACGACTATACGTACTATGGCAATGCCCTCATCGGTGCCAAGCAGCCCCAGAAGGCTATTGAAATGTACGAGTTGGCCCTGAAGCAGGAGGACATGGACAACAAGGCCAAGCGCGCCGGTGTGGTGAAGCAGCTCTCTGACGCCTACCGTGACATGGAGGACTTCCCCAATGCCATTAAGCACTACAAGGACTATCTGGCCAGCATGGAAAAACCGACTGCCAACGACCTCGCTGCCCTCGCAGGTCTGCACATGCAGCATGGTGCTATACTGAATGCCGACGCTCAGGCCGAGGCCTTCAAGATGGCTGACGAGACCTATGCTGACCTGGCACAGAAGTATGAGAATGCCGTCGAGTATGCTACCTTCATGCGAGCCCGTGTCAATGGTCAGATGGATCCTGACCAGTCGAAGGGACTTGCCAAGCCGTTCTATGAGAAGCTGGTAGAACTCATTGGTCCGAAGACCGACCTCGACAACACAGAGCGTGCACGTCTCATTGAGAGCTATCGTTACCTCATCTCCTACTACTTCGTACAGAAGGACGACAAGGTCACGGGTAAGCAGTATGCTGAGAAGCTGCTTAGCATCGATCCCGAGAACGAGATTGCCAAGCAGGTGTTAGGCACCAAGTAAGCAAACAACAGAATGGAGGGCAGCAGTCCTCCATTCTATTTATACACGATAAAAAAAAGTAGGCTGTCTTTGCAGACAGCCCATTTTTTTTAGTTTACATTCTAACCTGTTGGTTATTCCTTAGGGAAGGCTGATAGCCTCTGACGGACAAACGTCAGCGCATGTGCCGCACTCTGTGCAAACATCGGGGTTGATAGAATACTTGTCGCCCTCAGAGATAGCTCCAGCGGGGCACTCATCGATACAGGTACCGCATGCGATGCAGTCGTCACCAATTACGTATGCCATAATTACTATTAAAAATTAAATTGTTTAACTTAAATACTTACTAAATGTGATGCAAAGGTAAGCAAAAAATCCATCAATACCTAATATAGGGTATGTTTTTTACCAACATTATGTTAATTTATACGCTATCGAAATAATATTTACCCGATAAGCTGCGTTATAAGATATGAATATGAAACGATTTGTCATTGTCATTATCATCATCTGTGCCTGGGTGCTTTCCATACAGGCACAAAACGATCGGCGTGTGCAGCACAAGCCTTATATCGACCTGAGACCGATGCACTTCGGCATCCATGTGGGGTTACACCTGCAGGATGTGGAGTTTGAGAATGTAGGCCCTCAAATCATCACCGACGAAGAAGGAAACGTACACGAAGAGCTCATCCTCTGCGATGCAGACAAGTGGAACCCGGGATTCTCTGTGGGCGTGCTCGCTGAGATGCGCCTAAGCGACAATTTCTCGCTGCGTATCGCGCCAACCATGCACTTTGGCGCCAAGCACCTGACATTTCTCAACACCAAGTCTATTGACGAGCGGGGAGAACCACTGCGACAGATTCAAGACCTCAAGAACACCTACGTCTCACTGCCCATCGACTTGAAGTTTGCTGCGCCCCGCTGGAACAACCACCGTCCCTACATCATTGCCGGTATCAACCCCATGGTGAACCTGACGGGGGGCGATCAAGACATCATACGACTAAAACGCTATAGTACGATGATGGAAATTGGCATGGGTTGTGACTTCTACCTGCCATTCTTCAAACTGATACCCGAACTGAAGTTCTGCTTTGGCTTGAGCGACGTGCTGGACCACAACCATATCAATGAACTGCGCGATGCTAACCTCAAGGCTTATGCCGGTTCGGTCAGCAACGCGCAATCCAAGATGATAGTCCTGACGTTCTATTTCGAATAAGCGGAAATAGAGCTTATCACACTATTTGAAGTCAACGATGATTTTGCCAATGAAGATGCCAGATTTACCGTTCTGGTCGACAGGAACGGGCTTGCCGTCGAGGTTGTTCTCGTAATACAACTCCTCCATGTAAGTATGTGAGTGTCCTCCCAGCACGAGGTCGATATTACGCGAACCCTTTATCATATACAGGTCATCATCGCCACGATTGCTGTTCCAGCCTAAGTGCGAGATACAGATGACTATGTCGCATTTCTGCTGTTCCTTGAGCATTGTAGCGGTCTCCAGTGCCACACGGGCAGGATCCAAGTATTTGATACCTTGACAATTTTTGGTCGCCACCAAGCCCTCCAGTTTCGGACAAACTGCAAAAACACCGATTTTCAAACCGTTACGCTTGATGATTATCCAAGGCTTTGTCACACCCTCCATCACCGTACCGGTGAAATCGTAATTGGCACAAAGAATGGGGAATGTAGCCTTACGAAACATTTGAGCCATATTGTCGAGTCCGAAATCAAATTCATGGTTGCCAATGGTCGATGCATCAATTCCCATCTCGTTCATGAGCCCAATCTCCACTTCTCCCTTGAACATGGTGAAATAGGGCGACCCCTGAAAGAAATCACCAGAGTCAAAGTATAGCAGATCAGGGTGCTTCTTGCGCTCTTCCTTCAGCATATTGAGACGACGCAAAAAGCCGCTTCTGCCCGCCTTGACAGTATCGGGCAACTGACTTCTAAAGGGGAATATTTGCGAATGGGTATCGTTGGTGTGCAGTATGACTAACTGCTTATGCTTCTTGGCCTGTCCGCTGAGTGCAAACAGCGTCATCAGACACATGATGAAATATCTTACTTTCATAGCCTTATCATTTAACTGTTATTCTTCCTTCTATCTCTGAATCCACTATCTTCCCCAGTTTCTGCTGTTCGAGGAAATAGTTCATAATGACGAAGCGTGAGTTGTTGGAAGCATCCTGTGGCGAATTCACATTACGTCCCTTCTTGAAGGCTCCCATCTTGTCAGTACCGCCCAGCAGATAGTCTATCGTCGTGATGCGATAGTCACGCTGCGGGTCGACAGGTTCTCCATTGATGGTAGCACTCTCCAATGTGTATTTCGACGTCGCCGCGTCTTTCTTGATGACAAGGCGCACGCCACGACTAACACCCTCGCCTCCAACGGCAGCTATCTGTTCGAACAGTTCCAGTACGTCGGCACCGCTGAGCGTCGTAAACGCTATCTTGTTTTCAAACGGAGCAATATCCACCACATCGCCGTAAGTAATGGTTCCTTTCGGCAGCTCGGCACGTACACCGCCCATATTGTAAATGCCGAAGTCCACCTGCTCCTGATAGTTCTTGGCGCCCCAGACCAGAATGTCTGCTAACAGGTTCGACAGCGTACCTTCAGGACGCTTTGCGGTCATGTATTTAGCAGACTGGCCCACCACAGGCCCCATAATACTGTCCACCTTGTTTTTATAAGGTTTTAGGAACTCTGCCGCACGGGCGTCGGGATTTGCATCATAGCGTTCATCCACTACGATACGGCTACGCTGGAAGCCTGCCACCTCGTAATGTGTATGGCATGATACCAACGTCAGCAAGGGCACCATCGCCCCAAGAAACAAAAACTTTCTATTCATAGTTTTTCAATCATTGACCTTGCAAAGATACAAAAATATTCTCAATAATCCATTCTTTCGAAGAAAAAAATTATCCTAACAGTAGTACAAACGGGCATGTTACATCTGCAAAAGAATGTGAGACGCACACAAAAGCGTGTTTCGTACATTCTTCGTACCTTTGTCCACACAACGACTAAAGGACTGTTCATGAAACAAAGTTTTTTACTGACCTTGACATTATTGTGCCTTTGTGCCTCCTCTATCAAGGCACAAAGCATTGAATCGCCTAACGGACGTATCACCATCCAAGTAAAGGGAAAGGGACTGACGGTATGCTGGCAGCAACAGCCCGTTCTCGACATCCCGACCATCTCCGACGATGCGCTGTCGCTGAAGCGGGTGCGGCGGGTTACTGACGACTACACCATGCTGACCGGCAAGCGTCGGCACTGTACCAACAAGGCGAACGAATATCGTAGTGGCGCACTGACGCTACGGGTGTACAACGACGGCATCGCTTTCCGCTATGCGAACAAGACTGGGAATACCGTTTACAACATCCCTGAAGGAACCCGCCGCTGGATGCAGCAGTGGTGCGACTCCTACGAAGGATTCTTCCCGCTGACGACGACCTACAAGGTAGAACCAGTCCCTTCATACAGTGGTATCTCGAAGTCAGACGAAGGCTGGAACAACCGCTGGGGCTATCCTGCACTGTTGGAGCCAGTGAAGGACGTGTTCGTTCTGCTGACAGAAGCCAATATCGAGCGGGGACAGAGTGCCTCGTGCCTGTTTAACGATGGTGAACTGTTTCGTGTGGTTCCTGCAGAGCAATACGCAGTGAGTGCCAGCGACCATACGCCTTGGCGTGTTGCTGTCATTGGCAAACTGGCAGACGTGGTAGAATCCACCCTGGTCACAGACGTCTCTGAACCGTCAAAGATTGCAAAAACCAGCTGGATTCAGCCCGGTGTGGCATCGTGGATTTACTGGGCCTATAACCACGGCTCCAACGACTACGACATCATCTGCAAGTATGTCGATATGGCAGTCACCCTGCACCTGCCATACGTACTTATTGATGCCGAGTGGGACGAAATGAAGAATGGCAAGACCATCGAGGACGCCGTTGCCTACGCCAAGGAGAAAGGTGTCCGCCCACTCATCTGGTACAATTCGTCCGTCGGTTGGGTGAATGGTGCGCCTGGTCCCAAGTTCCGTCTGAACAAAGCCGAAGACCGTGAGAAGGAGTTTGCGTGGTGTGAGCGTATCGGGGTTGCCGGCGTAAAAATCGACTTCTTCTCGGGCGACAACCAGCGCAACATGGACTATTGTCAGGACTTGCTGGAGAGCGCCGCACGCCATCACCTGCTGGTCAACTTCCATGGTGCCACTATACCCCGCGGCTGGCAGCGCACATGGCCGAACCTAATGACCACCGAGGGTGTTTATGGTGCCGAATGGTATAACAACGTGGCGACATTCACCAGTCAGGCAGCACGCCACAACGCCACCCTTCCCTTTACGCGCAACGTCATCGGCCCCATGGACTATACACCCTGCGCCTTCAGCGACTCACAGCATCCGCATATTACCAGCCCTGCTCACGAACTAGCGCTGACCGTACTCTTTGAGAGCGGCCTACAACATCTGGCAGACCGACCTGAGAGTTTTCTGTCACAACCTCAGCAGGTACAGGACTTCTTAGGAGCACTTCCCACGGCATGGGACGAGACACGCTATGTCAGCGGCTATCCGGGAGAAAGCGTCGTACTGGCACGCCGTAGTGGAAAGACATGGTATGTGGCAGGCATCAACGGTTCCGACAGTCCGCAGTCGCTGGTACTCGCCAAGGACTTCCTGAAAGGCTCTGTCCGGCAAATGACGCTGTTTGCCGACAATGAACAAGGTGGTTGGTCCATCCAGGCGCTGAATGAACTGCCCACCAAGGTAGCCTGCCTGCCGAGAGGAGGCTTCATCATCCGCATTCAAACGAAATAATATAGATTTATGAGACAACACTTATTATCATTCTTCGTGGCGTGCTGTGCCTGCCTCGACGTGTCGGCAGAGGGATTGCCCTACCAGAATCCCAATTTGTCAGCCCGCGAGCGAGCCACAGACCTTTGTGCCCGACTGACGCTGGAGGAGAAAGCCCAGCTGATGCTAGACGAAAGTCCTGCCATCCCGCGCCTGGGAATCAAAAAGTTCTTCTGGTGGAGCGAGGCCCTGCATGGAGCTGCAAACATGGGAAACGTTACCGTCTTTCCCGAGCCAGTCGCCATGGCGTCGTCGTTCAATCCCGACCTGCTGTACAAATGCTTTGACGTGGCTTCCACCGAGTTCCGCGCCCAGTACAACCACCGTCTCTACGACCTTGGAGGTGAGGACATGAAAATGCGCAGCCTCTCTGTTTGGACACCCAATGTCAACATCTTCCGCGACCCGCGCTGGGGCCGGGGGCAGGAGACATACGGTGAAGATCCCTATCTGACCAGCGTCATGGGCGATGCCGTGGTACGCGGACTGCAAGGTCCCGAGACATCCAAGTATCGCAAGCTATGGGCCTGTGCCAAGCACTATGCCGTTCATAGCGGTCCTGAATACACGCGTCACTCTGCCAACCTCACCAATGTACCTGTGCGCGATTTCTGGGAGACCTATATGCCTGCCTTCAAGCATTTGGTCACCAAGAGCAACGTGCGTGAGGTGATGTGTGCCTACCAGCGCCTTGACGACGACCCCTGCTGCGGAAGTAACCGCCTGCTGCAGCAGATTCTTCGCGAAGAGTGGGGATTCCAGTATTTAGTGGTCAGCGACTGCGGCGCCGTCAGCGACTTTTACACATCGCACAAGAGTTCTTCATCACCCGTCACGGCTTCTGCCAAGGCTACATTAGCGGGTACTGATGTGGAGTGCGGCTACGACTACGCCTACCGCAGCATCCCAGAGGCCGTACGCCGCGGACTTATCAGTGAAGCTGAGATCGACAAGCACGTCATCCGCCTGTTGGAAGGCCGTTTCGACCTGGGCGAGATGGATGAACCATCACTCGTGGAGTGGTCGAAGATTCCCTATTCGGCTATGTCGACGAAAGTTTCTGCCAACATATCCCTCGACATGGCGCGCCAGACACTCGTCCTGCTTCAGAACAACAATAGTATTCTGCCACTGAAGAAGAACGCAGAGAAAATTGCCGTCATCGGTCCAAATGCCGACAACGAACCTATGATGTGGGGCAACTACAACGGCACCCCCAATAAGACCGTCACCATTCTTGATGGCATCAAGAATAAACAGAAGAAGCTGGTCTATCTGCCCGGCTGCGACTTGACCTACGACAAGGTATTAGAATGCCACATGGCCATAGAGTGTACCGCCCCCGACGGCAAGCGCGGACTGAAAGGAACTTTCTGGACGAATACTAAGATGGAGGGCAAGCCCTTCACGACGGAATACTACACAAAACCGCTGGCAGTCACAACCAATGGCATGCATGTCTTCGCCACGGGACTGCCCATCGAGGATTTTTCTGCCAAGTACGAGACCACTTTTGCCCCGAAGCAAGCTGGCGAATACGTGCTCAACGTGGAGGGAACGGGCGATTTTGAGGTCTACGTGAATGGCGAACGCAAAGAGAAACACCATATCTGGCGTTCAACGCCCACCCGTACCGTCTTACAGGCACAAGCTGGTCAGCAGTTCCAGATAGAGGTGCGCTTCAGCACCGTCAAGACCTGGGGAGCAGGAATGAAAATCAATATTGCTCGCGAACTACCCATTGACTACAGCGAGACCATCGCCCAACTGAAGGGTATCGACAAGGTCATCTTCGTTGGCGGCATCTCGCCAGCCTTAGAAGGCGAGGAAATGCCTGTCGACATTGAGGGCTTTAAAGGCGGCGACCGCACCAGCATCGAACTGCCCAAGGTGCAGCGCGAGTTCATAAAAGCTCTGAAGGCCGCTGGCAAGCAGGTCATCTTCGTCTGCTGCTCAGGTTCTGCCATTGCCTTGTTGCCCGAAACCCAGAACTGCGAAGCTATTCTGCAAGCCTGGTATCCCGGACAGGAGGGTGGAACAGCTGTTGCCGACGTACTTTTTGGCAGCTACAACCCCTCTGGCAAATTGTCCGTAACATTCTACAAGAGCGACAGCCAGCTGCCCGACTACGAGGATTACTCGATGAAGGGGCGTACCTATCGATATTTCGACGATGCCCTGTTCCCCTTCGGCTACGGCTTGTCATATACCACGTTCAACATCGGTGATGCTTCTTGTGCTGCCAACGGCTATGACGTCACCATCACCGTCCCTGTCACTAACGCCGGTCAGCGCGACGGCACAGAGATAGTGCAACTCTATGTTCGTCCTACCGGCGATTCCGATGCTCCGCTGAAGACGCTCCGCGCCTTCCAGCGCGTCACCGTCAAGGCCGGACAAACCGCTACTGCCACTTTGAAGCTGAATCGCGAGAGTTTCGAGTTCTGGGATGCAGCGACCAATACGATGCGTTCCAAGCCTGGACAATATGAGTTATTCATCGGCACCAGTTCGCGAAAAGAAGATCTGAAATCATTAAATGTTAACATTGAAAATAGCTTATGAAATACCAAAAAACTATTTTATCGACCCTCGTTCTGTCCGTGGTAGCTTTGACTGCCACGGCACAGAACCCTGTCATCCGTGACCAGTTCACGGCTGACCCGACGGCTCGCGTATTTAATAATAAGGTGTACCTGTACCCGTCGCACGACATCGTGCCGCCTGCCGACTTTGCCAGGAAGGACTGGTTCTGCATGGCCGACTACCACGTCTTCTCATCTGAGAACCTGACCGACTGGACCGATCACGGTATGTTAGTCTCGCAGAAGAACGTGCCCTGGGGCAATCCCAACGGCTATTCCATGTGGGCTCCCGACTGCGTTTGCAAGAATGGCAAGTACTACTTCTACTTCCCAAATGGTCCGAAGAGCGGACGTGGCTTTGCTATTGGCGTGGCCATTGCCGACCGTCCCGAAGGTCCGTTTAAGTTGGAACAAGAGCCTATCAAAGGCGTCAGCGGCATCGACCCCTGCGTACTCGTTGACAACGACGGTTCTGCCTATATCTACTGGAGCGGCATGGGCATCCGCGGCGGAAAGCTGAAAGAAAACATGCTGGAGTTGGACGGTGAACTGAAGGAAATGAAGATGCCCCGTCGCGAAGGTCAGCCCGAGATGCCGCCTATGATTGTGGGCGGCGAGCAGATGGAAGGTCTGCCCGATGGTTTTAAGGAAGGCCCCTTTGCCTTCCGCCGCGGTGACTGGTACTATCTCACCTTCCCTTGGGTACGTGGCGATACCAGCAATGGTAAGAATCCCACTGAGACATTAGCTTACGCCATGTCGAAGTCGCCGTTAGGCCCTTGGGACTTCAAGGGCATCATCATGGCTGAGCACGCCAACCACTGCTGGACCAACCACCACTCGCTGGTAGAGTACAAAGGTCAGTGGTATTTGTTCTATCATCATAACGACTTCTCGCCGCGTGATGACAAGCGACGCTCCGTGTGCATCGAGAAGGTGTCGTTCAACAGCGACGGCACCATCCAGGAGGTAAAGCCAACCAGGCGTGGAGTCGGCATCAACCAGGCAACGGAGAAGATTGAAATAGACCGTTACAGCACAGCATCGGCTGACGTTACGACAGCACTCATCGACACGGTAAACACCTTCCGCAGCTATCAGGCCACCCTGCCGAAAAAGGGCAGCTGGCTATGCTACAAAGATGTGGACTTCAGTTGTTTGACCGATGGCTATTTGGTCGTTGGTGCCAATGCAGCCGACAATACCGAGTTCTGCATCCGCGAGAAGAGTGCCAAGGGCAAGGTTTTAGCCCGAATCAAGATGACGGTGAAGAGCGAGATGACCCGTCCCGGCATGTCCACACCTTTCCGTCGCGACCAAAGCAACCAATGGCTCACGCTGACAGCCACGTTAGACTATACGCCAAAGGGTGTTACTGACCTGGTTATCACCAACGAGGGCGATGCCGCCGTATCATTCGACTGGGTGCAGTTCAAGAACCGCCCCAAGTATTTTACCTCTGTTGCCAAGGGGGCCGCCCCGATACAGCCTGACGAGCAGGGATTTATCCGTCGTTGGCGCATGATGGAACCCACGGCTGTCGACGTCCGCTCTAACATTGTTTTCACAGACTCGTGGCTGCGCAATAAGTTCGCCGACGAACTGGCCAAGTTGCCTAAGCAGGAGAAGAAGGCCAAGTGGTATAATTTAGACAGCGAGACCTATAACATGAAGTTGTTCCGCTTCGCCGAGAAGTATGGCAAGCAGACCTACGGCTCGTTCTACTGGGTGGAGACGGTTGTCACTTGCGCGGAAGAACTGCAGAACATACGTCTGGCATGCGGTTCCAACGGAGCTTCCATGTGGTGGCTCGACGGTGAAGAGGTATTGCTGCTGGAGGGTGACCGACGCATGGTGGAAGACGATGGTGTGTCACGCCGTCTCACCCTCAAGCCTGGCAGCCATGTGCTGCGTGGTGCCGTAATCAACGGTCCCGGCCTAGCTGACATGTGCGTCCGCTTCATCGACGAGAAAGGTAATCCTGTAACGAGCTACGCTCTAAATATCAAATAATAAATAATAATGAAAATGAAACGAGTTATGAAAACAAAATATCTGCTGAGTTTATTATTTATTAATTCATATTTATTCATTAGCCCTGCAAGGGCGCAGATTGGCGCACCTTATATCCACGACCCTTCGACGCTGGCCGAATGTGACGGCAAGTGGTACACTTTCGGTACGGGTGGTGGTGGTATCATCAGCGACGACGGCTGGTCGTGGCATAGCGGTGCCGACCGTCCTGGCGGCGGCGCAGCCCCCGACGTCATGAAAATTGGTGACCGCTACCTCTGCATCTACGGAGCTACTGGCGGCGGACTGGGCGGCGGTCATAACGGTCGCATCCTGACCATGTGGAACAAAACCCTCGATCCCAAGTCGCCCGACTTCAAGTGGTCGCAGGCTGTCGAGGTGTGTGCCAGCGACGGCATGGAGGACCAAGACGCCATCGACCCCTGCCTACTCCTCGACCCCACGACGGGACGCTTGTGGGCTACATACGGCACCTACTTCGGCACCATCCGCCTCATCGAACTCGACCCCAAGACTGGTTTCCGCATGAAGGGCAATAAGGAGAAGGACATCGCCATCGACTGCGAGGCTACCGACCTCATCTACAAGGACGGTTGGTATTACCTATTAGGAACCCACGGCACCTGCTGCGACGGTGTGAACTCTACCTACAATATTGTGGTGGGACGCTCACGTAACGTGGAAGGCCCGTACCTCGACAACGTCGGGCGCGACATGTTCCACGGCGGCGGACGTATGGTGTTCAATGCCGGCGACCGCAAGACGGGTGCAGGCCACTTTGGGCGTACCATTATTGACGAGGGTGTGGAGGTTGCCTCCTTCCACTGGGAGGCAGACTTCGACCTGAGCGGTCGCTCTACTCTGGCCGTCCGTCCCCTGCTTTGGAAGAATGGCTGGCCCGTAGGCGGCGAGCAGTTCAAGGGCGGCACCTTCGCCATCGAGAGCGAACGCCGCGGCTACTCGCTGGAAATCGCCGTCGACTTTGAACGCATGAAGCAGGAGCGTCAAGGATGGTTCAACCGCGAGGCTATGCAGAAGCCCCCCGTGCCCATTGCCTGCCAGACCCTCGACGAGGTGAAAGACAAATGGCCCGCAGGCAATATCGCCGTGCGCTGTTGCGACTACATGTTCCGCCCCTGGCAGCACTGGACCGTCACGCCCGTCAACGAGGCCGGCGGCTACCTGAGTGCGCCCTATTTCAAGATAACCATCGCTGGCACTGACCGCGCTCTTGCCGCCACTGCCGACAAAGAACTGACCACCGTCCCCGCCTATACCGGCGCTGACGAACAGCTCTGGCGCATCGAACAACTGACCGACGGGACCTACCGCATCATGCCCAAGGCCATTCCCGGCCAGCAGGGCACGAACACCCGCTACTGCATCTTCTCTGCCGCCGACTCCACTCCCACACTGGCAGAATACGACTTCCAGAGCGACAATTCGAAATGGAACTTCAAAAGGGCTAATCAATAGAGCTATCCAGCCCATACGAACAATCTCAAGCCACTTCCCGGAATTCTCCCGAATTCTGGGAAGTCATTTTTCGTTTGAAAAATCGTTTCCCAAAGTCTGCAAAGTCATTTTTCGTTTGAAAAATCGTTTCCCAAAGTCTGCAAAGTCATTTTTCGCTTGAAAAACCGTTTCCCAAAGTCTGCAAAGTCATTTTTCGCTTGAAAAACCGTCTTGCAAAGTCTGCAAAGTCATTTTCGACCTGTACGGTTGAAAAAGTTTGCGAAAACAGACACAAAAATTTGCAAAAACTGTCTATTACGCGTATTTGATACACAAAAAAAAATTTGTGAAACGCAAAATAACGTCTGTTTCAAAGAAAGTACGTAACTTTGCAACCGAAATCCAAAACTGACCTGACACAGACATGAAGAAAAGATTTGTTTTAGTAATATTATCATTAGTAGTTTGTTTTGTAACCTCAGAAGCTGCCGGAAAGCGTTCCGGCAGCGCTGATGGTGCTTCTAAAGCTAATGATGAGAAACTCGTAAAAGACTACGTTACGAATCCGATGCTTTGGGCTGACGTGCCCGATCCAGATATTATACGCGTGGGCGATACCTATTATTTGGTGTCGACGACGATGCACCTGATGCCCGGCGCTCCCATCATGCGGTCGAAAGACCTGAAGAACTGGGAGACGGTGGGCTACGTCTTCGACAAGTTGACGGACTCTCCGAAGTACGACTTGCAGGAAGGAACGGTATACGGTCGCGGCCAGTGGGCAACGTCGCTGAAATATCATAATGGACGTTTCTACGCCTTGTTGGCTCCCAACGAAGCCGGAGCCATGGGCGACACCTATATCTTCACGGCAGAGAAAGCCGAAGGAGAATGGAAACTGCTGTCCAGAATGCGCCATTTCCACGATTGCTCGCTGTTCTTCGACGACGACAACCGCGTGTATGTCATCTATGGTACAGGCGAGATGATGGAGCTGAAGCCTGACCTGAGCGACGTTATCGAGGGGACCCACCAGCAGCTTTTCAAGCGCGAGGCCGACGAAACAGGCCTCTTGGAGGGTTCACGCATGATCAAACATAACGGCAAGTACTACCTGCTGATGATTTCGCACGTCTATGCCCCTGGCCGTCATCGTCGGGAAGTATGCTACAGAGCTGACGACATCCACGGGCCATACGAGAAGAACGTTATCCTGCAGTCGCCATTCGGTGGCTTCTCCTACGAGGCACAGGGAACCATCGTGGACACGGAATGGGGCGACTGGTATGGCGTCATCTTCCAGGACCGTGGCGGCGTAGGCCGTGTGCTGACGCTGATGCCCTGCCGCTGGATTGACGGCTGGCCCATGCTGGGTGACGAAGAAGGAATCGTACCTGAACGTGTGCGTGCCCTGAAGAGTGGTGAACCTGAGCGTCATATCGTCTGTGCTGACGACTTCGGCAGCGACAAATTGGGACTGCACTGGCAGTGGAACCATAATCCGGTAGATAAGGCGTGGAGCCTAACAGAGCGTTCAGGCTGGCTGCGTCTGAAGACAAGCCGCGTGGTGCCCAACCTCTACTTAGCCCCGAACACGCTGACACAGCGCATGGAGGGTCCGACGTGTAGCGGCTCTGTAAAGTTAGACCTGACGAAGATGAAAGATGGCGACGTTGCCGGTTTTGCTGCCTTCAACGACGAGACTTGCGGACTGTTCATTAAAAAGAACGGCAAAAAGCTGACGCTACAGCTGAACGAGTTGTCGGTAAAGCTCACCCAACGCGAGAAGGCCGTGGAGAGCGTTACTGAGAAAACGGTGGAAGAACTCAAGTACACCGGCAATGAGGTGTGGCTGCGCATTGATGCTGATTTCCGTCCTGGCGTGGGCGACAAGGCCACGTTCTATTACAGCACAGACGGCCAGCAGTGGACGCAAATGGGCAGCGAGTACCGGATGCGCTTCGATTGGCAGCGATTCTTCATGGGTTCGAAGTTTGCCATCATCAACTACGCCACCAAGCGTCTCGGCGGCTGGGTTGACGTGGACGCATTCAGCTACCAAGTAAGCAAAAAATAAACTCATCCATACCTTAAATATGTTACGCTGCGTGACTTTTTTTGTTACGCAGCGTAAAGTTTTGTGTATATTTTTGGTGCTTTTCGCAAAAATGCTTATCTTTGCAGCCGTTACTAACAAACCGACTAATAATATTACTCTCAACAATGAATCGTTCGAATTACACACGAAGCATATTTCTATTGTTATCTCTTTGTCTCGGACTGAGCGCACATGCCCAGATGGGCAGGTTGTTTGATGCCGACAAACAGATGTCAAGCAGTTTCACAACGCAGATATACCTGGATCGTGACGGTTTTATTTGGGTTGCAACCCGTAACGGTCTAAACCGCTACGATGGCTATCAGTTCCTCATTTTAAAAAAAGAGTCGCGGAAGGACTTGGGAATGGCCAGCAATTACGTGAACTGCATGATGCAAGACCACAACGGACTGTTTTATATCGGTATGTACGGCGCCATGCAGACGTACGATGGCGAGCGATTCCAAGATGTCAAGACCTATAGTGTTGATGGCACTCCAGTTCCCTGCTACGTCACTTCTCTGCTGGAACGTCGTAATGGTGACATATTGATTGGTACATCAGGCCATGGTGTACTGAAGATGAATGATCACCAGGAAGCTCGCGAGATGGACCAGCGCCTTCGTGAAGCCAAGGCCATACACCGTCTGATGGAGGACAGTCAGGGAAATCTGTGGATTCTCTCCGACGACCAAGGTCTTTGGCGTTGGGACGGCAACAACATCAAGCGCTATTTTCAGGATGAAGAGCACCGGCACACCATATTTGACATCTGTGAGTACAGCGATGGTTGTTTCTACATTGCTACTACCAACCACGGTCTTTACCGACTTGACGGTGACACGCCCGTTCATATCGAGGCCACTGGCAACAAACACATCTCGACACTTTATGTCAACAGCCGACAACATATCATGCTGGGTTACGACGGTTCAGGACTTGCCATTTATGACCCTAAGAACAACCATCTGGTCGACAATCCTTATTTTAGCCGCGATGTCGACTTGAGCACGTCGAAGGTCTACTCCATCTGCGAGGACCGCAATGGAAATGTCTGGTTAGGACTTTTGCAGAAGGGTATCTATATGCACCCCGGACACACAATGGGCTTTAACTACATGGGTTATAAACTGGGGGCGAAGAACACTATCGGCTCGGCCTGTGTCACCAGCGTTGTGGGAGGCTCGAATGGATATCACTGGATAGGCACCGATCGCGACGGGCTCTACTGCATGGACGATAATAGCATGGCCATCAAGCACTTCAAGGAGAACTTTCCTGCTACCGTATTAGGACTCTGCGAGGACAAGCATGGCCGCATCTGGGTAGGAACATATAAAGAGGGACTAGGCTATATTGACCCAAAGAGCATGACCTATCATCCCCACCCACTGCCACAAGGCTTGACGACCAGCATCTTCGACCTGGAAACAGACCGTGATGGTCGTCTTTGGATAGCCACAATGGGCTATGGCCTGCAGCGTCTGGATTTAGAAACAGGTGACGTAAAGACCTATCGTCAGGCTGAAAAGGCTCCCAATGACCCTAAAGTGAACAGCATCACCAACGACTACATCTCGCAGGTGTCCATATCGCCCGACGGGCAGCGCGTCTATGCAGCCACATCGATGGGTGTCTGTGCCATGATTATCAAAAACGAAGACTGGATTTCAACGTTTGGCAAGAACTGTCCCAACTATGGCACTCCGATACGTATCGCCCGTGAATTCGGTGGTACGCTGTATGTCGGCACCAACGACGGACTGGTGTGCTATGACCTAAAGACCCGCCAGATGACGCTGAAAGACCAGGAAAGCGGACTGACTGACAATGGCATTGCCTCTATCGAACAGGACAAGCAGGGACGCCTCTGGATCAGTACCGACCACGGACTATGCTGCTTAGACCCCAAGACCGGCAAGACCAACACCTACTATGTGGACAACGGCTTGCAGTCGAACGAGTTCAGCGACGGGGCCTCCTGGGTGCAACCTGACGGACTGATGGTATTTGGCGGTCTGGGGGGCGTTACATGGTTCAACCCCTCAGAGATTCATGAACACAAATGGAATGCAGAGGTGAAGCTGACAGGCTTCACAGTGAACGGAGAGCCAGTAACGCCAGCCACCATGTCTGGTTTCTGGAAGGTGGTGAATACCGCCGTCATCGCAGCCGACAAATTTGTGCTGAGTTCCAGTGACAATAGCTTTAGCATCCAGCTTTCTACGCTGACCTACGACAGCCCTGAGCATGTGGTCTATCGTTACCGTATCAACAAAGAAGAGTGGGTACGTATGCCATCAGGTATCAACGACATTACGTTCAGCCATTTGCCGCCAGGCGACTACGACTTCTGCGTTGTGGCAGAACAGAATGGCATCGAGACACCTGAGCGCTGCTTCAAGGTCGTGATACACGCTCCCTGGTATCGCACACCCCTCGCATACCTCATGTACCTCTTGGTATTGGCAGGACTATTTTTGTGGTACCGCCGGCAGCACAAGCGCAAGGAGCAAGACCGTCTGCGACTGCAGGAGCACATGCATGCCGAGGAGATGGCTGATGCCAAGCTGAAGTTCTTCATGAATATCTCCCATGAGATACGTACACCTATGACACTCATCGTCACACCGCTGCTGTCGCTCATCAAGCAGGATGATGACATCCATCGTCGGAGCGTCTACGAGACCATCCGCCGTAATGCTGAACGTATTCTCGGACTCATCAACCAGATGATGGACTTGCGTAAGATTGACAAGGGTCAAATGCAGATGCACATGTGCAAGACAGAAATAGTATCCTTTATTGGCGACATCTATACCCTCTTCTCGCAACAGGCCAAGTCGAAGAACATCCAGTTCACCTATGAGCGCGACACAGAGGAACTACCCGTATGGATTGACCGCAACAATTTCGACAAAGTCATCGTCAATCTGCTGTCCAATGCCTTTAAGTTCACTCCCGCTGGTGGACAAATACGCATCATGCTCTCTCACGATGACAAGAGCGTCCGCATCGCCATCCGCGACAATGGTGAAGGCATCCCCGAAGATAAGCTCGACCGCATCTTCGAACGCTTCTACCAGACACCCACCCATCTCAACGACCGCAAAACCGGCACAGGTATCGGACTGGACCTGACGCGCTCGCTCGTTGAACTGCATCACGGCACCATCAAAGCTCAGAACAATGTCGGTGAGAAGGGAGC
The DNA here is from genome assembly GCA_902765585.1 of uncultured Prevotellaceae bacterium. Classification (GTDB taxonomy): domain Bacteria; phylum Bacteroidota; class Bacteroidia; order Bacteroidales; family Bacteroidaceae; genus Prevotella. The sequence goes on from CACXAG010000008.1 coordinate 49,801, forward strand.
GGAATTCATCGTCATCATCCCGTTAGGCAGCGCCCACCTGAAACCTGAAGAAATCATTGATGAGACGTCACAGTTCTCCACTGCCTCAACCAGTCTCATCGAAGCCGAAGAGGTGACTGCCGAGGACACCGCCTCTGCAGAACTGCCTAAGGTTGGACGCCGTCAGCATATCGTACTCGTTGAGGACGACAAGGAAATTCTGGAATTCCTGCAGAGCGAACTCTCGACGGACTATGACATCACGACGTGTGAGAATGGCAAGGTTGGCCTCAGCGTTGTGCTGAAGACCATCCCCGACCTCGTCATCTCAGACATCATGATGCCTGAGATGGATGGCACAGCCATGTGTTCGAAGATTAAGAGTAACCCCTCGACCAGCCATGTGCCCGTCATCCTGCTCACAGCCAAGAGTCGTGACGAAGACCAGCTTGAAGGTCTCGAGATGGGAGCCGACGCGTACATCATGAAGCCTTTCAACATGGATATCCTGCGACGCACCATCGTCAATCTCATCCACACCCACCACATGTTACGCTTGAAATACGGGCGCAACGACCAGCTTGAGGAACAGGTGGAAGAAGTGAAGATGAAATCGCCCGACGACCAGTTGCTGGATCGCGTCATGAAGGTCATCAACAAGAATATCGGCAACTCTGACCTCAGCGTCGACGGCATAGCCGACGAGGTGGGCATCAGCCGCGTACACCTGCATCGCAAGATGAAGGAACTGACGGGACAGACGCCTCACGACTTCATACGCAACATCCGTCTGAAGCAGGCGGCTCACCTGCTGAGCACACGCAACATGAACATCACCGAAGTGATGTACGCCTGCGGCTTCAACAATGCAGCCTCCTTCTCGACTATCTTCAAGAAATTCTACGGTATGTCACCGCGTGAATTCATGAATGAAAACCGTCAGAAGAAAGACGCTGGGCAGTAATTGTCAGGCGTTGGCGGCAGTCAGCAGGATTTCGCCCAGTGTGGGGTGAATGTGCACCATGTCACGAAGTTGGGTAACCGTTGTGTCTCGACACATCAGCACGCTAACCTCCTGAACAATGTCGGCAGCATGGGCACCGTAGGCATGGCAACCTATGATACGGTCTTCCTGATTGCTCAACAGTTTCAGCATTCCTTCCGTCTCACCCATCGCCATTGCCTTGCCGTTGGCACGCCAGAAGGCCTTGCGGCATTGGTAGTCCACTCCCCCAGCCTTTAGCTGGTCTTCTGTCGGACCGACACAGGCAGCCTCGGGTGTGGTGAAGATGGCAGCAGGCATGACGTCGAAACGAATGGCATCAGCACGTCCCAGGATATGGTTAACGGCATGTATTGCCTGCATCTCTGCAGCATGAGCCAGCATCTGACGCCCATTGACGTCACCGATGGCATAGAGGTGCGATGTGAGGGATGAGGAGTGAGAGATTATTTCAAAGGCTTCATTGACCTGAATGGCGCCATTGGGAGCCAGGCCGACACCGATGGCTTCCAGGTTTAAGCCTTCAGTACGCGGTTTGCGTCCTGTAGCCATTAGGATGACGTCGGCATCGATATCAGCGATATTCTCCACTGCCGTCTTCATCTTGAAGGTGATGCCCTGCTTTTCCAACAGTTTGCGCAATCGCTTGGCGATGTCGCTGTCCAGCGCAGGCAGACACTCCTTCAGATACTCTATCACCGTCACTTCCGAGCCAAAACGATGGAACACAGAGGCAAATTCCATACCGATGACGCCGGCACCAATGATAGTCAGGCGCTTGGGAAGCGATTCGAGGTTCAGCAAGCCTGTGGAATCGACCACACGGGGGTCATCCACACCTTTGATGGGAAGCCACTTAGTTTCAGAGCCGGTAGCAATGATGATGTTCTTGGCAGTAAAATCTCCCACAGTATGAGCATCCGTAAAGACACCTTTTTCCCTTACGAGCGTGATGTTGGGATGCGAAAGGATGCCCTCAACGCCAGCGCGGAGCTGAGGAACGACAGCAGCCATACGTTCGCGGGCTTCAGCGAAGGAAGCGCTGTGGACGAAGGTTTTCGTGGGTATGCAACCCACATTGAGACACGTGCCACCCACATGGTCGCCCTCAAAGACAACCACCTTCAATCCTTGTTTGGCAGCATATTCAGCGGCGCGGTAGCCTCCAGGCCCCGCGCCGATAATGATGAGATCAACTTCAGACATGAAACTATAAATTATCCATTATCAATTATCCATTAGCGAAAGCGCCTTGAGTTGACGATAGGTCGTGACGGGATGCTTGGCAGCCAGCACGTCGTCCACACGACCGATAGGTGTCGTATGCGGAGCTGACTTCACCAGTTCCGGATCACTCTTAGCCTCCTCGGCAATCTGGCGCATCACGGCGATAAAACCGTCCAGCGTCTCTTTCGACTCGTTCTCCGTGGGTTCCACCATCAGGCTTTCATGGAACAAGAGCGGGAAATAGATGGTGGGCGCGTGGTAGCCATAGTCCAGCAGTCGCTTGGCAACGTCCATGGTCGTCACACCTGTCGACTTGTCCTTCAGCCCGTCAAAAACGAACTCATGACAGCACAAACCATCGATGGGCAACTCGTAGACGTCCTTCAGCGACTCCTTGATGTAGTTGGCATTCAGCGTAGCCAGCGGTCCGACCTCCTTGACGTGCTCGCGTCCCAGCGACAGAATGTAGGCATAGGCGCGCAACATGACGGCGAAGTTTCCATGATAGGGCGATACTGTGGGCAGGAACTGCTGTAAACCCTCGCGAACACCCACAGGTCCACTGCCAGGTCCTCCACCACCATGAGGTGTCGAGAAGGTCTTGTGCAGGTTGATGTGCATCACGTCGAAACCCATGTCACCAGGGCGACATGCACCCAGCATGGGGTTCAGGTTGGCACCGTCGTAGTACATCAAGCCGCCGCAGTCGTGAATGAGCTGGGCTATCTGCGGAATAGCCGTTTCGAAGAGTCCAAGCGTATTGGGGTTGGTCATCATCATGGCGGCGACGTTGGGCCTCTCTAGATTTACTAGACGTTCTAGATCCTCTAGATCAACTAGTCCGTCCTTGGTCGACTTCACCTCCAATATTTCCAGTCCGCAGACGGCTGCCGAGGCAGGATTGGTGCCATGTGCCGAGTCGGGCACAATGACCTTCTTGCGTTGCATGTCGCCACGCGAACGATGGTAGTTGTCAATGACCATCAGGCCCGTCAACTCTCCATGGGCGCCGGCGTATGGTTTGAAGGTGAAGTGAGCCAGACCTGTCAGGGCACATAACGAACGTTCCAGCAAAGCTACCACAGCTTCAGCCCCACGTGTAGTGTCAGCGGGCTGCAGGGGATGCAAATTCTGGAACTGTGGCAGGGCAGCCATCTCTTCGTTAATCTTGGGATTATACTTCATGGTACACGACCCTAAGGGGTAGAAGCCCGTGTCGACGCCAAAGTTATTGTTCGAGAGATTGGTATAGTGTCGCACCACAGTCAGTTCGTCGCACTCTGGTAACTGGGCGTCCTCCGAGCGCCGCATCGACTGCGGTATTTCATACGTTCCATAACGATTCTTGGGCAGACTATAGCCCTTACGACCTTCCTTCGAGAGTTCGAAAATCAGGTTTCCATATAATCGGTTATTCATAAGGCAGCAATCTTTACAAGATGATCTATTTCTTCCTTCGTGCGCTTCTCAGTGACGGCAAACACAATACCGTCAGCATAGCGTACGCCTCCCAAGAGGCCCTCCTCTATGAAGCGCTGACAGAGCATATCAGCATCACCCTCGTACTTGACATAGAATTCGTTAAAGAAGGGCTTGTCGTAAACCAGCGTGAAACGCCCTGTCTTCAACAGTTCGTCACACAAATAGTGGGCACCGGCATACGAGAGTTCACCCGCCTCCTTGAGTCCCTGTTTGCCCATCAGCGACAGGTAGATAGTGACCCACAGGGCCATGAGGCTCTGATTGCTGCAGATGTTCGAGGTAGCTTTCTGACGGCGGATGTGCTGTTCGCGGGCCTGCAGCGTCAGCACAAAGGCCCGCTGGTCGCGATTATCCTTCGTCATGCCGACGATGCGCCCAGGCATCTTGCGGATGAGTTTCTCCGTACAGCACATATAACCCACATAGGGACCGCCCCACTGCATGGGGATTCCCAGCGACTGTCCGTCGCCCACGGCAATGTCAGCGCCCCACTCGCCTGGCGTCTTCAGCACACTCAGGTCGGCAGCCACACTATCCATGACAAACAGAGCCTTGTGTCCGTGGCAGATCTCGGCAAATCCCGTCAAGTCTTCTACGATGCCATAGACGTTGGGCTGCTGTACCAATACGCCAGCCACGCCACCGCCAGCCAGCTGTGCTTCAAGGTTTTGCCTTGAAGTGACGCCATCCTCGGCAGCGATGGTTTCCAGTTCGATTCCGTGGTGCAGGGCATAGGTGTCGAGCACCTGGCGCGTCTTGGGATTGACCGTCTCCGATACCAGCACCTTGTTTTGTTTCTTGCCTGCAGCCACCGCCATCATCATGGCCTCGGCAGCAGCCGTGGTGCCATCGTACATCGATGCGTTCGAGATGTCCATGCCCGTCAGCTCAGCCATCATCGACTGGTATTCGAAGATGTAGTGCAGCGTACCCTGCGAGATTTCTGCCTGATAGGGCGTATAGGACGTCAGGAACTCCGAGCGCTGCACCAGTTGTGGAATGACGCTGGGCGTATAGTGGTCGTAGACACCCATACCGGCAAAGCATGTCAGCTGCTTGTTCTGGGTTCCCAATTGGGCGAACAACTCCCGTACCTCCTGCTCGCTCATGGCTTCAGGCAACTGGTAGTCACCTTTGAAGCGGATGCTGTCTGGTATTTGGGCGTATAGGGCATCGAGCGACTCAACGCCTGTACGCTGTAGCATCGCATTCAGGTCGTCCTCCGTATGCGGAAAATACTTAAACATCAGATAAGAGATAATAGATAAGAGATAAGAGTTATTTGTCGCAGAAGGCAGCGTATGCCTTGGCATCCATCAGGTTGTCGAGCTCGCTCTTGTCAGAGATTTCCACCTTGATAATCCAGTTCTCGTAAGCATCGATGTTGATGAGTTCCGGCTGGTCTTCCAGGGCCTCGTTCACCTCGATGACGACGCCTGTCACGGGCGATATCAAATCGCTGGCAGCCTTCACGCTCTCCACGGCGCCAAACTCCTCGCCTGCCGACACTTCGTCGTCGACATCGGGCACGTCCACATAGACGACGTTACCCAATGCATGCTGGGCATAGTCCGAAATACCAATGTAACCGAAGTCACCATCCACTCTCACATACTCGTGCGACTCACTGTAATAGAGTCCTTCCAATATTTTTGCCATAATATTTAATGTTTATAGTTTTTGTTATAGAATTGCTTTTTTACGACTTTACCGGAGAATGTCTTCTTGCGAATCTGAATCTCCACCTCAGTGCCCAGGGCAGCACAGCCGGCATCCACCAATGCCATGCACACGCTCTTGTCCGTCGAGATGGTATGATAGCCCGTCGTCACCTCGCCAACCTGCTGACCATCCTTCAGCACGGCATAGCCATGACGGGGGATGGCCTTGTCTTGCAGTTCGATACCCACCAGCTTGCGCGCAGGCCCCTCTGCTTTCTGCCGCGCCAAGGCCTCCTTGCCAATGAACTCTTCCTTGTCGAGCTTGACAAAGATACCCAGACCAGCCATGATGGGTGTAATGTCTGCCGACAACTCATCGCCATACAACGGCAGTCCGACCTCGAAGCGCAGCGTGTCGCGGCATCCCAGTCCACAGGGTTTTACACGGTGAATCTCCACCAGCGTGTCCCAGTAGAGGCGTATCATCTCTGGCGAGGCGTAGATTTCAAAGCCGTCCTCACCCGTATAGCCCGTACGGCTGACGATGATGGGCAGGTCGCCACACAAGTCGTCAAAGCTGGAATCGCCCTGATAAATGCAGAAGGTATAGAACGCCAAGTCATTCAGCGAGACACCCAGCATCCGCTGCATGACGGCCTCCGACTGCGGGCCCTGCACGGCTATCTCGCCATACCGGTCGCTCTGGTTCTCCAGCACCACGTCGTAGCCTGCCGACTGCTGCTGAATCCAGGCCCAGTCCTTGTCGATGTTCGCGGCATTGATGACCAGCAGAAACATGTCATCGTCCATCTTATACACCAGCAGGTCATCCACCACGCCACCGTTCTCGTAGCACATCATGCCATAGAGTATCTTCCCTACGGGCATACCCACGACGTCGTTGGTGAAGAGGTGGTTCACATAGCGTTCTGCGTCACGCCCGCTGACGAGCACCTCGCCCATGTGGCTGACGTCAAACACGCCACAAGCCTGGCGCACAGCCTGATGTTCGTCTACGATGCCCGAATACTGTATGGGCATCTCAAAACCGCCAAAGGGTGACATCAGCGCCCCCAGCGCCACATGTTTGTCATAGAGACATGTTCTCTTGTTTTCCTGTTCCATCCTATATTATTATACTAAGTGGATAAATTCTTTCTCATGATACTGCCTCTCTATCCGCTCGGTCTCCCGGACTGCGTCGCCGGAGAGACTCAGCTCGTCATCGCACAAGGTCTTGAGGATGAGTGCCTTCACATCCTCCAGCCCAACGTCCGTATGTTCCTTCAGCAGCGTGATGCGCTGGCGTACGCTCTGGATGCCCTTCGACTCCAGCTTCTCGGCACTGGGCGTGATGGCGTGCAGCATGTGCTCCATATTCGTATCGTACAGCAGCGTGCCATGGACGATGGAACGGTTGGGGAGCTTGTAGCATGCTGTCCCGCTCACCTTCCTGTCGCCTATCAGCACGTCGTTATGACGGGTGCCGACAGCCTCGATGCCCAGCTTGCGCAGCACCAGCAACAGCATATTGACATAGCGGTTGAAGGCAAATCCCACGTCCTCGGTGGGCGTGACGAACGACAGCATCAGGTTTGACTGGTCGGCATAGACGCAGCCTCCGCCACTCTTCCGGCGATACACGGCTATGTCGTGACGGCGGCAGTAGTCGACATCCACCTCACTCTCCAGATGCTGGTTGCGACCGAAGATGACGGTGGGCGCCACCTGCCACAACAGCAGATAGTCGCCAGCAGGCATTCTGCGGGCAACATATTCTTCCAAAGCCAAATAGAATGGAAGCGGACGCTGGTCGTCACCGGGTAAGCGGACGTGTGTCATGTGTTTTCAGTTATTGCATTGCAAAAATATGAAAAATTTATGTAATGTGCAAGGATTTTTGGAAAATTTCAAATAAATTTGGCATTTCACTTACTAATTCGTACCTTTGCACCAAAATAGACATCAAGAAGTGGAACTACTCAAAGAAATAGATTTTCCTGAAGACCTCAGGAGACTGTCTGTTGACGAGCTGCCGGAGGTATGCCGGGAACTCCGCGAAGACATTGTCAAGGAGCTGTCCGTCAATCCTGGCCACCTGGCGTCGAGCCTGGGAGCCACAGAGATTACGGTGGCCCTGCACTACGTCTACGACACCCCCAACGACCGCATCGTGTGGGATGTCGGACACCAGGCCTATGGGCACAAGATACTGACCGGGCGGCGCAAGCTCTTCAACACCAACCGCAAACTGGGTGGCCTGCGTCCCTTCCCGTCCCCCGAGGAGAGCGACTACGACTCGTTCATCTGCGGACATGCCTCCAATAGCATCTCGGCAGCCTTGGGCATGGCCATTGCCGCCAAGGGTACCGACAGGAAGGTGGTGGCGGTCATCGGCGACGGTGCCATGTCCGGCGGACTGGCTTACGAGGGTCTGAACAACGTCTCGTCGACGGACAACGACATCCTCATCATCCTCAACGACAACAACATGTCCATCGACCGTGCAGTGGGCGGCATGCAGGAGTACCTGCTGTCGCTGAACACCAACGAGACCTACAATGCCCTGCGCTTCAAGGTCACGCGCTGGCTCCATAAGATAGGACTGTTCGAGGATGACCGCCGTCGCGGACTCATCCGCCTGACGAACGCCCTCAAGTCGGCCATCTCGCACCAGCAGAACGTCTTCGAAGGCATGGACATCCGCTACTTCGGGCCCTTCAACGGGCACGACGTCAAGGAACTGGTACGCATCCTGCGCCAGCTGAAGGACATGAAGGGGCCCAAGCTGCTGCACCTGCACACCCAGAAGGGACATGGCTATGCCCCCGCCGAGAAGGACGTCACCGTCTGGCACGCCCCGGGCAAGTTTGATGCCGCGACGGGCAAGCGCATGGTTGACGACACCACGAACACACCGCCGCGCTTCCAGGACGTCTTCGGCGAGACCCTGCTCGAACTGGCCCGCCAGAACGACAAGATAGTAGGCGTCACGCCAGCCATGCCCACAGGCTGCTCCATGAACATCATGATGAAGGAGATGCCTGAGCGCACCTTCGACGTCGGCATTGCCGAGGGTCATGCCGTCACCTTCTCTGCAGGCATGGCCAAGGAGGGTCTGCAGCCCTTCTGCAACATCTACAGCGCCTTTGCCCAGCGCGCCTACGACAACATCATCCACGACGTGGCCATCCTCGGACTGCCCGTCGTGCTGTGTCTCGACCGCTCAGGACTCGTCGGCGAGGACGGTCCCACGCATCATGGCGCCTTCGACCTGGCCGCGCTGCGACCCATTCCCAACCTCACCATCGCCTCGCCCATGGACGAGCACGAGCTGCGCCGCCTGATGTTTACCGCCCAGCAGCCCAACCAGGGGGCCTTCGTCATACGCTACCCACGCGGCAACGGGTCGCTCGTCGACTGGCGCTGCCCGTTAGAGGCTGTCAAGGTAGGCACAGGGCGCCGTCTGCGCGAGGGCAGCGACGTGGCCGTCATCACCCTCGGCCCCATCGGCGTCACCGCCCAGCAGGCCATCGCCGAGCTCTCCCAGCAGCCCGATGCCGGGTTCTCCGTAGGTGGCGAATCAGTCGCTGAATTCTCCGTAGGTGGCGACTCAGTCGCAACAAAGGAGACCGTTGCCCACTACGACCTCCGCTTCCTGAAACCCCTGGACGAGGACATGCTCCACGAAATAGGGCGGAAGTTCAAGAAGATTGTCACCGTCGAGGACGGCGTGCGCAGCGGAGGCATGGGCTCTGCCGTCATGGAGTGGATGGCCGACCACGGCTATTCGCCCGCTATCACGCGCCTCGGACTGCCCGACAGATTCGTCGAGCATGGCACCGTTGCCCAGCTGCAACACATTGTAGGCATCGACAAGGAAGCCATCAAGGCAGCCATCCTTAAAGTTCATAGTTCATAGTTCATAGTTCAAAGTTCATAGTTCATAGTTCAAAGTTCATAGTTCATGAAGATCGTCATTGCCGGAGCAGGTGCCGTTGGCACACACCTGTCAAAACTACTCTCACGCGACCATCAGGACTGCGTGCTCATCGACGAGAATGCCGACCGTCTGGGCGACCTTGACAGTCGCTACGACATCATGACGCTGCAGGG
>CACXAG010000009.1 GCA_902765585.1 uncultured Prevotellaceae bacterium
ACTTCGGCGTCAACTTCTAAACGCTCAGACACCAATTCTGTCTTAGCACAACGGATTTCTTTGACCAAAAGGTACAAAGAAATCCTTTTTTTATTGTGTCCCTTTACTCAATCATGAAAAGCAAATGGAAGGATGGGGAAAAGAGCAAATGGAGGGATGGAAAAATTAACCCAAATCGGTCGTTAGACTGAATTGGGATCAGGCAACCCGCTGATGATACATCAAGCAACCCGTTGATGATACATCAAGCAACCCGCTGATGATACATCAAGCAACCCGCTGATGATACATCAAGCAACCCGCTGATGATACATCAGCCAATCCGGTCATGATACATGAATCAACCCGTTCATGATACATGAATCAATCTGTTCATGTATCATGGCTTCAGATGATGCTATTCTTCGCAGAGTGCACGGCAGACGCGGTCCTGGAAATTGCGCCCTATCTGGTTGCGCATGACGCCCTGGTTGATGATGGCGAAGCACAGCGAATGGCCGTTGGCAGCCGGACAATAGCCCGCCAGACTGGAGATGCCGGTCAGCGTGCCGGTCTTGGCACGCACGTTGCCCTTCGTGGAGGCCCCGCGCATACGGTCCTTCAGCGTACCGTCGATGCCGGCAATGGGCAGCGACTCCAGCAGGACGTCCCTGATGTCGCGCTGTCGCCAGGCATAGCGCAACAGCATGGTGAGCAGTTCGGGCGACACATAATTATAGAGCGACAGGCCTGAACCGTCGGCAATCTTGTAGTTGTCGGCCTTCAGGCCAATCTTGTTGATGAGCCGTTTGGTGATGTTGCGGGCATCGGCGGCACGCGCCACGCCCTTGTTGGCCGACGCCGCCGTCTGGTAGAACATCGACTCGGCATGGAAGTTGTCGCTCATCTTCATCATGCGCTCCAAAACCAGCGTGATGGGATGCTTGCAGGATGCCAGCAGACGGGCACTGACCGGCCGGCGTCCCTCATCCAGACGGACACGCTCCAGATTGATGCCCAGTCGGGCTATCTCCTCGGCAAACAAGGTCAGGAAGATGTTCTTCCGCCCGACGGTCAGCGACGTCAGCAGCGGGTTCTCGTCATCCCAGCACCAGCCCTCGCCGTAGTCCTGCGCCTCCTTCATCGTACGGTCGGCCACCAGCAGTCCGCGGATGCTGTCCACGCCCAGCCGCCGCACACAATCGGCCAGCATCGCCACGTCGTCGGACGTCAGCGTAGGGTCGAAGCCGCCCACACAGTAGAGATTACCCGTCAGCGTAGAGTCGACGATGATGCCGTCATAGTAGATGCGCGTCTCGTACTGGTACCTGCATCCCAGCTGGTCCAGCGCCGTAATAGCCGTCACCAGCTTCATGGTCGATGCCGGCCGCATCAGCTGGCGGTGGTTGTACGTATAGAGCGCAGAGTCGGCAGTCAGGTCATACACCATCAGCCCCACCTGCGAGGTTTCAAACATCGGATCGCGCAGCAGCGAGTCCAGTTTTATGCGCAGACTGTCCTGCGCCACAGCGGCTATAGACAGCCACAATATGAGGGATAAAAACAGATATTTCTTCATAAACGGCGTCAAAGGTACTAAAAATATAAGGAAAAGTAACAGCGGAAGCAAAATTTTTCATTTTTCATCTTTCATCTTTCATCTTTTTTCGTACCTTTGCAACGTTATAACAGCAAAAACCTATGGTTTACAAGTACGACTTCCTTATTATCGGTGCCGGTGTAGCCGGCATGAGCTACGCCCTCAAGGTGGCACGAGCCCTGAAAAGCAAAGAGAGAACAAGTAACAGTCCCCGCATCTGCATGATCTGCAAGGCCGGTCTCGACGAGGCTAACACGTCGTTCGCACAGGGCGGCGTCGCCAGCGTCACCAACCTGAAGGTGGACACCTTCGACAAGCACATTGCCGACACCCTCATTGCCGGCGACTACATCAGCGACCGCGCCGCCGTCGAACAGGTGGTGCGCGAGGCTCCCGCCCAGATAGAGGAACTCGTCCGCTGGGGCGTCAACTTCGACCGCAAGGAAGGCGGCGACTTCGACCTGCACCGCGAGGGCGGACACTCGGAGTTCCGCATCCTGCACCACGCCGACGACACGGGTGCCGAGATACAGCGCGGACTCATGGAAGCCGTGCGCAACTGCCCCGACATCGAGGTCAAGGAGAACCACTTCGCCGTGGAAATCATCACCCAGCACCACCTGGGCGTCCGCGTCACCCGCCGCTCACCCAACATCCAGTGCTACGGGGCCTACGTCCTGAACTGCCAGCCCCCCAAGGGAAAAGGCAAGAACCCCACCGTCGACACCTACCTCTCGAAAGTCACCGTCATGTGTACCGGCGGCTGCGGAGCCGTCTACATGACCACGTCGAACCCCGTCATCGCCACGGGCGACGGCATCGCCATGGTCTATCGCGCCAAGGGAACAGTGGCCGACATGGAGTTCGTGCAGTTCCACCCCACCGTGCTCCACAACCCCAAGGAGACGCACCCCGCCTACCTCATCACCGAGGCCATGCGCGGCTACGGCGGCATCCTGAAACTGCCCAACGGCGAAACATTCATGGAGAAATACGACGAGCGCCTCTCATTAGCACCGCGTGACATCGTGGCCCGCGCCATCGACAAGGAGATGAAGATACATGGTCTGGACCACGTCTGTCTGGACGTCACCCACAAAGACCCCGCCGAGACGCGCCACCACTTCCCCAACATCTACCAGAAGTGCCTCTCGATAGGCATCGACATCACCACCGACTACATCCCCGTGCGCCCCGCAGCCCACTACATGTGCGGCGGCATCAAGGTCGACCTCAACGGACAGTCCAGCATCGAGCGTCTCTACGCCCTCGGCGAATGCTCGTGCACCGGCCTGCACGGCGGCAACCGCCTGGCCTCCAACTCACTCATCGAGGCCGTCGTCTATGCCGACGCTGCCGCCAAGGACTCCCTGGCACACGTCGACCTCTACGACTTCAACGACCGCGTACCCGAGTGGAACGACGAGGGCACGATGACCAACGAGGAGAAGGTGCTCATCACCCAGAGCGTCAAGGAGGTGAACCAGATTATGTCCAACTACGTCGGCATCGTGCGCAGCGACCTGCGCCTGCACCGCGCCTGGGACCGTCTGGACATGCTCTACGAAGAGACGGAGCGCCTCTTTAAGCGCGTACGTCCCACCCGCGACATCTGCGAGTTGCGTAACATGATTAACGTCGGTTATCTCATCACCCGTTGGGCCTTGGAGCGCAAGGAGTGCCGCGGTCTCCACTACACCACCGACTACCCCCTGCACGCCTACGACAAAAAGAAGTAAAAGGTAATTACCTTTTTTATCTTGTTAGCGAGAACTTCATCGACAGTCCGAAGTCACGGGTGGTCGTGGGATAGCTGCTGCTCGACAGTAGCGGCGTGTTGGTCTGGCGGTCGTAGTAGAACGACATGGTGAGCAGGCGCGACAGGGTGTAGTCGGCCATGAACGAAATCTTCAGGGCGGAGTTGCCGCTGCTGGCTGACGACGTGCGCGAGGCGATGTCGCGGGTAATGGCGGCCTGGTCACGCAACGAGATGTCGAGGCGCATGTTCAGGTCGTGGTTCACGCCACCCGATTTCCGGTTCGACGAGCTGTTGGCGTTTTCGTTATTATTCTTCTTGCTGCCGCGCTGCGATTTCTTGATTTTGCGCGAGGCACCACTGCCGAAGAGTTTGAAGTCACTAATCTTATAACCCAGTCCGACGACCCAGTCGTTGGAGCGTCCCTCGTTTATCTGCACGCTGGTCATCGAGAGCGACAGCGTACGTGTGCGGCGGAACTCCGCCTTGACGGTCATGTTGTTCAGCAGCGTGACGTCGACGCCTAACAGCGGCGAGAAAGTCTCGTTGATGCTCACCGTGGGCACGTTCCATCCTAAGAGCGACGACGTCTCGCTATTGCTGGTATAGGAGCCGACGGCAAAGACCGACTTGTAGGAGTGGTTGATGTTGACAGACTTGAAGTGGTTGCTGAACCACGTGAGCTTCGACAGTCCCGAATAGCGGACGGTCCAGTTGGGCAGCAGGCGCGAGATGGACGGCAGGAAGTCCAGCGAGCCGCGTCCGCTGGCGGTATAGCTGTCGAGGAATGCCGGTATCAGGACGGCGGCACAGTACGGTTCCACATTCGTGCCGTACTGCTGGGCAGCCTTGGCCTGGAAGGCCGGCAGGGCGTCGCAGAACTGCTGGAAGGTGGCCGACGGGTAACCGCTGTTGGCATCGCCCATGGACTCGAAGGCTGACGAGAGCGAGATGGTGGTCATCGAGAACGTTCCGCTCTGGGTGGTCGGCCGGGTGGCATACATATACTGAATGCTGCGGGCGCGGGTCTCAGAACGCGACGCGTTGATGTCAATCTTCAGGTCGCGCAGCGGTTCCAGCGTGGCACGCACCTGCAGGTCGGTGGTGAGGTTGGTAGTTGCCGGCGTGGAGATGCTGTCGCTGAGCCACCTGTTTTCCAGCGCTTTGTCAATATAGCCGTCGCCTGCCATTCCGAAGGCGAAGTCGAGTCCCGGTGCCAGCACGCTGCCGCTGTTGTTCTGTCCGAAGGCAGCACCGATGCGCGGCATGAAGCCTGCCAACGACATGGCATACTGGTTGCGGTACGAGATGCCGACGGTGCGAACCATCATCAGCAGACGGGCTGCCGATTGGGCGGCCTTGTACCATTTCTCGTTGTCCAACGCTGGCTTGGCCACAACGGTGAGCTTAATCACAGCAGAGTCGACGCCCTTAATCTTAATCTTGTTGTCGTCCACCACCTTATACTTAATAGGATAGCTCTTGCCCTCCTTGGTCTTGGCACTGACGATGAGGCGCTTCGACTTCTTGTTATGGCTGACAATGAAGTTGCTGTCGGGCAGCAGCGTCAGTTCCTTCTCGAAGGCGTTCTTGTTCTTCGGCAGGGCCTTTTCTTCCTTGGTGGGTTTGCCGCCCTTACCGTCCTTTCCGTCCTTACTGTCTTTTCCATCCTTGCCGCCTTTACCGTCCTTGCCGCCTTTGCCATCCTTACCATTAGCCGCACTCTTAGCGCTGGTCTTGGGCTTGGGCTGGTTCTTGGGAATGGCTTTCTTGAAACGCTCGTTGGTCTTCTTCAGGAAGGGGAAGTGGTTGTAGAGCGTCTCCATGTTCAGGTTGCCGTTGAGGTTGAACTGGCGACTGTTCGAGATGGTGTTACCCAGGTCCATGCCGTCTTCGCGCTGGGTACCGCGCACCCAGTTGTAGGTGGAGTTGAAGTTGGCGTCGGCCGTGAGCCAGTCCAGGATGGGCAGCTTGTTGAGCGGCAACTGGTAGGAGGCGGTGAAGTTCTGGCGGTAGTTCAGGGGCGAGCCGAAGCGCTTGATGCTCTGCCAGACGGAGTCTTTCCATGCCTCGTAGCGGTCGGGATAGAGGTCTTTGTTGATGGGCAGTCCGTTGCCGTAGGGTTCCTCAATCTCGGCCTGCGTGCCCGACGAGAAGTTCATGTGCAGGTTCTTGGTGAAGTCCCAGCGCATCGAGAAGTCGCGGTTCCACAGGAAGTTAGAGCTCCACGTGGCCGGTATCTTCGAACCTCCCAGGTCATCCATATCGCGCTCCTGCAGCTCGTAGTACGTGCGCCGCAGTTCGGTATTGAACGTCAGGTTCTGGGGCAGGTAGTTGACGCCGAAGGCCTTGGGCAGCTGCATCCATTTCGACTTCGACTTAGACTTCTTGAACGGCTCCCACGACTTATAGACGGGCGTATAGCTGTAGTTGAAGGCACCGCGCCACTCGTCATCCTTCTCATAGACGGTGGTCTCGCCCGAGTTGTACGAATGGCGGTGACTATAGGAGAACGAGAAGTTGGCGGGATCGTAGGGCATGGGGTGGCGCTTGGTCTTGACGCCCATGCGGATGTTGGACAGCGAGAAGTTGGTAGTGGTCGTCTTGGTGACGGCAATGGACTCGATGCTGTCGCGCTCATGCTGGGTGGTGACGGCATCCAGGGCATCATCCAGTTCCAGGTCGGTATCCAGCGGATTGTACTTGGGGCGCTTCTCCTCCTTGGTGACGGAGTAGTAGAGGGGTGCCGTCACGTTCAGCTTGTCGGGGAAGAACTTACCCAGTTCCACCGTGGTATTGACGGAGTAGGTCTTGTAGTTGTCGGTGGTGCGCTGCATGACGCCTTCCTCCAGTCCGCCGAAGCCCTCGGTGACGATTTTTCCCGTCATGTTGACGGTGCCGACGTCGGAGAGCTGTACGTTCAGGTTACCCGAGGCCGCCCAGCCACCGTTATTGTTGGGCACTTGCAGGCGCAGCTCGTTGACCCACACCTCGCCCGACTTGGGCTCGTTCGCCAGGTTGCGCACACCAATCATCATCGTCTTCACCTCGCCCAACGACGGGTTGCCCAGGATGCTGACGTGGTTGCTGGGATTCTCAGGGTCTGGTTCGCCATACTCCTGCGTATAGCTGGCGGCACCGGTGGCGCGGGCCTTGTTGCGAGCCTTCTTCAGCCGTGTAAAGATGCTGAGGTCAATGTCGAGCATATTGTCTTTGGGCCACACGGCGCGACAGTCCTCCAGGTTATACTTGTTATAGTCGTTGCGGTCGGGCGTCAGTTTCAGGGGGATGACATACTCGTAGTAGTTGTTGCGGTAGTCGCTGCCCAGACGGATGAAGACAGCCAGCTGGTCGTCGCCTAACGTCTGGTCGTCGATGAGGTGGTTGGCATGGACAAACATCTGCAGGTGCTTGTACTGCCGCATGTCGAGGGTGGAATTGCGGTAGACGGCCTTCGACTCGCCATGCGACAGGTTCTTCACCATCATGCACAGCGACTGCTCGTTGGCCTCGGTGAGCTGTGGCTGCGAGGGGTCGGTGACGCGTGTGATGCCCGGCGGCAGCACGTAGTTGACGGGACGGCGGTCGTTGTTCTCCTCGATGTTGACGGTACAGACATTCAGGGTTCCGCTGTTGGCCGTACCCGTCAGCGGCTGCTCATACTGGCGCCACTCTCCACGCACCAGGTCGAGCGAACCGAAGCGCAGCACGATGGGTTTGGTGAACTGGGTGAGGAACATACGCATAAAGCGGATGCTGGTGAAATCAGCAATGCCGCCCACGCGGTCCTCGTAGTCGCGCAGGGGGATGCGGAACTGATACCACTTGACGGGTTCCTTCTTGCCGTTGCGCAACGACGCGGTATACTCGCGGACGTCGGTGATGTAGTTATAACCCAAGCGCATGTCCTCGGGACGGATGCTCACCTTATACTGGTAGTAGCGCTCATACTCGTTCAGCGTGAAGTCCTGGTTGATGTCCTCCACGTCGGGATAGCTCTTGTAGCTGGTATCGTAGCCCTCGGTCTGCTGGTCGTTGTCGGGCGAGTTGCCCTGCGGCATGTTGATGCGCTTATAGCGATCCAGGATGGAGGCCTTGCGCTCGTCGAGGTCGCGGCCACGGAAGTAGTGGTAGTCGTCATTGGCAGGGTCGTTGTTCCAGGCTGCGCGCAGACTGTCGTTCACGTTGATGCCGTTCAGGAATTCGGAGTATGCCGGCCACGAGCGCTCCTCGCTATCGGTCAGTCCGTCTAATCCGACGTCCTGCAGGGCACGCGAACCGCTGGTGGTGGCAAAGGCGTAGGTCTGCGTAGCCTGGACGGGTATCTTACCCCATGCCGAACGCTGGAAGGTGGAGGTGCCGTCGACGGGCATGCCGCTCTCATAGAACTTCTTGCCGTCGCGCAGGATGTCCTCGCTGACCTCGCCGAGGTTGATGTAGAGGTCGCCGCCATACTCGGAAGCATCGGGCTCCTGCGAACTGTAGATGAAGGGGTCGAGCATCCAGAACTCGATATACTCGACGTTGGCGGTCTCAAAGTCGTTGGTGTCCAGCTTGCGCATCATGCCGCCCCACTTTTTCAGCGGGTTGTTCAGCGTACCGTCGTAGTTGATGTCGGTGGACAGGTTATAGGGCCCGCGCTCCTGCGGATAGTAGGCCAAGTTGAGGATGGGCAGCGTATTGGTAGCGCCGCTGTACGTCGACTGGTCGCGGTTGGGGTACAGCTCGCTGACGTAGACGGCACGCACGTAGTGGTTCGACAGCTGGTCGAGGTCGCTCTTGATGTGGCTGGGCGTCAGCGACGACGAACGGTAGGTGAACAGCGGGTCGATGGTGTACCACGCCAGCAGGGCGCGGTTGGCGCCGCTGAGCACGGAGTCGCGGTCGGCATGCTCGGGAAACAGCGTCGGCACACTGGAGAGCACCCACGACTTGGGTTCGATGACGCTGATGCCGTTTGTGGAACTCTCAAAGTCGTCGATGTACGAGGCATTGTCCTGCGTACCGCTGGCAGTTCCGGCTATGAGGTGGGCAAACTCACCGGTGAAGGTTATTTGCGAGGGCTGCGTACAGTGCAGCAGGGGCAGTCGGTCCAGCACGTTGGTCAGCCACTGGCTCTCCGTCTTCCAGTTGACGTTCAGACCCCACAGCGTGTTCTTCAGCGGTTCGGAGCCCATCGGCACCTTCGTCGTCAGCGCCTGTTCCGACAGGTGCTGCAGCGTACCGCCCATCTGGAAACTCTTGGAAAAGTCGTACTCCCAGTTCAGTCCGACCATCGTCTTGCGCTGCATGCCGTACTCGGTATTCGACTCCAGCGAGACGTTGATATTCGTACCGGCATCGATGATGCTCTGGTTGAGGATGGTCACCTCGCCAGCCGAGTAGTCCACGCTGTAGTCGGTGCCCTCGGTCAGCGTCACGCCGCCTGCCGTCACCACCACCGAACCCTGCGGCACGTTATAGGCGCCAAGGGAGATGACGTTGGCATTGGTGCCCTTGAACTGTCCCACCAGCAGGTACTTGTCCTTGTCGGTCATCTGGCGGGCAGCAGTGCGCGTAGTGTCATACAGTTCCTGGAAGACGTAGCGGGCAGCCTTCTCCTCGGGGATGCCGTTGCGCACGAGGAAACTCCTCAGCGTCGTGCCGAAGGGCTCTACCGACGGGAAGAAGACGCGGCCGTTGCTGACGGTGTAGCCTTCTACAAAGTCGAAATAGCCGTTGGGGTGCGTCTTGTAGTTGTTGTCCAGGCGGTCACAGCCCAGTCCGCGCAACAGCGTGATGTCCTTGACCTGCTGCTCGGGTATATAATTAAGGTATACGCCCGCAGTATCGCTCTGGAACTTGATGTCCAGACGGAATTTTTCGCGTTCTACGCTCGACGCCAAGTAGTAGACGTTCTTCATCATCAGCGGCCAATTGAACTGGTGCGGATTGTTCGACGTGTTCTTCAGCGTCTTCACATAGAGGGCATCGCCAGCCAGGGTATGCTCGGAGGCAAACTCTCCCACCTGGTAGGTCTGGCCGTTGTAGGTGAAGCGGAAGGCCACGGCCAGCACCTGGTCGGTCTGTAGCGCGGTCTTCAGCGTGATATAGCCTAAGGCGCTGTTCAGCGTGTATTCCGACGCGTTGAGCAGACGGGCAGAGGCGAGCTTTTCGTAGTCGGCACCGCCTTCTAAGACGCCGGCAAGCACCGTCGAGGCCTTCTCGATGTCACGGGCACCGGCATAGGTGGTGGTCATCGCCTCGTACTCTCCGTTGGCATTGTTGGCAGGCACCGCAGACAGGAGTCCTCCCCCGCCCCATTGCGGCGACCGGCTCTCGCCGAGGTCAGTCAGGGCAATGAGGTTACGGGTGTTCGACGTCGATGCCGACTTGTTGGTCACCCAAACTTCTACCTGCGTGATGCTCACACCTGTCAGGATGTTCGGCAACTGGGACATGGCGGCGTCGTAGTGCTCGCGGAAATAGTGCGCCAGGAAGAAGTGGCGGTTTTCCTCGTAGTTGGCAATGTCCAGCTCGAAGGGTGTCAACTGGGTGCCGCCCTTCGACGACACGCTCTTCGACGACGAGTTCTTGCGCGACAGCACGGTCTGCAACTTCAGCCTGCCGAACTGCATGTCGGTACGCACGCCGAACAAGCTGCTGGCACCGCGCACCAGCGAGTTGTTGCTGGGGAAGGTGACGTTACCGGCCTCAACAAGCTTGATGATTTCGTCCTCCTTACCCTCGTAGCGCAACTTCAGGTTCTTCGTATCGAAGTCGAAGGTAGCATCGGTGTTGTAGTTCAGGTTCATGTTCATCTTGTCGCCGACCTTACCATTGACGTTGAGGTTGATTTTCTCGTCAAAGTCGACGGCAGTGGTCTTGCGGTTGCGCTCGGGCAGCGACGGGTTGTCGATGTCCTTCATCGTGGCACCCAACTTCAACTCGGCAGTACCCTGCGTTTTTATGCGCACGCCGCCAGGGCCGAAGATTTTCTCTGCCGGACCCAGGTCGAAGTGCATGTCGGCAAACGAGAACTTCTCCTTGCCCTGAGCCTGCACGTTTTCAGACACCTTCTGGCGGAAGAAGGCATGGCGCTCCTTCAGCTCGCTCCACCTCATATACTCCTCCGGCGACATCAGCACGGGCGTGTTCAGCAGGGCCTCGCCCATCTTCGCCCCTATCAGGTAGTAGTTCAGCGAGTCGTTGTATACCACCTCCTGCTTGATGTTCTCGGGCCGCTTCAGGTCCAGTGCCGACGAGTCGAGGTCAGCCACCTCTATAGGCACCGTCTTCTGCACCTTCCACCGCGCCTTTTCCACCGAGTCCGGCATGCTCTCGTCCTCTACTATCTGCAAGGCAGTCTGCCCCGTAGTCGCAGACCGTTTCTGCGACTTGTCATCCTGCGGCGACATGGCCAAGGCCGTGATGCTCAGGAGGACTGCTGCCATGTAGAGGACTCGCTTCATTCCTTTTTTATCTTATACAAGTTTCTCAAGTTATATTTAACCACAGATTTCACAGATTACACAGATTTTTGCTGCGCGTTGTTGATGCTATTTCACAGATTTATTATTGGATTACAGCGGCTAACGCCGCGATGATGAAACCGCTTAGAATCTGTGAAATCCCGAATAATCGCGGCGATAGCCTTTGAAATCGGTTAAATCTGTTAAATCTGTGGTCGTTTTCATACTTGCAACAGTTGAGTTATTTTATCTGTTTCAGTGCCAATTTCACCACCTGTTCCACGGGCAGGTCAGGTTCTTTCTGCAAGATGGCCACCACCACCTTCTGCGTCGGTGCCGGGGCAAAGCCCAACATGGTGAGGGCTGCCACAGCCTCGTCGCGCACGGCATTGTTGACAGGTGCTGCCACGCTGCCGCCAGCGGGTATCTCGTCGGCAATGCCCAAGGCCACAATCTTGTCGCGCAGGTCTACGATGATGCGCTGTGCCGTCATCTTGCCGATGCCCTTGATGCCCTTGATGAGCCGTTCGTCACCCCGTGAGATGGCACCGCACAGTTCGCTGACGCTCATCGACGACAGCATCATCCTCGCCGTATTCGTGCCCACGCCACTGACGGTGATAAGCAGCTCGAACATCTCGCGTTCCTTCTTCGACACAAAGCCGTACAGCACGTATGCATCCTCTCGGATAGCCTCGTAGACGTACAGCTTCACGTCCTTCTTACCTTGTATGGCCGAATAGGTGGTCAGCGAAATGTTCAGACCGTACCCTACGCCTGCAGCCTCGACCGTAGCCAATGCCGGGGTCAGCTCTGTCAGCTCACCCCTGATGTATTCTATCATAGCTCTTCCAATTTGTATATATACAACAATACTAACGCTACCAAGCGCCGTTTTATTGTAATACAACGACAATTTTTATTGGTTACCGTATAAAAATGCAATGAGAACTCACAGGGACAGGCCCTGTGAGTTCAAGGACAGCGTCTTTAAAGTTACCGTTTAAAGTTCGTGCGCCTGCGATTGCCACTCGGTCTTACCGCGAAGTGTTTCTTAAAAAAGACGCTAAGACGTTTGAGACGTTTGAGACGTTTGAGACGCTTTGCGGATGTTGCCATCAGGCAGCACCTCGATGAGGCCGCACTTGGCCCAGCGCCACACCACATCGCGCAACTTGCTCAGCACTTTCAGCTCCTGCATCTTCTGCTTCAGCTGGTCGCGACTGAACTTGTCGGGCATCAGGTCGAACAGGATAACACTCTTAGCGGGTCGTTTTTCCTTGCCGTTAAAGTTTTCCTCTGTCTCGCGCCCATACTTGGCTATCAGCGACTCTACGGCATAGGTGGCCACATAGAGGGCATTGGCTATCGTCTTACGCTTCACCTCGGCCGTTGGTTTCTCCCCCAGCAGATAGTATACCACCATACCAGCGCGGAATCCGTCGTTGGCAGCACGTCGCCGGTAGGTGTCCCTTGCCCGCGACATCTCTTTCAGACACAGCAGGCGCTGCTCCTCCAGCCACTCGTCAAGAGCCTTGTTCAGCCAGTCTATCTTCATCATGTGCTCTTCGGCCACGTTGCCCTCTTCGTCTATCGACAGCGCATGATACACGCGGTTGATGGTGTCGTTGATGACCTTTCGCTGCAACGCCGTCCACGGTTTCCATATCGGATTTTGGGCAGCAAACTGGTCGGGCAGCACGATGGGAATGGTTCTTGTCACCAGTCCGTCCTCCACATTGCGAAAGAAGCGAGCCATACTTTTCGGCGTTCCCGTCACCAGGAGGTTGTAAAAAATTTTCGCTTTTCCTGAGAACGAGTTCTCCGACATGAACTTCTGCCCTGTAGAGGCGTTCTCATACGCAAGCCTATAGATGTCCGAGAGCTGGCCCCATGCGCCTCGATTGTGCTGCTTCACCATTGTATCGGCCTCGGGGCAGTAGGTCACCGAGTGCAGGCCTTTGTTCTGATAGTTCTGTTTCAGGAAGGCGGTCACCGAGACGGTTGGCGGCAGGTACCGTTGTATGACCATCGGGTCCTCGGGCTGCTTCTTCGAGTTGCGGCTTTGCTTCAGCGCGCGTTCGTATTCCAACTGCTTCTCCTCAGCCTTGTCATCATCGGCATGCAGAGGTACCAGTAGCATGTCGCATACATCGCCCACCCACGATTTTCCATATCCTGATTCACCTTCTACGGTGATGAACAGCGACGGCGAGTGGATGCGCCCGTCCAGATAGCGTGCCCGGAGCTTCGATGCCAGACAAGCCATGCAGAACAGCACCGAGAAGTAGATCATCTCCACATAGTCTTTCGGAGCATTTCCCACCCATTGTTTGAATACCGGTGCCAGCGGCGGCAAAGTGCACAGAAGGGACGGTTCCGCTGTGCAGTTTTTCAGTTCGTCATCGTCCGACGCATCTTCATCGTCTTCATCTACCTGCATCGACTGGTCGTCTATGCCCATCTCGCGCAGCACCTTCCATAGCAGGTAAGGCAGTTTTTCTGACGGGCGGCGCTTGGCAGCACTCTTGGCTATCGGCTCTGCCTCGTCCCACGTCAGTCCCCAGTAGGGTGTCAGCGTGCGCAGCACCTCTTCCTTATAGTCCACGATGGGCGCCATGGCTGACAACACCTTGTACGTGCGCATGTTGCGGTCGCCAACCTCGGGTTGACCGCCCATCAGCGTCACGATGTTGTCGCGAATCTCGGTCAGCTGGTGGCCGCGATATTCCGTCTGCAGCCGCTTGCCGTTCGCGCCGATGGGATAGCCCTCAGCATCATAGCTCAGTCGAAGTCTATAATCTCCCCGTAGCTCGTCCTGAGTCTGAACGGTTCCCGCTCCTGCGGTTGCTGCGATTTCGCTAAAGACGCTTGAGACGCTTGAGACGCTTGAGGCGCTTCCGTTTTCTGTGGTTTCTGTGTGATCGTTTTCTTCTGTGTGCTCATCTTCATTCAAAATGTCGTTATCAAAATAAATCCAGTAGTCCAGACTCGGCACGTAGCTCGGGTGCCCGATGTCCTTTACCTTCTCATCCACCGTTCCGATGGCTGGGTCAGCGGCCAGCATCTGCTTGAAGGCCAGGATGTTCGCCTCGTTGTCCTTGTCGGGCAACAGCTTCGCCAGGATGATTCTCAGACCCTCACCGCTGGGCGTTACGTGGGCGCCCTTCACGCATTGCTTCATCACGTCAGCCACAGCCTTCCGGCGCACCTCGTCCGCGATGCTGCCAGCCGTCATCAGCCGTTCATACACCTCGCGTGGTGGTTCCTGCAGGTGGTCGCAGTCTATGAAGAACAGTCCCGTAGGCTGTGCGCCCTCCGTACCTCGCGGGTCGCCCTCCTTGTAGCGTGCTCCCCAGGTTACCACACTCAGCATCTCCTTGCCCGGACGGATGTCCTTACCCTCACCCTGTAGCTTCGCAATCTCCGCCATGCCGTCAAGTGTTGCCTGGCGGGTCTGCAGGGCGCTGAGCGCCGCAGGGGTCAGGGTCTTCGCCCTGCGGTCTCTCACGCTGTTAAAATAGCTCGGTCTTGTCATTGCTTCTTACCGTTTAAGTACATTCTGATAATCTTTGCCACAGCCTCGCGCACGTCCTTCATCAGCAGCTCCGGCAGTGCCTTCAGTTCGCTCTCCGGCAGACGGAAGAGATAGTAGTACCATCCGTCGCGTCCTAACGAGAACGAGCTGTTGTCCAGTCGGAACAGGGGCTTGTTCTTGACGCGCTTCGGCAGTTCCTCCATATATACGTCGCCGTTATGCATGCCCTGCACCTTGAAGCGCCCGATAAAGCTCTCTACCTCCACATCCTCACAGCATTGGAAGTCTGCCTGGTACAGATCATTGCTTGACTTGCCGATGGTCATCATACCATCCAGCGTTACCTCTCTCTGATTCTTGTTTTTCTTTGTTTTTTTCATAATCTTGCGAATTTGTGAGTGAAGGGTTGTGTCGGAATTTGGCCATTTTCACACGCGTGACTTCCTTCACTTCGCCTTCGCCCGATTACTGTTTATAAGTTAATGTATATGGAGCCTTGTTCCTTTTCAAATTCCACTCTTAACTCTTCTATGCTCTTCACCACCACGTGAAGCCCCAGTTGTGTAGCTGTTTTCCGGTCTTCACACTCCGTCAAGAGATACTCCAGATACTCCTTACGCTTCACCCGACCTCGTGACCACCCGGCCAACTGTACCTGCTTACTCATTTCCCAAAGGCTGCAGAGCCCGCATGCCTTGACTTCCTTCTCGTGCTGTGTGCAAAATCTAACGTGTTTAGCCTTGCTCAAGTCTTTGTAGCTGCAACTTGCACAGCATTTCTTCACGGTAATCCCGTGGGCGTTTTTTGTATATACCTTTTTCATACCTTTTTTATTAGTAGTTATTTGCTTCAATCTCGTCAAATATGCTAGGACAATAGCGTTTGAACTGCTTATCGAGGGGTGCTTTCGCCACCAGACACTTCCTGAGCGGGATGTGCATCTGATCCTCAACAAAGTAGAAGAATCCTCTCAGTTTACAGATGAAGTCAGCAGGTTTTTCAAAGTAATTACTCTCACTTACGAAATGTCCCTCTTCACCAACATACATATCAAAACGGTACTTCATAGTCTCCAAATCATCGTCTCTCACTTCTATGACCCTTATCGTCAGCTTTTGCAGATCCCTGCCATAGTCGATGCCGTTTCTCCGCATCAGTTCCATTCTGGCTGTCATCCTGTCGAAAGAATCCACATCTCGCAGGAACATTTGCCCCATCATCCCGACCACCATTGCCGCGTCAGCCTGCTTGCCTTCCTCGCAGAGCAGATAATAGTTTTCAGGATCTTCACCGTAATAGTCCATATACTCCAGGTAGTTTACTACTGGTTTTCCCGGCATCATAACCGTCAGTCGAGGCTTATTGTCAGCTCCCAGACCATCATACTCACAGATAAAGAAGCCAAAACCTTCTGTATCCGCCAAATAAACTTTCTTTCCCATAGTTGTAATTTTTTTAATTAATAATGTACGTGTGTGAGGTAGTCCTCACGTTTCTTTAGTTCTAAGTCCTGCCGGGCCCCATAAGGAGCACCAGCAGGATTGACGAGAGAATAACAGATCCAAGGCAGACTGTCCTACAGCTACCTTCATGTAGTAAGTGTAAACATTCTCCAGCCTCCTGGAGTTTCCTTTGCGTCAGCCATGTCAAAGAGCGATTTTGTCTTTCGACGCTGCAAAGGAATGAATTCTCTGAAACTGACAACAATTAATGCAATAATTCTCAGAATTAATTTCAGAATTATTGCAACTTACTGATTATAAACAAAATAAAAAAAACGCCAAACAGATGCTTAAAAACTGCTTGGCGATTCAGAATTGTCTCAGAATTCTGTTCAGAACTATATTTGACGTAAAATCTTATCGATGTATTTCTTTATGAATGGTATTACACCCCTAAAAGCTACGCTACAGCGATTTGAATTGCCCTTATTGATGTTGTTGACCTGATTGCCGTTGCCGAAAAGGGCGGTGCTGATTTCCTTGGGCGAACCAGCAAGTAGGTTTTCTTCCGAAAAGAAACCGGCAAGATTGGCTGGAACTATCTCCATTCTGTCACCACCTCCACCTTCAACTAAAGACCACATCTTCTCACACTTATCAACATCTCCCTCATCAAGCAATGAAGTGTCTTTACCAAAAATAGCATTCAAAAACGTTTCGATATTATCTGCTGTTGCTGGTTGCTTCCAATTTCCCTTTTGTAATATGCTGATAATTTCGTTCAGCTTAGACTGACGTACATCACTCAAACCATTATTATTTTCAACTTCTTCTGGCTGCTGTTCTTCTTTAGGATTAATCCATTCATCATATTGTACACTCAATTTATCAGGGAACATCTCACGTTGAATGATATTCCGCCTAAGCACCAATTCGTAGAATAGGTCAAGGTTATCTGCATTGAGCGATGAAAGCAAATTGTGGGTTCCTATAGAAAAACTGATATCAAAGAATTCCCCATCGAGACATGTCGTTTTGACCTTCTCTAATAAGGAAAAATTAACAATCAGCATATTTTTTGTTGCAGAGATATTCTCAAGATATTTATCATCTATTTCTCCAACTTTTGCCTGTACATACATATCATCCTCCATTTGCACCACATGTCCCCATACATCTGGGCTCAAAGAGGCGTTTCTATAAGGTTTCAATACTTGAGCTATTTTCTTTAAGTCGCGTTCTACTTTCTTCCCTATTTCCATAGCATATTGGCGCAATCCAATTTCAAGAGCACTAATTATATCTTCTTGGTTGGGTTGGTATCCATATATCAGACTTTCAGGGTAAGAACATACAGCACACATGAGTAAATAAATATTATTCAGACAGTTGTGCATTTCAAGAAGGCTCTTGTAATGAACATCGTTTAATTTGTCACTTTTGAAAAGATAGAAATCTATGGGGACATCTTTCCCATCAATGACCTCATAATGCAAATCGCGGTCAACTATAATAGTATATAGAGGCTTGCCTACCTCATCTTTCTCGTTCTTTAAACAATCTTCATAGTATCCAATGACATCTTTACTATTATCCTCACTAAATATTACTGGTGGTAAATCTTTTACACATTTATCATTAAAGTCAATTACCCCTCCTAGATAACTTATCTGCTCTCTTAATAGTTTTACATACCTGTCACTCAATTCTGAATAAGTATTCACAATATTCTGGTATTGCAAGAGTTGACTAGCGGAATGACGATCGAATTCATCCCAAAACTTTTTGAAACATAGATTGAAATAGTGGAACGAATGAACCGTTTCGTATTCTATCAATACGAAAGTCCGATTGGGACTATTTTCCAGATGCTTTATTTTTGCATCTATTTCGCTCAGCACGCGAATTAGTTCTTCAGTTGCGTTGATATTCACCTTATCTATCCTCGTTAACGAAATACAACTCTTCAAATACCTCACGCGGCAAGGTGCTGTCGAAACCACCCACACGCTTGCTTTCCTTCATAGAATTATCGAAACCGATGTACTCCAACGATCCATCCTCGTAGCGTTTAAATTTATAGACGGCATCGTTCATGATGGCAGAATTGAACACATTCAGGCTCACCAGCAACTCGAAGTCTTTCACCGTCAGACCTGTAACCTTTTGGAATAGTCCTGGTTCCAGCTGCGTAATGACATCTTTCAGGCATTGCTCACGGAAGTCTGTCAGATACATAAAGATAGGTATGCGGGTAGCAAACTTGATGAGTTTGTCCTGTATCTGCTTTCTGAGTGACTTCATCTCCTTCTCATCTTCCGTCAACTTGCGTTTCTCTTTGATGGTGAGTTCCTTTACGTTTGCCTTGGCTTTGGCTTTCTTCACAGCCTCGCTCTTGTTGATGATAGTCTCAATATCCTTGTTAAGCGAACGGAAACCTTCAATATTCATTAGGGCAGCCATAGCCTCAGGATTGTTGAGCAGACGTTGCAGGGTGATGTTATCGACATTCACTAACAATGCACTTTCCCAACGACGGGCCAACAACGTGGCCGAAGTGCCACTCATAGCAATATCCAAGATACCTGCAGCATCTATCTGTTTCATGTGCATACCATCGTAGGCCAGCACAGGCAGGAACTTGATAAATTCGGCAACCTTCTTTTCGGGCTGGTTCTCATTCACATTCAGACGGCAAGAATAGTCTGCTATCTGACGCAGGGCTCGATTGGGTGCAAAGTCGAACACATAGCACTCACGCTTCATAATCTCACTGCGATTGGGATCGTCATCTGTCGGGTTCTTAATAACCCAAGGACTCTGCACACGGAATGCAGCCTGGAAATAGGTTTCGGGAGAGCTGCTGTTTCTAAGCATGAAGATGCCTGACCAAGGTTTTACCGTTACACCTGTAGTCAACTTGCCGCAGGACAGGGTGATAGTGCGGGTCGCAAGCGGATTGTCCATAGCCTTGCGCACAGGTGGCAAAGCACCTACACCAATACCGGCCTCTGTTCCTGCTGCCACCACGATTTTGAAATCATGATAGAACACGTTGTTACGCTGCCCCAACAGATTTCGCATCGCATAGCACGAAGCCACTGATGGCAAGAACCAGAATGTATGGTTCAGTATGCGCAGCAAAGGCGCATGACTGAAAGGCATTGGTGGCTTTTCGTTACGTAACGTCAGGTCATCCTTGATAGAATTACGATAGGCTCCACGAATCAGGTCGAGCCATTTTTGCACTTCGTCCTCATGTCGGAATGTGGCATAGTCATAATCTGCCTTTTCGGGTAAATCAGCCGCAAAGAATTCATTTAGGTCAAACTCGTCAAATTCTCCTTCCTTAGCCACACGCACCAAGTCATCTGGCATCTGATAGGTCATCAGCACCATACGAGGCATCATCTCGTAAGGATTCTCGCCATCACCCTTCCAGTTATTCTTTTTCTCTTGCTCCTGGCTATAAGTCCAGTTGAATATCTGCTCTTCGATAAACTCACCCGATGCGATAGCGCGGAAGGGTGTTCCTGAGAGATAGAGATAGTGATTGGTGGTGATAGGCATGTTGTCTTCGTCGAAATAGTCAAGTGCCTCACCGTCCTGAGCCTGCTGTTCAGCTTTTTCCTCGTTATAGAATAAGTCTTTTGCATTCTCGCGCCAAGCACCGTAGTGATATTCGTCGAGAATCACCACGTCCCAGTTCACGGAGTGTACCCACTCGTTCTTTACCTTGATACCGCCAGCCTTATTCTTACCCAAAAAGTCTTGGAAAGAACCAAAGCAGACGATGGGGCGGTTGTGGTCAGCGGTTTCGTATGTAAGCTCTGAGGTACGCGAGATAAACTGCCACCCCTTGAAATCAACATGCGTTTTCAGGTCTTCTTCCCATGCGCTTTCTACTGCGGGCTTGAATGTTAGTACGAGCACACGTTTCCACCCCATGTGTTTAGCCAACTGATAGGCGGTAAAGGTCTTTCCGAAACGCATCTTGCAATTCCATAAGAAGTGAGGTGTCTTGCCCGTTTCACGCTCGTAGCTTCTGAAATAGGCTGCTGTCTTGTTTACTGCGTCCTGCTGTTCCTCGCGCATCTTGAAGGTTTCCGTTCGGTGTTCCTCATTCTCGGTGCCACTCTTCAGGGCGTACATAGCAGCTCGCACATCGCTGGCAGTACACTTGAACCACTCACCGCCAACATTTGCGAATCCGTTTTTACGAAGCCACCAATGCACCATCACATCGGTAAAAGCCGTGCCGTCGTCACGTACACTGCTGTCCTGATAGACAATCTTATAAGGGGGCTTGTCGCCGGGCAGCTTCACGGGATACTGGTCAGCTACACGTTTCTGCACGTCACGCGTCGTATAGCCCACCTTCAGCATACCCTCATAGCGCGGGTCACTATAGGCATAAATCTGAGGTGTCAGATCTGGCCGACTGGGAAAGAAATTACTCTGTGCCATAATCACACTTTTTCGTTATGGCGCGAGTCTCTTGAAAAGCCTCTAAATGGAAAGATTTATTTGAATCGTTCTCTCAGCGTTTTGGGATTCATCTTCATGTCCCAAATGTCATCAATATACACAGTATCCTTTGCTTCTGAGTAGTGGTATATCAGCTTATGACGTTTACGTAGAGTACAATAGCGGAAAGTAACCTTGTCGTTCTTCAACAAAGGTTCTATAGTAAACGATTCTGGAAACATCTCTAATCTCTTTTCTATTTCCTGTATTCGTTTATCCATACGCTTAAATGCAACCATACCGAACTCAGGTACACTGTAGTCGATGATAGCATTGAGTTGACGAATGGCTCGTGGTTTCCAGATTATCTGAGCCATGGATGACGATCTCTTATTTGTTGTCTGACCTCATTCCATGTACATCCTATACCATCGTTCATGGCTTCAGCAATCAGCTCGGACTTGTACGTCTCAAACTCAGCAGAATCTTCCGTGTAGAATCCATCATATCCATCAGGATATTTAAATTCCACGACAGGTACAGCTACCTTTGCGGAATAGCCTACTGCGGGTTCACTGACCATGCCCACGCTTTCCTCTTCGTCGAGTATTGAATATCTCTTCTCGTCCATAGCTTATTGCATTTACGATGCAAAAATACAAAGAGTATTTGATATTTCCAAACTTTCCAATCAAAAACTTATCAAAGATCGCGCTTTTATTTATTTTGTTATCGTTTTCGTTATTGTTGTTTTTAGTCTATTCCATTGGTCGTATCATACTCTCAATAAAGGCTATCTCATCATCTGTTAGTCCGTATTTCTCATAAAGCATTTCGTCAGTCCAGGGGTGAGAGAAGTCTTGGAGAGGAACAAATGTATAAGCCTTCTGCATGGTATTCTGTGTGATTTTTACTGCAGAAACCAATAAGTGGAAGAATCGGGTTTGAATATACGAAACAGCATTTTCTGCCTCTGTCTCAGTTTCAAATGGGCCAACGACCAAGTATGTCTCCGTACAAACAGAGTTATCGTCAGCTATAATAGGATTTAACCAGCCTGTAGCAGGATCTCCGTTTCCCCATGCTTTTGGAATTAAAATCTTTGGTTTCTTAATCCAATCATTGTTTTTTGAAACTGATGAAGCAGATATATATCCAATTCCATTCTTCTTCCAACCATTATAGTAAAATTTTACAGAGTCTGCTGATGGTTTTAAATCATATTTGGGTTTGATTCTTTTATAACTATTGGCCACGCGAACATCATAACCAAATGGATCGTTTGCACTCACAATAGTAGAGAATGAAGCTTCTTCCTTTTGCTGGACTTTATGGATAATATTGATGGTCTCAATATTTCTAATGAATATTGAACTTCCTTCCTCTAATAAATATCGATTAGACTCAGTAGTCCTGTCACCTGAATGAGTATAGACCTTACATAAACCGTTTCTGTCTTTTTCCCAAAGGAAATAGCAAACACCACCTTTAATCTCTACTCCAGGGAAACATTCTGAGGCATTGACATAATCATGAAGAATACTGATTCTTTTATCATTGAGCATACGGTCTCGGAAATCGTCCAAACCTCTTCCTCCCGTAAACCAACGAGAGGGGATAATCATTGTGAGAAATCGAGGGTTAAGTTTTTGTGCCTGAGTCACAAATTTCTGATATATAGGGATAGCACTTGACCCCATACCACCTCCATCTTCCAATTGATACGGTGGATTTCCTATGATAACGTCAAACTTCATGTTTCCGAATATTTTTTCTGGTTTGTCTGTGTGAATAAACTCGTATGCGTGACTCTCCAAATCTGTACGTGCTTTCTTGCCAAAGACAGATTCGGAGGCACCACAATACTTACATTTTCCATCTACGAACTTATGTTCAATCGCTCTGTATCGAAGATTACCCTCTTCATCATGGAATTTTCGGCAAATGGAATACTGTCCATTAGCCCTTTTACTGCAATAGACGGAACGACGACTGGTGAGAGCTGTCAGCTCCGTAATAGCTATACCAAAGAGTTGCTTGGTGAAGATGTGGTCGGCCCGTTCGTGAATGTCAGGTATCTGACTCTCCAAACCTATCATCAGGCGCTTGGCTATTTCACGAAGGAAAACGCCGCTCTTGCTAACAGGATCAAGGAACTTTGTCTCTTTGCTACGAAATAGCTCTGCTGGTAGCATATCGAGCATACGATTTACCACCTGAGGCGGTGTGAACACCTCATCGTTCGACAGGTTGGCCAGACAAGTCAACACGTCAGGATTGTAATTAGTGTTTAATATCATAATAGGTAGCTATTTTCAAATAATGAATGGGACGATATTCGCGTATGGGCTCAGGGGGCAGAAATACCTCGTTGCCCTGGTCGTTTTTAACGAAGGGTACGCTGGTAGACTGAGCCTGAACAAGTGCTGCCAGATGAAAGTCCTTACGCATTACCATATCGCTGATAAACGACCATTCGCTAAAGGTGATAGGCTTTGCATTCTGCTTTTCATTGTTTGTGGCATCTTGGTTGACGGGCTCACGAAGGGTCAGTGCATCACCCCATAGAATATTGCGATGAAGCAGATAGAGCCATACGGCTGAAAGCTTCTGAGAGGGGGCTTTCTGCTGGGGATGCACTTCTGAATACCAACAGCAAGCTATACCATGCAATCGCTGGCAACACTCCTCCACATTGTCCTTCATGATGTCAATACCGTAGATGCTGCTTAGAGCTATGGTGGTCTGTAGTTCCAGTTCGCCCAACTGCTTCTGGTACTGTCTTCTTATCACTTCCAGTTTTCGACGCAGAATCTCTACGAGGAAGTTGCCCGTACCACAAGCAGGCTCCAGGAAGCGGGAATCTATTCGCTCCGTTTCCTGCTTTACCAAGTCGAGCATAGCATTCACCTCCCTCTCGGCAGTGAACACCTCACCGCGCTCTGCTACTCGTTCGCGTGATTTAATCTGTCGCTCCGCCATTGATGTGGTATTTTATATTGATTTGCCATATATCTTGTTTATTATTTGTTTCTCTTCTAAAGCCAGCGATCTATCAACAGACCACTGGCTCGCTCTAAATAAAGGCATTAGTAACTCAAGGGGCAGTTCCTCCGTGAGTTCCTATAAACTCAGTGAGCCTACCATACCTCGTCACTACTGCCCCAGAAACCACGGGAACGGTTATCCGCGGTTTCGTCGTAGTCAGCCTCTTCCCCATTTATCGTAACACCTGCGCTTTCGCTACCGCCGCTATAGGCTATAAGCTCTGCTACCTCCATAGCGAGGAGTAAAATTTCTGGCTTCTTATATATTTTTTTCTTCATAACCATTTCTTTTGTCGTTCTATTACTTTATCACGGCTTTGCGTCCGTTGTAGATGTAGACACCTTTCGCCGTCGGTTTCTTGTCAAGCTTGCGTCCATCAAGGCTATACCATGCGTCAGCACTTGCTGTGATTTCTTCTATGTGACACATTCCTGTCGGTACACTTTCTCCGTCACCGAAATTGAGCACGAAATTACGCGCATTATTCAGGATGTTCTCCGAGAACTGAAAGTAGGCACGACAAGCCTTCAGTGTGCGGGCAATACCCGTGTACTTCAACTGGCTTTCTGCCGTCATGTAAAAGATGTTGTCGTTTTCTTCCGTGATGCCAAAGGCATCGTAGTAACCTATGAACTTAACGTGTCCATTGGCCTTCGAGATAATGCGCTCCTCAGAGGTGCTGTTCTTGATGGTAACACCGTAGAACACGGGATTAATAATATTGTTGCCGCTGTCCCATTTGATTATGTATGGTACGCCGGCCTCCAGCATCGTCAAGTCATTGGTGAAGAATAGCGTGACGTTTCTGCCATCTATAGTGGCATTCTCAAGCGTTTGAGCCTTAGCTCCGTAGAGTGGACAATTCTCATCGGTCAGGTCAACGTTGAAGGGCAGTGTAATCGTGTTCCAACTATTGTCCTTGTAGAGTGTGCGACCTGTGAGCTTGACAATGATACTCTCACCATCGAATTCTTCGATGAGACTACTGTTGTCTGTTGCATTGTTGGCAAGTACAAGGGCAGTGGTGAAACTTGTTGTTGTCCATTTGCTGACACCATATTCATAGACTGCCTGAATCTCTACATTATATGTGGTTACTGGCGTAAGTCCTTCGATGGTGTATGGGCTTGTGACATTTTTCACCTCTTGCCATTCGCATATGTCAGGAGCTTTGGTGATAGTGATATCATCGATACAAAGGAAGCCTTTACCTTCCTCAGTAAGACGAAAAGCAATGTAGCCTTTATGTCCTGCATATGCACTTAAATCAACAGTAACTTTCGTCCAAGTATTGGAGACATCACCTGATTCGTAAATCTTTATAAAGTTATTAACATCCGTAGTGGTAGTGGATACATAGATATCATAGTGATTTTGCGAATAGTCTTCTTCCATTACCCAGTACGTCATTGTACCGCCTAATTCCAATTGAGGTGTAATAAGCCAGTTGTCAACTTCAACATCTCCATAACCATAATCAAGGCTACTTGTCACAACTACATTTTGGCCGCTGTGGTTTGCCTTATATATCAATTCCGAAGCATCTGAAGTCTGCCAGTCTGTGTCTTCGGTGCCTTCGCCATTGCGGACGGTAGTCCAGCCTTGTGCATCGAGTCCATTCTCAAAGTCATCGAAAAATAGAACTCCCGAATTATACGTGGCATAGCGTAAATTGTAGCTTGTAGCATTATTGTTGCCCATCCAGATAATATCAGCCGAGGACATCTTGATATTATTAACTGCAACGGTGGTAGGGGCGGGACATGCAATGTCGGTAGTGAAGTATATTGCCTTGCTCCAATTGTCTGTTTCACTATATCGGCGCACTTTTACATAATATTTTGTTTCAGGGGTAAGCCCAGTAAGGGTGAAAGGATTCTCAGTGACGTTAACCTCAGTGAAGTCAGTATCATCTTCGGCCTTATAGGCAACCACCCACGCGATGGCTGTTCCCCCTCCTTTCCAACTCAGCACGGCACTATGCGGGCCTACCTTAGTGGCTGTTATTCTAATGTTTGTGGAATTTTCTATACCGACAACAGCAGACTGGTCGTAATTGTATGATAATGTAGGACTGTTGCTGTAAATAGGGTCAAGTGCAGAGAGTAAAAAATAGTTGTCGCACCAACCTTCCCATCCCCAGTTGATGTGGAAATAGTCGTTGTCGTTTTCATATTTGTAGCCGTCACATACAAACGCATGGCTAATATTGTTTGATGTCTTACCACAATAAATCACAGGGCGCAGTTGAGCTAGTTCATCATAGATTAGGTCTGACCAGTCAGCTTCACTATATGAATTGTGATAGACAAGTTTAATGGTTTCGTCGTAATTGAAATAAGTTTTTAAGGCACCGCCCACACAGGAGAAGCAGCCTCCCGACGAATCTCCATAGTCCGTCAAGATTGAGTAGCCGCAGTATTGCATCAGCGTAGCTACGGCATTAGCCTCGGCTTCTGAATAGGGGGTGGAGTAGTAGCTCAATCGCATATTCTCCCAGTCGAAGGTGGTTATAGGCAGTTCGGCGGTCAAATCAATACCATGGGTTGCGGTGGTGTAGCCAGGGATGGCTGACGTATACGACCGTGGCCACTGGTGGTAGCACATTACCTGCGCCATGGCCGTAGCCACACAACCCGTGACAGCCCTTTCGGTGCTGGAATACATGGGACACAGGTTGTTGTATGGCTCTTTCTGCTCCCACGTAGTGCTGATTAGCGGGGCTATGGGTTCGGTGCTGTGGGTGCCGGTGCGGCGCCGGGCGCGGCGCTGTCCGTCCTGCCTGCCCTGCTTGTCCTGCTTCTGCAGCCAGGCTATCTGGTCGGCGTAGCCCTGCAGCCAGGCCCTCATGTTGGAGGGGATGTTGGCGGGGTCGATGGTGCCGCTTTCGCTGAAGCCGAGGATGGGGTAGGTGGCATCGTCGTTGGAGACGATGACGAAGCCCTTCTTGTCGGCCGTGTTGAATACGTAGAGTCCGCAAACCTGGCCTGCGGAGACGAGCTGCGGCGCGGCGCCGGGAGCGCGGCGCGGGCCGTCTGAACGGTTGGCGAGGAATGCCTGTGCTTGTTGCAGTGCCTCCTCGGCAGTTACTTGGTCTGCCCACGCGCCAAGGGTGGTGAGCATGACGAGTAGCAGCGTCATGGCTGTTCTCGTCCAGAGGTTTGTTCTTGTCATGATGTATAATAATTCTATTCGAGTAAGTTGAGGGATTATCACCCTCTCTCTTCTTGGAAGCATGGTTAGAATAATCTTATCACATGGTTCTTCGTACTTAACTCATTTGTTATTTATTATTAATGTTTATTGTCTCTTTTTCGCTATTTAGCTCAGTGGCATGTAACCAGTGGCATAGCCCAACTCCCGAACTATTACACAGGATTATATTGAATCTTCCAATATGTCTCAATCCCTTGACAGGATGTTCCTGCATAGAAGAAGGCGACACCCAAGAGTGAATTTACTAATTCAGTAACAGGGTGCCAGGCACGATGTGTTCTCTCTTTACTTTCATCATTGGCCAACGTAACACCATCTGGAATCGCAGAGCGTCTCCTTAGGTATCTGTTAAATTTCTATTTGTCATATATCTTGTTTTATTTGTTTCTTCAAAAGCCAGCTATCCTCATCAGACCACTGGCGCAATCTACATATTAGAAAGGCGTCACGTGAATTCCACGTGTGCATATATAATGTCTATGTGTCTATTCGAAACCTCGCGAACTTTACAGCGGACGAGGGGGTATTTACTAATTAAATAATTTAAAACCTATCTTATGAATAAACAATTTCATGGCTCCGCTAAGCAACGATTGTTCAATATCTCAAAACACAAAGAGCCCTGCCACAAAAAGGCGTGAAGCCTCATGTAGCAGGGCAGGGTTGGCCACCTGTAAGCATTGCTGCTTTTGTGATGTTTACATGACGAAATATGGGGAGGGGGGGGGTAGTAACCTCCTCATAATCAGTGTGTTATATTGTTTGTTCAATACGTTCATGTCTTTAGTGCCGTTTGGTTAGTGCTCAATATTTCAGGCAAATTTACATAAAAATCTTGGATTTATAAGCCAGTCAGGATAAAAATGTGAACAAATTGCCCCGAAAAGTAAGAAATCAAGGCCTCCATACGCTCTG
>CACXAG010000010.1 GCA_902765585.1 uncultured Prevotellaceae bacterium
AGTCATGCGCCACATTGATCTGATTGTCGTCCACTGTTCGGCCACGCGCTCGAACCAGAACTTTCCCGTGACAGCCCTCATCCGCTGTCACGCGGAAAGGTTCGGATTCACGGGCTACCACTACTACATCACCCGCGACGGCCGGACCTACCAGACGCGCCACGAACAGTTGGTGGGCGCCCACGCCGTAGGCTACAACCAGCACTCGCTCGGCGTCTGCTACGAAGGAGGCCTCGACGAGCATGGCAATGCCGCCGACACCCGCACGCTCCGCCAGAAACGCGCCCTGCTGCGCCTGCTCCGTTGCCTGAAGAAAGCCCATCCCGATGCCCGCATCCTCGGCCACCGCGACCTCCCCAACGTCCACAAGGACTGTCCCTGCTTCGATGCTCAGGAGGAGTATTCGAGCCTCTAACCCTGGGTGCAGCGTCGCCATCCGAGGCCCCGCCCTCAATGTCTAACCCTCAAACATCGAATGATCATGCATTACATCAGAGACCAACAAACGTCAAACATTAACTGAGGACTAAGGCACCGCCCTACCCTCAAGCATCAAAAAGGGAGATTAACCACCGACTGGCTAACCTCCCTTGTATTTATAATGTCTTCTATAATCGTTTCCAACTAACTAACACTTTCTTTATTTCTACAAAATCCCCAATTAAGCATTTGTTCTGCAATTGTAGCCCATTCTTTCTCCTGAAAATTCATCAAATCAAAGGAAGTTATGCCTTTCTTGGAAATTAAATCAAGACTTTCTTTTAGCAGATCTTTTCTGAGTGAAGGATAAATAATTGTTCCTTCTTTTAAAGAACTATAATCTTTAGGAATTTCTATATTAGGATGGCACAAACAACATTTTTTTACAAAGTCTACATATTTAGAGTCCATAAATAAAGATTGATAATAACGAATTCCCTTTTTAATATCAAAAAAAGCAAGTAGTTCTGAACTATTAGTAGCCTTACGCAAATAATCATAAGAATCCTTTTGATATTTTGCATCACCTCCCCACGAAAGATCATCAATTACAGATAAAGGTACAAGATTTTCTACTTCTTGAACATTTGGAAAAGCCAGGCTTGGGTACATTTCATATAGGTAAAAGAAACATCTCCAATATAACCAGCAAGTAGCCCAAATGTAGCAAGGATGCTGCAAGGGAGTAGCTCCCATTCATGTTCGGTAGATGTTCGGTAGATGTCCGGTATATGTTCGGTAACTGACCGGACATCTACTGAGCACATAGCGAATACATAGCGGACAAAGACAGGAGGAACTACGAAGCAACACTGGGGCTAAGGTATGGGGATAGATTACAGTTTTTCACCGCAGTGGGAGCAGTAGCGGTCGTTCTTACGCACCTTGTCACCACAGCGGGGACAGCGTCCGTCCTTCGGTTTCTCCTTCGTCTCGTCAATAATGGCGGCCATTAGAAATGGCTAAAATTCAGTCTAACGACCGATTTGGGATAAATGAATATGAACAAGAAAACCATCATCACCATCCTGCTCGCCCTCGTCGCAATGGCGGGTATATCAAATGCGTTTGATTTCCGCATCAACAACGAAGATGTCGCCATCGCGATCAACAAGGACGTTGCGTGGAATGACATCCCAGACGAGGAAACTGCCGTTAGAGAAGCGACCCTCGCCGTCCGCTTTCTCGAAGCCGATGGCGGCCATGTAGGTGTCAATCATAATCTGTGTGGCGGGAGTGGCGTTGGCTACGCGAACCTGACGGAGAACGGGCTGCACGGTGCGGCCGTCGAAGCCTGCAAAGCCGCGAAACTGGTAGGCTGTGTCGGGGAAAAGCGCATTGTGCATCAGCACCTTTTCGAGCAGTGCCACAAGCCGCCGCTATTCATCAGGTTGTTGACCTTGTAAACGGCATCGTCGGCCACATAGGTATCGTTCTCGTTACCGCTGGGTCCAGGAACACCGAGGCTGAACACCTGCATCATTGGAATCCAGTAGCCGCCGGCCTTGGCCATCTGTTCGGCAATGCGCTGCTCCCGCTCAAAGGGTGTCACATGTGCTTGGCCAGTTCCAGATTGCGCTTCATGTAGTTGGCAAAGTCGGCGGAGCTCATCGGCGACTGCTGCGATTCGGCTATTTTCCGCATCTTGCGCTCCGTCACTTCCTTGTGAAACTGATTTAAGAATGTCATAGTCCATACCGTTTAAATGATTTCCGCGACAAAGGTACGAAAATATTTTGAAAATAAATCATCAAACAACAAAATAAATTAGAAAAGTAAGAATCAACATAGTGTCGAACCCCTCAAACATATTTTTTTCTATGAGTCCATAAAAAGAAAAAATCTCAAATATTTGGATGCGTAAAAGATTTCCATTATCTTTGAGACTTGTCTCGAAGATAGGCTGCATCTCAGAAAATCCAAATTTATTTGGTTTTTCGTTCGATTTAGAGAACTTTCTCACGCTCAAGAAAGCGAATTTATTCGTTTTTTCTGCAAGAACTGCCATAAGAGTTACCCACTTACCCAAAAATTGCTAAAAAATTTGGATAGTAACTGTAATTTAGCTACATTTGCAATTGTAATCGTGACAGACTATGGATATCAAGAAGATTAAGAATATTGCGTTTGACTTGGGAGGAGTGGTGCTGGCACTGAGTCTGGAAGGCGGTATCAGGGGGTTCGAGAAGATAGGACTGAAGGACGCCCGCCAGCGACTGGATGCCTTTGTGCAGAAGGGGGTGTTTGCCGACTTTGAGTCTGGGCGCATCACGAAGGAGGAGTTCAGGGCCGAGATGTGTCGGATGACGGGCAGGGAAGTAACCGCGCAGGAGTGCTATGAGGCATGGCACGGCTATGCAGACTATGTGCCGCAACGGAACCTGGACTGCATCATGCGCCTGCGGGAGAAGGGCTATAAGGTTTGCCTGTTGTCGAACACGAATCCGTTTATGATGATGTGGGCCGACAGCCCTGCGTTTGACAGCAAGGGACATGGCATCGGCTATTATTTCGACAAGATGTACCTGAGTTACGAGTGTGGCGTGATGAAGCCTCATGAAAAGATTTTCCGCATGATGCTGGAGGGTCAGCAGGCCACGCCTGAGGAGACGCTTTTTGTAGATGACGGCGAGGCAAACATCAAGGCGGCTCAGGCGTTGGGCATGCAGACGCTTTGTCCGCACGACAATGAGGACTGGACACAGTTCCCGGAAATCAAGTTGCTCTGTGAGTAAACAGTAACAAAAAAGAGGGCTGAGCCCTCTTTTTTGATGGTTAAACTGCGAAAGGAGTCGTTATTTCCTCACGCACTTTACCCATAACGTATTACCTGTGGTAGCCTGCGTTGCTTTCAGTTCGGCAGTAGTACCATCCAGATTAAGGACATTATAAGTCATATATACGTTGTTCTGAACATAGGTCGTAATGGTCTTACCCTTGGCAATGTAGGTTCCCGTACCAGAACCGAAGTAGCCAGCACCTGAGAATGTGCCATCGCTCTTGAATGAGATGGTTGTCTCATCATATGGCCATGCTACATAATCTTTTGCTGATTCTGACAGCTTGACCTCACTGATTTGCCAAGTGCCATAAAGTTTGTCTTTGGGGAAGTCGAAACCGTCGTTGCCACCCTTGTTGTCATCGTCGCCATCGCTACCGCAAGCAGTCATGCCAACGCTCAGAACTGCGACCATCATCAGGGTCATCAGATTGAAAAAATACTACTTCATTGTTTTTAATGTTTAATTGTTTATTGATATAGAACTAAAAATCTTCTTTTTTCGGGGCGCAAAGGTACAAAAGTTTTGAATAACCGCCAAATTATTACAACAGAAAAACGAGAAAACACCTAAAAAATTGACTTCATCAGGTGGACGATGGAGGTTTCTTATATAAAAAGATGTTATTTTTTTTTGCAGTTCGTGCGAATTGTATTATCTTTGCAGTTTAAATGAGAGAAAGCGTAAGTATGAATCCGTTTTTTGAATCCTATGGGACACCGCACGACACGGTGCCGTTTGACCGTATCCGCCTGGAGCACTTCGAGGA
This sequence comes from uncultured Prevotellaceae bacterium, assembly GCA_902765585.1. Lineage (GTDB taxonomy): Bacteria > Bacteroidota > Bacteroidia > Bacteroidales > Bacteroidaceae > Prevotella. The sequence continues at coordinate 4,030 of CACXAG010000010.1, forward strand.
GGCCTTCATGGAGGGCATCCGCCGCGACAACGAGCAGATAGAGAAAACCATCAGCAATCCCGAGAAACCGACGTTCGACAACACCATCATCAACACCGAGGAGGACGAGGGCTACTACGACCTGCTGTCAAGGGTGTCGACGGTGTTCTTCAACCTGCTGTCGGCAGAGACCAACGACGAGATGGACGCGCTGGCACAGAAGATGCAACCCATCCTGACACAGCACGCCAACGACGTGAGGCTGAACCCCAGGCTGTTTGAGCGCGTGCGTTATGTGCACCTGCACCACCGCAAACTGACACCTGAAGAAAAAATGCTGCTCGACAACTGCTACGAGGGATTTGTGCGTAGCGGCGCCCTGCTCGACGAGGCTGGGAAACAGAAGCTGAGGGAACTGACGGAGGAGGCCTCGATGCTGGGACTGCAGTTCTCGCAGAACCTGCTGAAGGAACAGAAGGCTTTCTCGCTGGACATCACCGACGAGGCTCTGCTGGACGGTCTGCCCGAGACGGCTCGTGAGGCTGCTGCCCTGACGGCCAAGGAGCAAGGCAAGCAAGGCTGGGTGTTTACACTCGACACGCCCTCCTACTCGCCTTTCATGACCTACTCGACACAGCGCGAACTCAGGGAGCAGCTATATATGGCCCGCAATACGGTGTGTACCCACCAAAACAGCGAGAACAACCTCGCCATCTGCCAGCGCCTTATCAACCTGCGCCGCGAGATAGCACAGCTGCTGGGCTATAAGACTTACGCCGACTACGTGCTCCGTCGCCGCATGGCCACCAACAGCCGCAACGTCTACAAGCTGCTGAACGACCTCATTGATGCCTACAAGCCTACGGCCCTGAAGGAGCGCGAAGAACTGCGCAAACTTTTCAATAAGCAGCGGACAACAGCGGACTTATACGGACAGTCCGAGAAAGTCCGCTGTCGTCCGCTGCAAGATAAACTAATGCCCTGGGACTCGGGATTCTACTCGCACAAGCTACAGATGAAGAAGTACAACATCGATCAGGAGATGCTGCGCCCCTACTTCGAGCTGTCGAAAGTGATAGACGGCGTCTTTGGACTGGCCAACCGTCTGTACGGCATTACGTTCAAGGAAAACAGCGACATCCCCGTCTACCATCCCGACGTCAAGGCCTATGAGGTATTCGACAAGGACGGCTCTTTCCTCGCCGTATTCTATGCTGACTTCCATCCCCGCAAGGGCAAGCAGGGCGGTGCCTGGATGACAGAATATCAAGGACAATATATCGATAAAAAAGGTGAAAATGTCCGTCCGCACGTCAGCGTGGTCATGAACCTGACGAAACCCACGGAGAACAAGCCCGCCCTGCTGACATTAGGCGAGGTGGAGACCTTCCTCCATGAGTTCGGACACTCGCTGCACGGCATGTTTGCCAATACCCGCTTCGAGTCGCTCTCGGGCACTAACGTCTGGTGGGACTTCGTGGAGCTGCCGTCGCAGTTTATGGAGAACTTCGCCGTCGAAAAGGAGTTCCTGCGCACCTTCGCCTTCCACTACGAGACCGGCGAGCCACTGCCCGACGAACTGATAGAGCGCATTGTCAGGAGCCGCAACTTCATGGTTGCCACGGCCTGCCTCCGACAGGTCAGCTTCGGACTGCTGGACATGGCCTACTACACCCAGCGGGAGCCGTTTACCGCCGACATCATTCCCTTCGAGAAGAAAGCCTGGCAGAAAGCCATCCTCGGCGAACAGCTTGAGAATACCTGCATGACGGTGCAGTTCTCGCACATCATGGCGGGAGGCTATGCCGCAGGCTACTACAGCTACAAGTGGGCCGAGGTGCTGGATGCAGATGCCTTCGCCGTCTTCAAGCGTCACGGCATCTTCAATCAGGAGATTGCCCAGCGTTTCCGCGACTGCATCCTGAGCAAGGGCGGCACGGAGCACCCGATGACGCTCTATAAGAACTTCAAGGGTAGCGAGCCCACGATAGACGCACTGCTCAAGCGGAATGGAATCAAGAGAGATAAGAGATAAGAGATAGGAGATAAGAGATAAAAGATGGACAAGGAGAAGCAACTGAAGTTTGACCAGCGCTATCTGGAGATGGCCCGCATCTGGGCAAAAAACTCCTACTGCACACGTCGTCAGGTGGGGGCACTGGTGGTCAAGAACAATATGATTATCAGCGACGGCTATAACGGCACGCCCAGCGGATTCGAAAACGTCTGCGAGGATGACAACGGCGTCACCAAGCCCTACGTGCTGCACGCTGAGGCCAATGCCATCACGAAGCTGGCACGGTCGAGCAACAACAGCGAAGGCTCCACCATCTACATCACAGCCTCGCCCTGTATCGAGTGTGCCAAGCTCATCATCCAGGCAGGCATCCGCCGCGTGGTCTACGGCGAGAAGTACCGCCTGATGGACGGCATAGAACTGTTGGAGCGCGCTGGCATCGAGGTCGTGTACTTAGGAGAACATTAAACGGTGAACATTGAACGTTGAACATTGAACGACGAATGATTATACTGTGAACTATGAACTGTGAACTATGAACTAAAAGATAATAGATAATGGCAAGCAATAAAAATCGTCTCATGCCCCTGCTGCTGGCAATAGCGATGGTGATAGGAATACTCATCGGTACTTTCTATGCCAACCACTTCTCGGGCAACCGGCTGAGTATCATCAACAACAGCAGCAACAAACTGAACAACCTGCTGCACATCATCGACGACAAATATGTCGACACGGTGAACGTCAACGACCTGGTGGAGAAGGCCATGCCACAGATACTGGCCGAGCTGGATCCACACTCCGTCTATATCTCTGCCAAGGACGTAGAGCAGGCCAACGACGACCTGCGCGGCAGTTTCTCGGGTGTGGGTATTGAGTTTACCATCCGACAGGACACCCTGCACGTCCAGAAAGTCATCAGCAACGGTCCCGCAGAGCGTGCCGGACTCATTGCCGGCGATAAGATTGTCCAGGTGGACGACGACGACTTCACCGGCAAAAAGCTGACCAACGAGGTAGCCATGCACCGACTGAAAGGTCCTAAGGACACCAAGGTCAAGTTGGGCATTCTGCGCTTCGGTGAGAAGAAGATTCGCGACTTCGTGGTCACACGTGGTGAGATTCCTACCAAGAGTGTCACCGCCACCTACATGCTGGATGCCAAGACGGGCTACATCCGCATCAAGAACTTCGGCGAGAATACCTACCCCGAACTGCTCATCGCACTGGCCAAGCTGTCGCAGCAGCAGTTTGAGAACCTCTGCATCGACCTGCGTGGCAACACGGGCGGCTACTTGCAGTCGGCTGTACAGATAGCCAATGAGTTTCTGCCCAAGGGACGCATCATCGTCTACACCCAAGGACGCAAGTCACAACGACAGAACTACCGTAGCGACGGGCGCGGCTCCTACCAGCAAATACCCCTCGTGGTGCTCATCGACGAGAGTTCGGCATCGGCATCCGAGATTCTGGCTGGCGCCATCCAGGACAACGACCGCGGCACCATCATTGGACGCCGCTCGTTTGGCAAGGGACTCGTACAGGAACCCATCGTATTCAACGACCAGTCGATGATACGCCTCACCATTGCCCGCTACTACTCCCCGTCGGGACGCTGCATCCAGAAGCCCTACACCTCAGGCGACAACAAGGACTACGAGGAGGACATCCTGTCCCGCTACGAGCATGGTGAGTTCTTCTCACAGGACAGCATCAAGCACACAGGGCCAGCCTACAAGACAGCCATCGGGCGCTCCGTCTATGGCGGCGGCGGCATCACTCCCGACATCTTCGTAGCCGAGGACACCACCGACGTCACATCCTATTACAAGCAGGCATCCATGAGCGGACTCATCATCCAGTTTGCCTTCGAATACACGGACAACAATCGCCCGAAGCTGAACCAGTACGTAAGCGAGGAGTCCCTCGCTGCCTATTTGGACAAGCTGAATACCGTGGAGCTGTTTGTCAACTACGCCGAACAGAAGGGGCTGAAGCGCCGCAACCTGATGATACAACGCTCGCACAAGCTGTTGGAGCGCTACATCAACAGCCGCATCATCTATAACATGATGAGCGAGGAGGCTTGGATCAAATACCTGAACGACGACGACCCAGCCATCATGGAGACGCTGAAAGTATTCCGCCAGAACATGGCATTCCCCGCACCTCCGCTCAAGGAAGAAGACAAGAAGGTGGCATGAACAGCAAGCAGGAACTACGCCGGCTCATCCGTGCCAGCCATCCTCTCACCAAGCTCAGCAGACATCCGCGATTGGCAGATGCCCGTACCGTGCTGCTCTACAGCGCATTGCCCGACGAGGTGCCAACACTGCCTTTGCTCAATAGGTTGACTGCTGAGGGTAAGACGGTATTGCTGCCACGTGTCGTCAGCGATACGGACATGGAGTTGCGACGCTATACCGGCCCCAACGACCTGGAACCAGGAGCCTTCGGCATCATGGAACCTACGGGTGAGCTGTTCACAGACTATGACCTGATTGATGTGGCCATCGTCCCTGGTATGGCCTTCGACCGGGAGGGACACAGATTAGGACGCGGGAAGGGCTATTACGACCGTTTCCTCGCCCGGCTGCCCCATATTTATAAAATAGGTATATGTTTCCCCTTCCAGCTCGTTGACAAAGTGCCCGCCGATGTCCACGACATTCTGATGGACGAAGTCATCTGTTAGCAGAAGCGGATATCGACGATGACCTGTTCGCCGACGACGGCATTCAGGCGCTGCACAAACTCCTGGCGCATCATGCTCAGGTCAGCCCGCAGCGCTGCACTCGACAGGCGGACATAAAGTGTCTGGTTGTAGATATAGGTATTCAGCGTGTAGCCCGCAATCATCGGACCGGCCACCTCAGGCCACGACTCAACCAACCGCTTCTGGTTGAGTGGCGTTTCCAGTCCCTGTTCGCGCAACGTGCGCAGAATCAAGTCCTTAACCGATTGGACATCACGCTTAAACATCTTTAATCTTTAATGTTTATGTTTCCATGGTCGACATGGAAGATCTTGTAGTCCAAGGCTGCGGTCTGTAAAATCTGGTCCAAGTGGTCGCGGTTGGTATCCGTAATAAAAATCTGACCAAAGCTGTCACCCGACACGATACGTACAATCTGTTCCACACGGCTGGCATCCAACTTGTCGAAGATGTCGTCTAACAGCAACAGCGGCGTGGTCTGCGAGGCTGTACGCTTCAGGAAGTCAAACTGTGCCAGCTTCAGCGCCACCACGTATGTTTTGTTCTGGCCCTGCGAACCCTCGCGCTTCATCAGGTGCCCTCCCAAGGTAAACTCCAGGTCGTCGCGGTGGACGCCATGCAGGGAGTAGCCGACGGCGCGGTCCTTCATTCTGTCGCGCTGTATCACCTCCAGCAACGGGCCGCGCTGGCAGTGCGACACATAGTTGAGTCCCACCTGTTCGCGATCCTGCGCAATACGCCGGTAGTAATCCTGGAATACGGGTGTCAGTTCCTCGACGAAAGCCTTGCGACGCTGGTACAACTGCTCGCCCTCGTCGGCCATCTGCTCTTCCCAGATTTGCAACAAGGCCGGATCTGGTTCGGCATCCTCCATTTTCAGCAGGGTGTTACGCTGCAAGAGGGCGTTATTATAGCGTACCAGATGGTCGATGTACGGGCGGTCATACTGAGCTATCACCATGTCCATCAGCCGCCTGCGCTCCTCGCTGCCACCCTCGATGAGCAACGTGTCCGACGGCGACACCACGACCAACGGTATCAGCCCGATATGTTCCGACAACCGCTTGTAGGGTTTCTTGTCGCGCTTAAAACTCTTCTTCACGCCCCGTTTGATGCCGCAGGAAATCGTCAATCTTTCATCTTTCATCTTTAATCTTTCATCTTCCCTGTACAATCCCTCAATCAGGCAAAAAGGCTCCTCATGGCGAATAACCTGCGAATCGATGGGGTTCGAAGCCGACCGACAGAACGACAAGTAGTACACCACATCCAGCACGTTGGTCTTCCCCGCCCCATTGGGACCGATGAAGCAGTTCATCTTGGGCGAGAGCTCCAACTGGGCTTCAGCGATGTTCTTGTAATTCAGTATAGAAAGCTTCTGAAGTATCATTGCGAGTGCAAAGGTACGAAATTATTTTGTTTTTATTTGGTTTTTCGTTCACTTTTTCGTACCTTTGCAGCCGATTTACGATTTTCATCGTGAACCGGGGCTTCGCCTCAGCATAGTTCAAGCTCGCTTGACCCTGCATTCGGCTTGCACCCGATATACCCAAGAACAATAAAAACAACAAAAATAATGGCAAACAAAATTCAACAGCAGGCTGCTGTTCAAGAGCAGCCGGTCAACAAGACCGAAGCCTTCTTCGAGAAGAACAAGAAGGCCATCATCATCGCAGTGGTTGCAATCATTGCAGTCATCGTATGTGCAATTCTCGCTAACAACTATTACTTCGAGCCCCGTCAGCAGGACGCCAGCACTGAACTGGCCAAGAGTCAGGAACTCTTCCAGCAGCAGGACTACGCCAAGGCTCTGGAGGGATTCCAGAAGGTCGCTGCCGAGTACGGCTCTACCGATGCCGGCAATCTGGCTCAGCTCTACATTGGTCTCTGTCAGGCCCAGCTGGGCAAGTGGCAGGAGGCTGTCAATGCCCTGGAGTCGTTCAGTGCACGTGACGACCAGATGATTTCTCCCGCTGCCGAAGGCGCACTGGGTAACGCTTACGCTAACCTCAACCAGTTGGACAAGGCCGTCGAGCACCTGAAGAAGGCTGCCAGTAAGGCCGACAACAACTCGCTGTCCCCCACATGGCTTATCCAGGCCGGTGAGATTCTGGAGAATCAGGGCAAGAAGGCCGAGGCACTGAAGCTGTATCAGGAGGTGAAGGACAAGTACTTCAACTCCATGCAGTACCAGACCATTGATGCATATATTGAGCGCGTAAAGGAGTAATGGCAACACGAAACCTTTCGGAATACAACGTCGACAAGGTGCCCGATGCATCGAACATGATTTTCGGCATCGTCGTGTCAGAGTGGAATCCTGAGGTTACAGGAGCACTGTTAGAGGGCTGTACGTCGACACTTGAAAAGCATGGAGCACTGCCCGAGAACATTCATGTGAAGACGGTTCCCGGCAGCTTCGAGCTCATCTACGGTGCCCACCAGATGACCCTCAACGACGGCTACGATGCCGTCATCATCCTGGGCAGCGTCATTCGCGGCGAGACCCCTCACTTCGACTACATCTGTCAGGGCGTTACGGCAGGTATTGCCCGACTGAATGCCACGTCAAGCATCCCCGTGGTCTACGGACTGCTGACAACCGAGAACCTGCAGCAGGCACTGGACCGTGCCGGTGGTCGGTTGGGCAACAAGGGCGACGAATGTGCCGTAGTAGCCATTAAGATGGCCAAGTTCTAAGAAAAAGGAAACTCCTTATTTTTTATTTACCACCCATTTGAGTCAGCAGCTGTACTGCTGACTCAACTGTTGGTATATCACTAATGACCATCGAGCGCTTGCCGTTTTGCTCGCGGAAGTTGCAACGGCGCGGGTTGCGGGCCACGAACGACAGGATGCCGTCAAACGTGTCGCTCCCGTAGAAGGGACTGGTGGGGTTGGACACAAAAAACAGCGTCATACGTCCCTGCTTGAGCATGACCTTCTCACAGCCTAACGACTTGCCGATGCGGCGCAGCACGACGACACGCATCAGTTCCTCGCCGACATGCGGAACGACACCGAAACGGTCAATCAGCCGCTGCCGATACGCTGCCAGCTGTTCGTCGGTCTGCAGGCCGTCGAGTTCGCGATAGAGCAGCATGCGCTCGGAGTCAGAGGGCACATACTGGTCGGGGAAATAGAGTTCCAAGTCACTCTCCAACGAGCAGTCAGAGACGTATTCAGAGGTGAGAGGTGAGTGGTTAGAGGTAAGAGAAGGGTTCTGCCCTTTGACTATTCTCTCACCTTTCACCTCTGACCACTCATCGCTTTCATTACGCAACTCCACGACGGCCTGGTTGAGGATTTTCACATAGGTCTCGTAGCCTAAGTCGGCAATGAAACCGCTCTGCTCGGCACCCAACAGGTTGCCAGCACCGCGTATGTCCAAATCCTGCATGGCAATATGGATGCCCGAACCCAGGTCGCTGAACTGCTCCAAGGCCTCCAGACGGCGGCGGCTCTCCACGGGCAACGCTGCCAGCGGAGGTGCCAGCAGGTAGCAGAAAGCCTTGCGGTTGCCGCGTCCAACACGGCCTCGCATCTGGTGCAGGTCGGAGAGTCCGAAGTGGTGGGCACCATTGATGATGATGGTATTGGCATTGGGAATATCAATACCATTCTCGATGATAGTGGTCGAAAGCAGCACGTCGTAGTCGTAGTTCTGGAAGTCGAAGATAATCTTCTCCAGCTCGTCGGGTTTCATCTGTCCGTGACCGACCGCGATTCGCGCATCGGGAACATATTTCTGTATCAGCTCTTTGACCCGCGTCAGGTCGTTGATGCGGGGATTGACGAAGTAGACTTGTCCGTTGCGCGACATCTCGAAGTTGACGGCATCGGCAATAATCTCGGCGCCAAAGGTGTGTATCTCCGTCTGTATGGGATAGCGGTTGGGCGGCGGCGTCTGGATGATACTTAAGTCACGGGCACCAACCAGCGAGAACTGCAGCGTGCGCGGTATGGGCGTTGCCGACATCGTCAGCGTGTCGACATTGGTCTTCAACTGGCGCAGTTTCTCCTTGGTAGAGACGCCGAACTTCTGTTCCTCGTCGATGATGAGCAGTCCCAAGTCCTTGAACTTCACCGTTTTGCCAATGAGCTTGTGCGTACCGATGATAATATCTATCTTGCCATCGGCCAAGTCCTTGAGGATGGCCGTGGTCTGCTTGGCAGAGCGTGCCCGCGAGAGGTATTCTACACGAACGGGCAACTGCTTCAGGCGATTGGAGAACGTATGGTAGTGCTGATAGGCCAGTACGGTAGTGGGCACCAGCACCGCTACCTGCTTCGAGTCGCAGGCGGCCTTGAAGGCAGCACGCACAGCTACCTCGGTCTTGCCAAAGCCCACATCGCCGCATACCAGACGGTCCATGGGGCGCGACTGTTCCATGTCGGCCTTCACATCGTTGGTTGCCTTCAGCTGGTCGGGCGTGTCCTCGTAGAGGAACGAAGCCTCCAGCTCCTGTTGCATAAAAGAGTCTGCCGAGAAGGCAAAGCCCTTCTGATGGCGGCGGGCGGCATAGAGCTTAATCAGGTCACGGGCAATATCCTTCAACTTCTGCTTGGTGCGCTCCTTCATGCGCTCCCACTGTCCCGTGCCGAGATGTGACAGGCGCGGTGGTTCTCCACCATCCTGTGCCTTGTACTTGGATACCTTATATAAAGAATGTATAGAGACGTAGATAGTGCCGCCGCCGTCGTACTGTATCTTAATCATCTCCTGATAGCCAGTACCCTGCGGCATACGTACCAGTCCGCCAAAACGCCCAATGCCGTGGTCGATGTGTACGACGTAGTCGCCAATCTCAAACTGTTGTATCTCCTTCAGCGTCAGCGACACCTTACCGCTGCGCGCCTTATCGGAGCGGAGGTTGTACTTGTGGAAACGGTCGAATATCTGGTGGTCGGTAAAGACGCAGAGGCGCTGGTCGTTGTCAGCAAAACCGGAATGCAGGGTCTTTTCGACAGAATCAAAAAGCACGGTGCCCTTTTCGGCAAAGATGTCACGCAGGCGGTCGAGCTGTTTGCCGCTGTCGGCAAGGATGCACAGCCGATAACCCTGTGCAAGATAGTCTTCCAAGGACTGCTGCAGCAGTTCGAAGTTCTTGTGGAACTGCGGTTGCGGACTGATGTGGAACGACAGCATAGCGTCAGGAACGCCTATGGGGCGGCTACCAATCTCCACACGGCGGAAACGCTGCATGTCGCTCGTCAACTGCTGAGCGCTGACAAGCTGCTGCTCCTTGCGCATCTCCTGCAGAATGGCCTGTTGCTCCTGTTCAGTAGCTCCTTCCATGCGCTCAGTCATCGCCTGCTGCGAGAAACCTTCCTCATAAGTACGGTTTACGGCATCGTGGACATACAGGAAGTCTTTGGCTACAAGCAGCGCATCGTCGGGCAGGAACGACAGGAACAAAACCTTCTCCTCGGCAATACTCATTTCGGGCACGATTTCCACCTGCTCACGCTTGTCCTTCGACAACTGACTGTCCACCTCAAACGTGCGGATGGAGTCGATGTCATCGCCAAAGAAATCGACGCGGAACGGCAGCTCACTACTGAACGAATAGACGTCGAGGATGCTGCCGCGCAGGGCAAACTGTCCTGGCTCGTAGACATAGTCCACTTCACGGAATCCGAACGAACGGAGTGTCTGCAGCGTCTGGTCTACGTCCAATGTGTCACCCCGATGCATCACCAACGTATGGTCGCTGAGTTGCTTCTGCGAGATGACCAGCTCGGCAACGGCCTCAGGATAGGTGACGATGAGGGTGGAGGGTGACGGGTAGAGGGTGGAGGGTGCTGTGAGGCGGGCCAGCACCTCGGTACGGAGTATCTCGTTGGCGGCATCGCGCTGACCGTATTTCACGGCACGACGATAGCTGCTGGGGAAGAAAAGCACCTGTTTGTCACCCAACAGCTGCACCAAATCATGGTAGAAATAGCCTGCTTCGTCGGCATCCTGTAGGACGAAGAGTGTGGTGGGGAGTTTCCCTTTCTGCATCAACGCAGCAAAAGCCATCGGCGCGGAAGAGCACAACAGTCCCTCGAGGAAAACGGTCTTCACCGACTTTTTCCTCAACGCGTCTGCCAGCGCCTTCACCTGCGGTGAAGCGGCATATAACTGCAACAAGCCTTGAATCTCCATACGAATTCGCCTGCAAAGGTACGAAAAAGCAAGCGAAAAGCCAAATCTATTAGAACTTTTCCTGGAGACTTATTTCATCGTGCTGGCAATCTTATCGACATTCATGCTACGGGCACTGGCATCGAAGATGTCCTTGTAGACGCCGCCCTGCTGATAAACTTCCTGCGGTGTGCCCGACTGAACCACCCTACCCTGCTGCAGCACGTATATCTGGTCGGCATCAATAATCTGGCCGATGTTATGCGAGATGATAATGACGGTTCGACCCTGCTTGATGGCATCGATGCTCGACTTAATCTGCTCTGTGGCAATGGCGTCGAGACTGGCCGTAGGCTCGTCAAGGAAGATAATCGGCGGATTCTTAATGAACATACGGGCAATGGCAATACGTTGCTGCTGACCGCCGCTGAGCTGTAGGGCATCGGTCTCGAAGCCATGCGGCAACTGCATAATCTGGTCGTAGATGGAGGCCTGTCTGGCTGCCCTCACCACATCGTCGTGAGTGGCCTGCGGTGCTCCATAGCGGATGTTCTCCTCGATGGTGCCTGAGAAGATATGATTCTTCTGCAACACCAGTCCGACATGTTCGCGGAGCCACTCCGTGTCCCAATCCTTCAGTTCCACGCCATCGAGCTTGATGCTGCCCCGCTGCGCCTCATAGAACTTATCAAGCAGGTTGACAATGGTGCTCTTGCCAGCACCGCTAAGTCCAACGAGGGCGGTAATCTTGCCGCTCTCTATGCGCATAGTCACGTCGTGCAGTGCCTGAGTGCCGTTGCTGTAGGTGAAGTCGACACCTTGCAGTTCAAACGTACCCTCAACTTTCTCGGGCCGATGATGACCAGAAGCCTCTATCTCGCCTTTGGCTTGCAAGATGCCAAAGAATCCCTCGGCATAGATCAGGGCGTCGTTCATGTCATCGTAGATGCGATGTAACTGGCGGATAGGGGCGCTGACGTTGGCAAAAAGCATCACGTGGTACATGATCTTACCGATGGTCATGTCGGGATAACCGATAAGCACCAGATAGGCTGTCAGGATGATAATAAGCACTGTACCTATCTGTTCCAGGAAACTCTTCAGACCATTGAACAAGTAGCTCTGACGGCGAATGTTGAGTTGCAGGCCGGTCATCTGCTGCTGTATGGTAGACTGCCGGTCGGCCTCTATCTGCTCACGGTTAAATGACTTGATGACGGCAATGCTTTCCAGGATGTTCAGGATGCCCTGGCTCACGGCCTGATGACCACCGAAGATGCCGCGGCGTCCGCCCTTCATGCGGGCAGCCTGGATGTAGGTCACCCAGAAGTAGAGCGGCACAATGCACAGCGCCACCATTCCCACAAAGACGTTGGCAGCAAACATCAGTATCAGGGCGAGGATGGCACTCGTAAAAAGCGGCAGTATTTCGATGAAGAAATTGTTTACCGTATTACTCAGACTCATGATGCCGCGGTCGATACGCGACTGTAGCTTGCCCGTCTCATTACCCTCACTGGTAAAGAAAGCCATGCGGAATGACAGAATCCTGTTGACGACCCGCAACGACAGGTCACGACTGACCAGGATGCGCATCCGCTCTCCATAATAGCGCTGGAAGAACGTCACCACGGCACCAACAACCTCCTTACCCAACAGCACGATGGTGATAATGGTCAGGATGCGCATGGCGTCGCGCCAGACAAAGCCGCCCGGCTGCTGGATAAGGGCATTGATGGCGTCGACGGCACGGTCGAGCACCACGGCATTCACCTGCGCCATCAGCGAACCGACCAGCGTCAGCACCAGTGTCACGACAATGAGCCAACGGTAGGGCAGCACAAAGGGAAGAATGTTCTTCAGGAGCGACCAAATGGTCATCCGCCCTTCCGTCATCTGTGTTGGTTGCTGTTCTTGTTTCATAATCTGTGCAAAAATACAAAAAAAAACTGAATGATGAATCATGAATTATGAATAATTTCGTACCTTTGCACGCATAAACCACAAATAACCCATCATTATGCATACAAGCGACTGCATTGTCATCATTCCTACATATAACGAAAAGGAGAATATCGAGAAGATTATCCGGGCTATCTTCGGACTGGAAAAATGCTTCCATATCTTAGTCATCGACGACGGCTCACCCGACGGTACAGCCGCCATCGTCAAGGGACTGATGACACAGCAGGAGTTCAGCGACCGGCTCTTCATCGTCGAGCGTAGTGGCAAACTGGGCTTAGGCACGGCCTATATCACTGGATTCAAGTGGGCGCTGGAGCGCGACTACGGCTATATTTTCGAGATGGATGCCGATTTCAGCCACGACCCCAACGACCTGCCACGCCTCTACTCGGCTTGTGCCGACGAGGGCTACGACCTCGCCATCGGCTCGCGCTACGTCAGCGGCGTCAACGTCGTCAACTGGCCCATCGGTCGTGTGTTGATGTCCTATTTCGCCTCCAAGTACGTCCGCATCATCACTGGTTTCAAGGTCCACGACACCACGGCGGGCTTCAAATGCTATAAGCGTCGCGTGCTCAAGACCATCGAACTGGACAAGATTCGTTTCAAGGGCTATGGCTTCCAGATTGAGATGAAGTTCACGGCCTACAAAATTGGCTTTAAGATCAAGGAGGTGCCCGTCATCTTCGTCAACCGCCGTGAGGGCACCAGCAAGATGTCTGGCGGCATCTTTGGCGAGGCCTTCTTCGGCGTCATGCGCCTGCGTTGGGACGGTTGGACGCGCAAGTATCCTAAAATCGTGGATTAGTTTCCCTTTCTTATTTCTCTACAAAGCCGTCCATGATGACGGTCGGGGCGGCATGGCTGTCGAAAGCTCCCAGCCTGTAGCCTCCGGGCAGACACTGCGGTTCCCAGTAGAAGACGCCGCGGCAATGTCCATTGGTCTCATTGCGTGCCTCGCGAATGACGCGTGCCAGCTGTCGGCGACCTTCCTCCATCTTTTCGGGATGACGCTCGTCCACCTCGTAACCCGTCTCCACAATCATCACGTCGCGCTTATACTTCTCGCTGACGTGGCGGATGTTCGTCATGCAGTCGGTGATGATGTCGTCGGCATTCAGTTCGGGATGTCCGTGCATGGCCCAATAGGGGTATAGCGACATACCCACCATATCGAACTTGCCACCATACTTCAGTACGGTGTCCAGATTCTTGTCGTAAAGTGACTGCTGGTGACCGCGATCCAAGTGAACGATGACAATGGCCTCAGGAAACACCTCCTTCACAGCATCGTAGCCCGCACGGATGAATCCGGCATACTGTTCAGGCTGTGTCTTGATATGACCCATAGAATGCGTGATGGTGGTATTGCCCTGCGCATCCTTCACCTCCCAGCCGCGCTCGTCAGTAACCACGCTCCAGAGCATGCCGTTCGAGGTCTCATTACCCACCTGTACCCAACGGGGTGCAATACCATTGGCCTTCAATAGCGTCAGCACCTCGATGGTGTGGTTGCGCAGGTCCTGCTTCATTTCCTCGTATGAGTGGCCAAGCCACGCTTTCGGGATAGGCTGCTTGGCGGGGTCGGCCCACCAGTCGCTGTAGTGGAAGTCCACCATCAGGTCCATACCTAATGCCTTCGCCCGCTTCGCCATTGTGAGCAGGGCCAACTTATCGCACTCTCCATCATGCGGATTGACCCACACACGCAGCCGGATGGCGCTCATTTGATAGTCGTCTTTCAGCAGTTCCAGACACTCGCGCTCCCGTCCCTGGCGGTCGTGGAATCTCACTCCCCGCTGTTCTTGGCCCAATAGTCCACTCACGTCAGCTCCCTTCACGAAGTCACAGCCATTCTTGGTTCCACCGCCTTTCACGATGTCACCGTCCTGTGCTCGGGCTATCCCCGCCAACATCACACACCCTATCAAAAATAATAACTCCTTTCTCATGTTCTAATTTGTTTTTGTTGGTTGCAAAAGATACGCATTTCCAGCGCCACAGCGCAGGGGCGTTATTGATCGGGATTTTCGACGAAACCCTGATATTCAGGAGCAAGGGCAGACATGACAGAGTCATAGGCCTGATTCATGGTGGCCTGAACGTTCTGAGGACCCTGGCCAACAGGATAGATGGGTTGGTGGATGGTCAGCGACAGGGGATGCCAGGTGGCAAAGTGCCAATCCTTCATGCGGGGCATGACGTCAAAAGAGCCGTTGATGGTTAGCGGAACGACGGGCAGTTGCAGCTCGTCGGCCAAGGCAAAGGCTCCCTTCTTGAAACTGGCCATGTGGCCCGTAAACGAACGGGCACCCTCAGGGAATACGACGACGGAACAGTTGCCAGTCTCCAGAATGTGACGGGCAGCCTCGTAGGTCTTGCGCACCTTCCCCACCCCGCGCTTGTCGACCATGATCTGATGCGACTTGCGGCAGGCATAACCCACAAAGGGTATCTTGTTGATCTGGTACTTCATCATCCACTTGAAGTTACGTCCGAGGAAACCATAAATGAGGAAAATGTCAAAGGCTCCCTGATGGTTGGAAACAAAGACGTACGACTGGTTGGGCTCCAGGTGTTCGCGTCCCTCCACCTTGACGGGCAAAAGGAAGACACGGGTAATGACGCGCGCCCACCAGCGGCCAGGATAATAACCCCAGAAATGGCCGTTGCCCAGCGTGCAGCCGACGCCGACGAGGAAGGCCGTCCAGATGGTCATTACAATGGTAACGGGAATGGCAATGAAAACCTGATATATACAGTAAAGTATTCTCATATCTATATTCTTTTATATTTCTGAGCGAAGCGAATTTAATGTTTAATCTTTATGCTTAATCTTTAGTGTTATGACGGCGATTTCGCCAGGCTCGTTGAGACGGAAGGGGATGAGTCCGCCCAATCCCGTGGACACATAGAGCGACCGTTCGCCCTCCGTATACCAGCCGCCCCACTCGGGGGTAGTAATCGCAACAGGCGACCAGCCCAGCAACGAGAACTGTCCGCCATGGGTATGGCCGCTGAGCGTCAGTTGGGCGTGGCACTCGGGCAGTATCTTCTTGCGCCAGCAGGAGGGGTCGTGCTGGAGCATAACGATGAACGTGGAGGGTGACGGATTGAGGGCGGTAGGTGTGGAGAGGGTTTTCTTCACATCGCCCAGACGGGGCATGCGCTTCACTTTGCCCCAGTTCTCCATGCCGGCAATGACGATGGAGTCGGAGCCACGGCGGATAACGGCATACTCGTTCAGCAGCAGGCGCCAGCCGCACTGGCGTTCCAAGTCCTTGGTCTGCTGGACGAGCGATGCCTTCTCAGACTCGCTACAATCCAGGTAGGTGGGATAGTCGTGGTTGCCCAATATGCTGAAGACGCCGTCCTTGGCACGCAATTGCTTCAGGATGGGTAGCTGCTGGCGCAACTCGTCAGGGTGCAGGTTCTGCACGTCGCCCGTAAAGACTATCAAGTCAGGCTGTAAAGCGTTGATGCTGTCGACAGCCCGTTGCAGAAACGACTGGTGCCAGCCCGTAAGCGAGCCCACATGGGCATCGCTAAACTGTACGATGCGATAGTTGTCGAAGGCTTTCGGCAGGTCAGCTGAGGCGTAGTCGTAACGATGGACCTCCATCTGCAGGAAGCCGACGAAATGGCCGTAGAGCACCAAAGCCCACACAACCAGTGCCGATATCAGGGCATAACGGCGCCAACGGCGCTTGGGGGCCAACCAGCGGCACAGGGCTGCTAACAACAGAGGCACTACGACAAGTCCCATCAGGAAGAAAAATGGAATGGCGTAACGGGCAATCATGGAAATGAAAAATGAAAGATGAAAAATGAAAGATGAAAGATTAATGATGACTGAAGGTGACGGGCTCGCCAAGATGAGAGGTATCAACGACGCCGTTGGCATAGACGCTATGGCCGTTGCAGAGGGTTCGCTCCACACGCCACTGGTACTCATGGCCTTCTACAGGACTCCAGCCGCACTTGCTCTCGATAACGTCAGGGGTGACAGTCCAGGGCGAATGGGGGCGGACCATGACGAGGTCGGCGCGATAGCCCTTGCGGATAAAGCCACGACGCTCGACGCCAAAGAGGCGGGCGGGATTGTGGCACATCAGGTCTACCAGCCGCTCCAACTTCAATACACCTTGGTCGACCAATTCGAGCATCGTCACCAACGAGAACTGAATCATCGGCATACCACTGGCAGCCTTTGCACATCCGCCCTGTTTCTGCGACAGCAGATGGGGGGCGTGGTCAGTTGCCACGACGGCAATACGCCCGTCGTTCAGGGCCTGACGCAGCATGTACTGGTCGACGGGGGTCTTGATGGCAGGGTTCACCTTGATGCGGGCTCCTAAACGCTCGTGGTCAAGCTGGGTGAAGAAGATATGACCCACGCAGGCCTCAGCGGTAATCAGAGGTGAGGGGTGAGTAGTAAGAGGTGAGAAGAGCTCCAGTTCCTCAGCTGTCGAGACATGGGCTACATGCAGGCGCGTACCATATTTCTTAGCCAACGCCACGGCCTGCTGCGTAGATGCCAGGCAGGCTTCCTCGCTACGTATCATGGCGTGCAGCGTCACGGGCGGGTCGTCGCCCCAGGCTCCCTTGGCCTCAGCCATGTTGCGGTTGATGATGGCGGTGTCCTCGCAATGCACCATCAGCGGCAGACGGCAGGTCTTGAAGATACGCTCCAGCGACTCGCGGCGGTCAACGAGCATATTTCCCGTTGACGAACCCATGAAGAGCTTGACGCCGGGAATGCGCGAGGCATCCAGCTGGGCAAAGGTGTCCGCGTTGTCGTTAGTGGCACCGTAGAAGAAGGAGTAGTTGACGAGGCTCTTATCCTTGGCGCGCTCAAACTTGTCGTCCAGCGCCTCTATGGTGGTGGTCTGCGGCACACAGTTGGGCATGTCGAAATAGGTGGTGACACCGCCTGCAGCCGCAGCACGGCTCTCGCTGGCTATGTCGGCCTTGTCAGTCAGACCAGGCTCGCGGAAGTGTACGTGGTCGTCAATGACGCCCGGCAGGATGTAACAGCCCGTAGCATCAATCATCTCAACATCAGAGGGACAAGTTACATGATTGGGGTCGTTGACCCAATCAGAAACCTGTCCCCCTGATATTATCTCCGTAATTGTACCGTCCTGGATGACGATGCAGCCTTCCTGCGTACGTCCTTCGTTGACGATGCGGCCGCCCTTGATGAGTGTAGTCATTGTTTCGGCGTATTCGTCAGCGATGAGGGTATTTTCGTGGTCAGCGTGTCAAGAGACATCTGCTGCTGCGTTTCAACGGGTGCGACGGGTTCGCTGAGACCGTTCATACGCCGTTCGTTCTCCTGAGCCGTCTGGTAGTAGCCTTTCACTAAAGGGTCGTCCTTGAACTTCTGCGTGGCCTTCGACATGATGTATTCTATCTGCGGCGTCAGCACGGGATAGCGATACTGGCTGGCTATCATCATAAAGACGCCCGGACCCAGCACGTTGTCGTAGTTGGCCTCAATGAACTTCGTCACCAGGTCGTCCTCTTCGGCAGTGATGCGAGCGGCTTCCTGGTTCAGCTCGTCGGCGATGGTCTGCTCGTCAATGCCGTCGAGAATCATCTGGTTCTGACGATGCCCCAACTCGTTCATCTCGTTGATGAGCTGGTTGTGCTTGTCGATGAACTTGTAGAGGCTGTCGTTCAGCGGCGTGCCGCCTACGCTGGGGCCTGTCGGGTCAATCCTGACCTGAATGTCACCCTCCTCCAGCACCACGGGCATGATGCTCTCGTCGTCCATGAAGAGATTGGCCATACGTACAGAATCCAGGAGACCAGCAAAATGGAATTCGCCGTGGACGACGTCACACGAGTCGATATTCTTCACCTGTCCGGACTTCAGGGCCTTGAGGTAGAGCTTGCTGCCGTCGAGTGCCGTAACCGACGACGAGCCGCTCACATTGTACGAACTGGCACACCCTGCCATCAGCAGGGCCGCAACTGGCGCAAAGAGGAGTTTGTTCATAGACAATAAACACATTTTCTTCATTTCGTTGGCAAATGTACAATGTAATATCGAAATAAGAAAAAATATTTGCGCAATTTAAAACATTTGCGCAATTATTTAGCATTATTTTGCGTGTTTCTCCAGTTCGCTGGCCATTCTATGGCTTGCATAGAGCTGTAAGATAGCAGCCACCAGCAACACCACGACCCAGTTATTGTGCACATATTTTATATAAGTAAAGTAGTCCAGTCCCAGGAAGTTCGACTGGTTGGCAAACATCAGCAACGCTGCCACTAAAAAGAGGACGTCGCTGAGGATGATGATGCGGCGCAGACGGCGGATGGTGAACACGTTGCCCTCGTAGCGCTGGCGCAGCTGCATGGCGGCAAACATCAGGGCACCTGGAGCATATATCCACGGAGCCCACGACTGCAGAAAGAGCAATGCGCCCGCTCCCGCCACCATCAGCAGTCCGCCAATCAGCAGGATAGCGGTCTCGATGTTACTCAGCTGTCTCATGGGGTGTCTGGGGTTTGGGGTCGTCGCTGAGCACGAAGATGTCCTCATCGTCAGCCTTCATAAAGTAACGCTCGCGGGCAATCTTCTCGATAGCCTTGGGGTTGCTCTCCAGCATACGGATCTGCTGGAGGTTACGCTGGTTCTGGTCGGTATACTTCGCTATCTCGGCCTCAAGCTCACCTATCTTATGCTTGTTCTGCATGTGATGCCACACGCTGTTATCGTCTACAAAACCTATCAGCACCACGGCAATGATGCTTACCAGCGCGTATTTCAGCGCCTTGATACGGGCTATTCTAACTATGAACGTTTTCAGTTTCTTCATTGCATTTTATCTTTTCGGATGCAAAAATACAAAATAATTAGCAAATAATCATCGCGGAAGCAAATTTTTCACTTTTCACTTTTCATTTTTCACTTATTTTCGTACCTTTGTGGGCAAATTATCGAAAAACTATGGAAGAATATATCGTATCGGCGCGAAAATACAGGCCTACCTCGTTCGACACCGTGGTAGGACAGCAGGCGCTGACCACAACGCTGAAAAATGCCGTCAAGAGCGGAAAGCTGGCTCATGCCTACCTCTTCTGCGGCCCCCGAGGCGTGGGAAAGACCACCTGCGCACGTATCTTCGCCAAAGCCATCAACTGTCTGACGCCCACCGACCAGGGTGAAGCCTGCGGACACTGCGAGAGCTGCCAGGCCTTCAACGAACAGCGGTCGTTCAACATCTTCGAGCTGGATGCCGCCTCCAACAACAGCGTGGAGCACATCAAGACGCTGATGGAACAGACGCGCATACCGCCACAGGTCGGCAAGTACAAGGTTTTTATCATTGACGAGGTGCACATGCTGTCGACGGCAGCCTTCAACGCCTTCCTGAAGACGCTGGAGGAACCGCCTGCACACGTCATCTTCATTCTTGCTACTACGGAGAAGCACAAGATTCTGCCCACCATCCTGTCGCGCTGCCAGATCTACGACTTCGAGCGCATGACAGTCGCCAACACCATCGAACACCTGAAGTCAGTGGCCGAACGCGAGGGCATCACCTACGAGGAAGAAGCTTTGGCCGTCATCGCCGAAAAAGCTGACGGTGGCATGCGCGACGCACTCAGCATCTTCGACCAGGCTGCATCGTTTTGTCAGGGCAACATCACCTACCAGAAAGTCATCGAGGACCTCAACGTGCTCGACTCCGAGTACTACTTCCAGATTGTCGACCTCGCCAATATGAATAAGGTGAGCGACATCATGGTGCTGCTCAACCAGATTATCAACAAGGGCTTCGACGGTGGACTGCTCATCCAAGGGCTGGCCAAGCACGTGCGCAACGTGCTGATGGCCAAGGACCCGCAGACGCTGCCCCTGCTGGAGGTCAGCGAACAGCAGCGCCAGCGCTATCAGCAGCAGGCACAGAAGTGCGAGACGCGCATGCTATACGAGGCACTACGGCTGATGAACCAATGCGACATCAACTACCGCCAGTCGTCAAACAAGCGACTACTCGTGGAGCTGACGCTCATCGAGATAGCCCAGATTACCCAGCCCGACGAGGGGCCCAGCGCGGGGCGTCGCCCCAGAAGATTAAAAACCCTGTTTAAGCAACTGATGCAGCAGCCTCAGCCCAAGCAAGCAGCTCCACAGGTGGCTGCGGCTGAGCCTGCTGTATCTACTACTGTGAAGACCTCTACACCCTCCACTGCCACTACCAGCCCAGCCCCTGCCCCGTCGCCAGCCAAACGGCCAAAGCTCAGCAGCATCACGACGTCATGGAAGAACCTGCTGAACCAGCCCAAGGGCCAGACACCTGGCGACGCTGCTGCCGAAGGTGCCAAGTCTGGCAGCGACGACGCCGCAACGACGCAGCGCCCCTTCGACCAGCAGGAACTGGAACTGGAATGGATGTCCATGTGCAACCGCATGCCACAACAGTTTAGCGGCATTGCCACCCGCATGAAGAACATGAGTCCCGTCATCACCGACTACCCCGCCGTAGAGATTGTGGCAGACAACCAGCTGGCACTCGAACAGATGCAGCAAATCAAGGGTAAAATCCTCAACACCCTGAAACTCCACCTTCGCAACGACGCCATCACGCTGACCATGCGACAGGCTGAACATCATGAGGTCGGAAAGATTCTCACCCGTCGCGAACAATATGAACTGATGGAAAAAGAAAATCCCTCAATCGCGAAATTGAGGAATCTCCTTGATCTCCAACTGGCATAACCCAGTTTATTCTTTATTATTCTTTATTTTTTATTTCTTCTTTAGGCCGAAGGCCGCTAAATCAGCGTCATTCCAAGTTTCTTACACTCCTGCCGCATATCGTCCGGCCAGATAGAAGCCTGAATCTCGCCGATGTGTCCCTTGTGCAACAGCACCATGCACAGGCGGCTCTGGCCGATACCGCCGCCAATAGACAGCGGCAACTCGTCGTTCAGCAGTTTCTGGTGGAAATAGAGGCTCTCGCGTTCCTCCTTGCCTTCCATCTTCAACTGGCGCAGCAGACTCACCTTGTCCACACGGATACCCATCGACGACAACTCGAACGAGCGACCCAACACGGGATACCATATCAGGATGTCGCCATTCAAACCCTCCAGGCCGTTCTCGCCCATCGTCGACCAGTCATCATAGTCAGGGGCACGGCCGTCATGCTTTTCACCGTTCGACAGTTTACCACCAATACCTATGATAAATACGGCGCCGTAAGCCTCACAGATAGCATCCTCGCGCTCCTTCGGTGTCTTGTCAGGATACATCTTCAGCAACTCCTCGGCATGAATGAAATGAATCTTCTCAGGCAGGAAGGGCTTAATCTGCGGATACGTCTCACACGTCAGGTACTCCGTCCTGCGGATGGCAGCATAGATGCGCTCCACCACATTCTTCAAGTAACTGATGGTGCGCTGCTCCTTCGTAATCACAGCCTCCCAGTCCCACTGGTCTACATACAGCGAGTGCAGGTTGTCCAATTCCTCGTCGGCACGGATGGCATTCATGTCCGTATAGATGCCATATCCAGGCTCTATCTTGTACTCGGCCAGCGACAGGCGCTTCCACTTGGCCAGCGAGTGCACTACCTCGGCACGTGCATCACCCAGGTCCTTGATGGGGAACGATACGGCACGCTCCACACCATTCAGGTCGTCGTTGATACCCAAGCCCTTCAGCACGAAGAGCGGTGCCGTCACACGACGCAGCCGAAGCTCCGTCGACAGGTTCTGCTGAAAGAATTCCTTGATTAGCTTGATGCCCTGCTCCGTCTGTTTCGTGTCCAGCAGCGGCTCATATCCAATCGGTTTAATCAGTTGACTCATCTTGATTATTTACTATTTGACGATTTACTATTTCTTCTATTTTTGAGTTAATGATTTGCTGTTTTTCTCAATTTTGGCTGCAAAGGTACTACTTTTATATTAATCTGCAAGCAAAAATCCCAATTATTTTTGCAAAATGATAGCAATTTTTGGTTTTTGCTGACTTTTTGCACCAAAACCTTTCCTGTTAACAAATCATAATTCTCAATCCTCAATTCTCAATTCTCAATTAAAAATCGTACCTTTGCGGTCGTTTTGCAAAGATACGATTTTGTATCAGGTCCCGTAGCTTAGCTGAATAGAGCGTCAGATTCCGGTTCTGAAGGTCTTGGGTTTGAATCCCAACGGGATCACAACCATTTGATTATCGAGAATCCC
>CACXAG010000011.1 GCA_902765585.1 uncultured Prevotellaceae bacterium
TGGCCTTTCAGGCCATTTCTACGCAGGTTTTTCATTACTTGCGAAAGTTGTATATTATTAAAATAAATTCTCTGACCTAAAGGTGCAGAGTGTGGCGTTGCATTCGTGGACCAAATTAAAATAAATTAGAATAATTCGTTTCTAAAAATTTCTTTCAAGGGGGGCGCTACTCTGGCTTGTTGGCGCGGAACATGGCGATTTCCGAATCGAAACGCTCTATGATGTCGTCCAGATAAGGATGGCTGCGCGGCACGATGATGGCGATAAAGTTCTCGATGCCCTCGTCGACCACCATTTCGGTCTTGATGTAAAACAGCTTGCTCTGCTCGGCTCCCGTGAACCAGCGCAGGAACAGACGGTTGCGCATGGCCTGCTGGTCGTTGGCACTGTCACACAGATAGAGCATGATGTCGGGGTTGGCGCGGAAGAACTCCACGATGATGCGTATCACCGTCTCGCGCACCTTCGGGTCGCTGGGCGAGGCCTTGCCGCTTCGGTTCGTCAGATCGAACCAGTAGGCGGGTATCGGGGCAAAGAACGGCTCCAGCTTGAAACTCACGGCATATACAATGTCGTGGTCTGTGCGGAAGATGTATGCTCCGTCGTCCAGCTTCACCGGGTAGGGGCTGTCGTAGAACAGACGCTGTGGGTCAAGTTCCTTCATACCGTTTCCATCTTGAAGAAGGGGTCAGACTTGGCACGTTGTATCTGCTCTTCCATTTCCGTCAGTTTGACCTCCATGCGGGCGCGCCACTCTTTCTTGTACTCACGGTAAGCCCTGATGGAATCAATGAACGTTCCGGGCTTGGATGTGAATTGCAGTTTCTTCGCTTCCATAATCGTCGTGGTTTAGAATTTCTGGTTGCAAAGATAGTGCAAATCGAGCGAAATACCAAAGGAAAACTCGCTTTTTCTTTGTATTTCCGAGATGCAGCCTATCTTCGACGAAGTCAAAGTTACGATTAAGCGAGAACAAAACAAAGAAATTCATTGTTTTTTTTTGTTTTGGAAACGAATATGAATAATGTGAATAATTTCACTCACGAATAATAACGAATAATTATTCATATTCTCTGACCTAAAGGTGCAGAGTGTGGCGTTCTCTCTTTGAGAGTGTGGCGTTGCAATGCATTCGTGGACAAAATTCGTTTTAATTATTCAAATTCGTTTCCAAAGAACAACTGTCGAACTCACGGAATCATTCGGTTGGTTGGTTGTTACTTCATATCTATCTGTTTAAAGAATTCCGCAGCTGTCAGCACTGCGATGGTACTGGTCTTAAAGTCCTTCTTATTGCGTGTCACGATACAATCAGCCTGTTCATCTATCGCTGAGCGGTGCTGGGTGGCATCCTCATAGTCCTTCCAGCCGCTGCTAAGCATATCTACCACGTTCTGCCCGCGCAAGTCAACAACATCCACGAAATCAGCCACGAGACGGAGTTTGGAATATACCTCGTCGAGAGGGTACTTGTATTTCCGAGCCAGATAGACGGTGTTGACATAGGAAAGGGCAGAAACCATGAGTTGCACCTCGCCGGCATATCCCAAAGCGAAGACCCGCTGAGCGTCGGGCAGGAACTCTTGGCGCGAAAGAACAAGGTCTACCAAGATATTCGTGTCAATATATGCTCTCATCATTTGTCGTATTTTTCACTGACAAGGGCTTCTATGCCACGTTCATCGGCCGGCACAGGCTTACCGCCGCGCACGGAAAGGTTCTGCACAAATAGCATGGCAGCATCGCGTTTGTTGGTCGCGGCAGTGGCACGACGATTCGGACGGGTATGGCGGCGCAGGCGGCTGACGTAATGCGACACGCTTTCCAGCATCTCGACGCTCATCTGGTCGAGTTCTGCAACGATGGATGTCCTGAGTTCTACTGTTGTCATGACTGATGATGTTTAAAACGTTTCGCCTGCAAAGTTACGACATAGCGAGAACAAAACAAAGAAATTCATTGTTTTTTTTTGTTTTGGAAACGAATATGAATAATGTGAATAATTTTACTCACGAATAATAACGAATAATTATTTTTTTGGGGGGAAACGATTGCAACGCCACACTCTGCACCTTTAGGTCAGAGAATCTTCGACGAAGTCAAAGTTACGACTTAGCGAGAACAAAACAAAGAAATTCATTGTTTTTTTTTGTTTTGGAAACGATTGCAACGCCACACTCTGCACCTTTAGGTCAGAGAATATGAATAATATGAATAATTTATCTCACGAATAAGAACGAATAATTATTTAAATTCGTGGACAAAATTCGTTTTAATTATTCAAATTCGTTTCTAAAGAACTACTAGGGCGCATTCGTTTCCTACTCGGACGGGGGACGGTGGTAGTCCACGAAGGCGTACCCGAAGGCGTGGCGGTCGTCCTTGGGGTGGGACTCGCGGCTGGCGACGAGCCAGCCGCTGTAGTCGGGGAAGAAGGCGTCGGCCTCGGCCGGGACGTCGTCCACCTCGGTCAGACAGAGGCGGTCGGCCAGCGGCAGGGCCTGCTCGTAGACGCGCGCGCCACCTATAATATATATGTCCTCGTCGGGCTTGCAACTCTGCAGGGCGGCCTGGAGCGAGGGGTAGACGTCGCAGCCCGGCAACTCCGTGGTCGTGCGGCTCAGCACGACGTTGCGGCGGTTGGGCAGTGCCCCCTTGGGCAGCGACAGGTAGGTGTTGCGGCCCATGACGATGGTATGGCCGGTGGTCAGCGCCTTGAAGCGCTTCAGGTCGTTCGGCAACCAGTAAATCAGCTTGTTCTTGTATCCAATGGCGCGGTTCTTCGCCACAGCGGCAATAATACTAATCATTCAATTTTTTCAAGTTATTTTTTTGACCACGAATTTCACGAATTGAACGAATTTTTCAGCTGCGCACAGTAATCATATTTTTATCGAATTTCACGAATTAGCTGCGCATAGAATAATTCGTTTAATTCGTTTAATTCGTTGTTGTTATTATAAATGCGGTAGCAAATTTTTCACTCTTCACTTACACCGAGACTTCGGCCTTGATGTGGGGCCAGGGGTCGTAGCCTTCAAGCTGGAAGTCCTCGTACTGGAAGTCGAAGATGCTCTTCACGTCGGGATTGATCTTCATCACCGGCAGCGGGCGCGGATTGCGCGTCAGCTGCAGACGGGCCTGGTCGAGGTGGTTCAGGTAGAGGTGGGTGTCGCCCGTGGTGTGGATGAAGTCGCCGGCCTTGAAGCCCGTCACCTGTGCCATCATCTGCAGCAACAGGGCGTAGGAGGCGATGTTGAACGGCACGCCGAGGAAGGTGTCTGCCGAGCGCTGGTAGAGCTGCAGCGACAGGCGTCCGTCGGCCACGTAGAACTGGAAGATGGTATGGCACGGCGGCAGCGCCATCTTGTTGACCTCGGCCACGTTCCACGCCGACACTATCATGCGGCGCGAGTTGGGGTTCGTCTTCAGCTGGTCCACCACGTACTGTATCTGGTCGATGACGCCGCCGTCGTAGTCGGGCCACGAGCGCCACTGGTGACCGTAGACGGGACCCAGCTCGCCGTTCTCGTCGGCCCACTCGTTCCAGATGCGCACGCCGTGCTCCTGCAGGTAGCGCACGTTGGTGTCGCCCTTCAGGAACCAGAGCAGTTCGTAGATGATGCTCTTCAGGTGCAGCTTCTTGGTGGTCAGCAGCGGGAAGCCGTCCTCCAGGTTGTAGCGCGACTGCGTGCCGAAGATGCTGATGGTGCCTGTGCCCGTGCGGTCGCCCTTCTGGGCGCCCTCGGTCAGGATGCGGTTAAGTATGTCTAAGTATTGCTTCATAGTCGTTGGGGATATGAGTTGTTTTTATTTTCCATTCCTTGGGGTAGAGGTTGTTGGCGCGCGAGCCGATGTTCTTCACCAGTCCGAGGGGAAAGCCCTGGAAGCAGACGGTGACCAGCCCCAGGGGCGTGCCGGCGGGCAGCACGAGGGCCTCGTGGCGCAGGTAGGCGATGGCCTGAGGGTAGGAGAGGTCGACTCTCAGAGGTGAGTGGGGAGAGGTGAGAGGTGAGAGAATACTCAACCCCTGCACCTGCCGCAAGTCATTTCTCTTACCTCTAACCTCTAACCTCTCACCTCTAATATCTTTCCTCTCACCTCTTTTCCGTATCGCGCAAAGGAAGAGCCCCTCGCCGCGCGAGATGCCGGGGATGAAACGGTAGACGGGTTCCCGGAAGCCAGGCAGCAGCGAGCCCGTGATGTGCCACTCGGGCTGCACGGCCACGGGGACGACCTCGGCATCGTCGTACTCCTCCAGCATCCAGCGGATGTTCTCCTCGTTCTCCTTCGTATTAAAGGTACACGTACTATATATCATTAGTCCGCCGGCGTTGAGGCAGGGCCAGGCGTCGGCCACGATGTCGCGCTGCAACTGCCAGCACTTCTCGACGTTCTGCGGGCTCCACTCGCGGATGGTGGCCGGGTCCTTGCGGAACATGCCCTCGCCCGAGCAGGGGACGTCGCAGAGGATGACGTCGAAGCCGAGCTTCGACTTGCGGTATGCCTTCGGGTAGACGTTGGTGACGAGGTGGTTTGCGTAGCCCCACTTTGTCACGTTCTCCAGCAGGATGCTGGCGCGGTTGCGCACGGGCTCGTTGGAGTAGAGCACGCAGTCGTCGGGCAGCGCTGCGCGCAGCAGCGTCGACTTGCCGCCCGGCGCCGCACAAAGGTCGAGGCAATTGGACAATTTGCCATTCACAATTTGTCTTAGCACCTCGTCCAGGAACATCGAGGCGGCTTCCTGGACATAGTAGCAGCCGGCATGGAACAGCGGGTCCATGGTGAAGTTGGGCCTGCTCTTCAGGTAGTAGGCGTTGCGGCACCAGGGCACGGGCTCTGCATCATCCATCTTCCATCTGCCTTCTTCCATCTTCTTTGGGTTCAGGCGGATGCTCACAGGCGGTTCCTCCTCGAACGACTGTAGATAGCGTTCGAAGCGCTCGTCACCCATCAGCTGGCGCGTATAGTCGGTGAAAACTTGAGGTAATTCTGCCATTGCGACGGCAAAGTTACAATTTTTTTTGTACCTTTGCAACAAATTGGCGACTTATTACGTCTAACGGATAAAAAGAAACCAAAAAAGACGCAGTTATGAAAAAGATTTTATTATTATCAGTTGTGGCTCTTGGGATGCTGACATCCTGTGCATGTAGCGGATTGAAGGTGAAATACTCCAAGACGGAGCCGCATGGCATGCATGAGCGCGATTTGAAGGGCTTTGAGCGCATAGAACAGCTGGGTTCGTTAGACGTGAAATACGCTCAGGCCGACTCGTTCTCTGTACGTGTTGAGGCTCCCGTCAAAGTCCTCAACGACGTAGAAACATACGTGACCGGCAACAAGCTGGTGGTTCGGATGAAGGGTGAGGGAAAACTCATCAACTTAGGAGTGTCCGACGCTGACGACGTGACGGTCTTTGTGACCTCTCCCGATTTCCTCGGCATTGAGCTGAAGGGTTCTGGCGACTTCGAGAGTAACGGTCTCGTAGATACTGACAACCTCGACATCACGCTGAACGGCTCTGGCGACATCAAGTTCGACGACATCATTTGCGACCGCATCAATGTGTCGCTGGTAGGTTCTGGCGATGTGGATGTGAAAAACGTGAAGACCCTGTGGGCTGGTGTGCAACTCGTTGGTTCTGGCGACGTCAAGATGAGGCTTGACGACAGCGGCGCCGTGGATGCCAACCTGACAGGCTCAGGCGATATCACACTCTCAGGTCATGTCAAGGAATATAACTATCATGTACGCGGGTCTGGAGACATGAATACTTCGGGACTGACTATTGGACAATAAAACGATAAATACCAAAACAACAAAGAATATGAAGAAGACTTTAATAGCAATGGCCATGCTGCTCACGATTGGAATGGGCGTGCAGGCCGCAGGACAGAAGCATCGTCACACGCCACAGGCAGAGTTGGTGGACTCGACGAGCAAGAATGCCGTAGAGGTGTATTCCGATACCACGAGTACGGACACGGCAAACTCATCATCGACCGTTACGAAACGTAAGGGTACGGTCACCGTCACTTACCCGACGTCACCCTGGAGCAGCCGTTCGACGACTTACGAGGTGGACGACGACGATGCGGAAAACATCATCACCAACCTGTTCAACGACATGGATCACAAGGACCTGATGGGAATGTTCTTTGTATTGTGCGTGCTGCTCATCGTCTTTGTACTCGCTCCCGTGCTCATCATCATTGCGCTGTTCTACTTCATCAACAAGAACCGCAAGCAGAAGATGAAGCTGGCACAGATGGCCATGCAGCAGGGACAGCCCATCCCCGACCAACTGTTGGAGGACAAAGTGACAGACGTCGACGCCGAGTATCAGAAAGGCATGCGTCAGTGCTTTGTCGGCGTGGGACTGATGATATTCCTGGGTTATGCCGCTGGACAGGTCGGCTTCGGCATCGGTGCGCTGGTGTTCTGTATCGGACTGGGCAAGGTCTTTGCCTCGCGTACAGCCCGCAAAAACAACAGGGATTTTCCTAACGACAATAGAAGGGATGTCATGAACGACAACCAGATTTGATAAACGACAACAATAAAATAAATAAGATTATGACAAAGAGACTTTTTCGCAGTAACGACCGCGTGTTAGGCGGTGTCTGCGCAGGATTTGCAGAGTATATGGACTTCGACCCCGTAGCCGTACGCTTGGGTTATGCAGCACTGACGCTGTTCACGGCTTTCGCTGGTATTCCATTCTACATCGTAGCCTGGATCATCATACCGGAGAAGAATGCCTTGACAAACCAGTAATACCGTTATAACCAAATAGCGTCGTATGACAACTGACATCACCCTCGTAGCACAGGTGGCAGTATTCGGCAACACGAAGGCCTTCGACGAACTCGTGCGCCGATACCAGTCGCCTGTACGCAGGTTCTTCCTACACCAGACACTGGGCGATAGTCAGTTGAGCGACGACCTGGCACAGGACACGTTTATGAAGGCCTATACCAGCATCCGCTCGTTCAAGGGTCTGGCCTCGTTCCAAACGTGGCTCATGCGCATAGCGTATAACGTGTTCTATGACCATACGAGAAGAGGTGAGAGGGGAGAGGTAAGAAGTGAGAGAAATGAAAGAGAAGAAAAACAAACCAAAGACTATTCTCTTACCTCTCACCTCTCACCACTTACCTCTGAAATGAAAATGGATCTCTATGCAGCCTTGGCATTGCTGAAGCCTGACGAACGGACGTGCATCACCCTGCAATTGGTGGATGGCTACGACATTGCAGGCATCGCCAAGATAACGGGCATGAAAGAAGGTACGGTGAAGTCGCACCTGTCGCGAGGGAAGGAAAAAATGGCAAACTTTTTAAGACAGAATGGATATGGAAGATAACGAGCGTTTGTTACAGCAGTTTTTCAGCGAGATGACCTCTGAGCCTCTTGCCGACAATGGGTTTACGGAGCGTGTCATGCGCCGTTTGCCGGCGCAGAAGAGTTGGCTTGCACGTTTGTGGACACCGTTCTGCATCGCCACCTTTGTGGTGCTGTTCATCGCTTTCCGTGGTTGGGAACTGTTGGCAGTGCACTTCGAGGTGATGCTGCGCACAATGGCTGTGCAGCCGTTCAGCATCAATCTGCTGATGGTGTTCTCCGTCCTCTTTGGTCTCCTGTTCGTGGGAGCCGGCGAGGTTATTTCTTCGGAAACAGTCCGTAAGTCGTTCTAAGCACTATAAACTCCGTGCGGCGATTCAGCTGGTTGCACTGCTCTTGCTGGTCGTCGTCAAGCGTCCTGATGTACTCTTCCGTCAGGACGTCGTTTTCTTTCAGGAAGGGGTATTTCTCCGTCAGCTTGCGGCGGATGGTCTTGGGCTTCTCCTTGCCGTAACCCACGGGACTCAGACGTTCTTTTTCAATGCCGTGCTCCGTCAGATAGTTGACGACTGATTCGGCGCGTCGCTGCGACAGGCGCTTGTTGTATTCTGCCGAACCTCGGTAGTCGGTATGGGCACTCAGTTCAATGGTGACATTGGGATTCTCGTTCAGCAGTTCCACCAGTTTGTCCAACGCCTCGGTAGATTCTGGGCGCAATGTAGCCTTGTCGAAGTCGTAGAAGATGTTGTCGATGAGTACGGGAGCTGTTATCGAGGCCAGCGGGAACTGTAGCACATACTCTTCCGACTCCTTGACCGGCTCTACACGCAGTTGCTCCTGGTGGTTCAGGAAACCATTGCACGTGCCGAGGAAGACATAGTCGACACCAGGCTTGATTTCCTGGGTAAACGAGCCGTCGCCCTTGACGCTCAGCTTCAGGTTCGTACCGTCGTTGCCAACCATGTAGACCAGTGCGGCAGGCAGCTCGTAGCCGTCCTGTTCGTACACCCAGCCCTTGACGGTCTGGACAATTTCCGGGTTGAAGAACGAATAGATGTGATCCCAGCCTTTGCCGTCGCCGCGGTTGCTCGAGAAGTACCCCTTGTTGAGCAGTCCCTCAAAGGTCATGCCGAAGTCATCGCCCTGTGAGTTCAGGGGATAGCCTGGGTGATGGATGTTTTTGGGGGCGTCGGGAGCAACCCAAAACACATCCAGTCCACCCAGACCCTCGTGACCGTTGCTGGAAAAGTAGAGGTCGCCATTGGGACGGAATGTCGGAAACATCTCGTCGCCAGGCGTGTTGATGGGCGAACCGAGGTTCTCAACGGCACCAATGCCGCTGGTAGTCAGTGGGGCGCGCCAGATGTCGTAGCCGCCCTGGCCGCCGGGCATGTTGCTGGTGAAGTAGAGCCATTGGCCGTCAGGCGATACGGCCGGATGGGCAAATGCCGACAGGGTGTCACGTGAGAGCTGCACGTCCTGGGCCTTGCTCCATGCCGCATCCGAGCGGTTGCTGGTGACGATGGTGGCATAGCGCGGATAGCTGGGGTCCGTCTTGCATTGTGTCAGGTACATCGTTCGTCCGTCGGGCGAGAACGAACAGGCGCCCTCGTCGAAGTCGGTGTTCAGTTCTGAGTCGATGACGTCGGGGCGTTGCCACTTGCCTTTGTCGTCCTTTTGCGACATGAAGATATCGGCATTCTTCGTGCCGGTGATGCCGCTCAGCTCATCACCTTTGGCCTGGTTGCGCGTAGACGTGAAGTAGAGCTGGTCGAATTCCTCGCCCGCCAACATCGGTGAGTAGTCGGCACGTCGCGAGTTGAAGAGGTTTTCGCGCTTCACCGTATAGTCCGAACCGTCCTTCTTCCATTGCGGAGCCTGCTGGGCAGAGCGCAACCCCGTCTTGGCCAGGGTGGCCAGGGTTGCGAGCTGCGGGGAATGTGATATGTCTGTAGAGTCCAGGAACGTCTGGAAAGCCTTGGCGGCTTCCTTGTAGCTGCCGTTCTTCATCAGTTGCTGGCCCAGATACAGGTATGTCAGCGAGTCGTGCTGCTTGTAGCGGACGGCGTTGTTGTAGGCAGCAATGGCCTTTTGCGTGTAGTTGATGCGTCGATAGCACTCAGCCATCTTCAGTGCTCGCTGTCCACGCAGTGCCCGCTCCTTGGGCGGCGTCTGCGAATAGGCTTTCCTGTATTGTGTGGCGGCATCGAAGTATTCGCCCAGGGCATAGAACTTGTCACCTTTCTTCACAGCCTGGTCAGCACCGCACCCACACAGGAGTACGGCAACAAGGCTTGTAGCTAATAATGACAAATACTTGCGCATACGATAATCATAACGCTGAAAGGGCTTTTTTATTGTCTTTAAGCCCTTTCACCTTTTTACTTTTTTACCTTTTTACTTCTTCTCCTTTTTCTCCTTTTTGCCTTTCACTGGCTCTGGTGGTGCGACGGTGATGCGGCGGTTGGTGGGGTCACTCATTACGTCGCGGACGATGTCGGTGACCTGTGCCTTCAACTCCTGGATAAACTGCTGGGCATCGTACTTCTGGTGTTCGATGTCGCGCAATTTCTTTTCCCAGATTCCCGTCAGTTCGCAACTCTTCAGCAGCTCTTCGCGGATGAGGTCGATGAGTTCGATGCCTGTGGGCGTGGCGACGAGGCGCTTCTTTTCACGGCGGATGTAGTGGCGCTTAAACAATGTCTCGATGATGCTGGCACGGCTTGACGGACGTCCGATGCCGTTCTCCTTCATGGCAGCGCGCAACGTCTCGTCCTCGACGAACTTGCCCGCCGTCTCCATGGCGCGCAACAGCGAGGCCTCATTATAATAAGGTGGTGGCGTGGTCATCTTCTCCGTCAGCGTGGGCCTATGCTCGCCGCTCTCGCCTTTCACGAAGGTCGGCAGCGTGCGTTCCTCGTCCTCTTCCTCTTTCTCTTTCTTTTCTTCTCTGACCACGCGCCAACCTGGGTCCAATATCTCCTTGCCCGTCGCTTTGAATTCAATGGCATTTTCCGTAGGCTGCGACTCAGTCGCAGCAGACCGGACTTCGCCCAGGACGGTCGTCGTCGAGAACTTACAGTCAGGCAGGAATACGCCGATGAACCTGCGTGCCACGAGGTCGAACACCTTGCGCTCAGCATCGCTCAAGTTCTGGGGGATGACGCCTGTGGGGATGATGGCGTGGTGGTCGGTGACCTTCGACGTGTCGAAGACGCGCTTCGACTTCTTCAGCGGTTTGCCGCCGATAGGCTTGATGAGTGCTGCATAGGGAGCCACACCGCCAAACTTGGTCTGGTAGAGGCCGTTCATGGTCTGCGGACATTTGGGGTAGATGTCGTCCGACAGATACTGGGTATCTACACGTGGATAGGTGGTGTACTTCTTCTCATAGAGGGCCTGGATGAGGTTCAGCGTCATTTCGGCAGAAAAACCGAACTTGCGGTTACAGTCCACTTGCAGGCTCGTCAGGTCGTAGAGCTGCGGCGGCTGTTCCTTGCCTTCTTTTTTCTCCACCTTGGTGACTGTGAACGGCTTACCCTCGATGGTCTGGAAGGCTTGTTCGCCCTCCTCCTTCGACGTAAATTTCCCTTTAGTGGCAGTGAATGTCGTGTCGCGGTAGACTGTCGCCAATACCCAGTAGGGCTCGGGCTTGAAGTTATCAATTTCCTTCTGACGGTTCACGATGAGTGCCAGCGTCGGCGTCTGCACACGGCCTATCGACAGCACTTGGCGGTTCTGTCCGTATTTCAGCGTATAGAGGCGCGTGGCATTCATGCCCAGCAGCCAGTCGCCAATGGCACGACTGAGGCCTGCCATGTATAGTGGCTGGTAGTCCTGCTGGTCTTTCAGGTTCTGGAACCCTTCGCGGATGGCTTCGTCGGTCATCGACGATATCCACAGACGACTCACAGGACACTTCGCCTGTGCCTTCTGCATCACCCACCGCTGGATGAGTTCACCTTCTTGACCGGCGTCACCACAGTTGACGATACGCTCGGCCTGCTGCATCAGTCGCTCGATGATGGAAAACTGCTTTTTGATGCCGTTGTCGTCAATGAGTTTGATACCGAAGCGCTCTGGTATCATGGGCAACGACGTCAGGCTCCACGACTTCCACATCGGTGTGTAGTCGTGAGGTTCCTTCAGCGTACACAGGTGTCCGAACGTCCACGTCACCTGAAAACCGTTTCCTTCCATATAGCCGTCGTGGCTCGTCGTTGCGCCGATAATGCGCGCAATATCCCTTGCCACACTGGGCTTCTCTGCAATACATACAATCATAACAATTTGCAAAGGTACGAATAAGCGAGCGAAAAGCAAAAGGAAAACACTTTTTTCTTTTGCTTTTCCGAGCGAAAGTACCTTCTTGCGAAGCAAAAAGGTAGTGCAAATCGAACGCAAGTACCTTCTTGCGAAAGCTTACAGGTGTTTTCGGAAGAACTCCAAAGCGCGGCGCTGGGCTTCGCGGGGACAACTGTGGGGCATGTCCCATATCTCAGTGACCAAGCGCTCGTCGGCACCCTGACTGCGCCAGACGTCGTGCATGGTGGCGAAGGCTTTTTCGACGCCAGCTACTGGGAATAGCTTGTCCTGGGCGCCGTTGATGAAGAGCATGGCGTTGGGACAGGCGAGGCTGGCGACATGCGGATAGTCCAGCCAGCGGCGCAGGCCTGGGAAGCAGTTGGCGAAGCCGCCGTTCTCTGTACGTTTGTACTTGAACGACATCTGCTCGTCGGTCGTGACCATCCAACAAATAGGAACGGCAGCGCGAATATGGTCTGAGAGTGCTGCCAGCATCCAGGCGCGATAGGCTCCCATCGACCAGCCCGTGCATCCAATGCGCCGTGCGTCGACGTATGGCTGCCGGCTGAGCCATTCCGTGGCAGCGATGTCGTCGTAGGTCATATAGGCCGAGAGGTCGATGCCGTACATCATCATGTTGCCGGCAATCATGTCGTAGCGGTCGCGCCGGGCGCCTTCCTGCTGGCCGCGCTCACCCCACATCGGAGCATCGGTGGAGAGCACGACGAAGCCGTTCTTGGCCAAGTAGTCGCCAAAGAACTGTCCCTGGTAGCCTGCCAGCCATTCCTCAGCATCCTTGATGACCGTCGAGTCCTCGCAGGCCAGTGGACGTATCATTTTCTCCTTGCCGATGAAGAGGTGTGCACCGTGGTCGTGCAGGGCGTTGACGGCGGGAAAGGGACCCTTGCCGTCAGGGATGAGGATATAGGCAGGCACCGTATAGTAGCGCGAGAGCCTGATTTCCAGTTTGCGCGCCTTGTAGCCGTCGCGCTGTTCCTCGAAGAGTACGCGAACCGTATAGCCTTCGTCTGGCGACGGAGGCGCAGGCAGCATGCAGTCGAATACTTTCTGGCGGGCTACGCGCTTCCATTCGTTGAAGTCCTGGATGTCGCTATGACCCCACGCCAGCGGGTATGTCAAGTCCTTGATGAGTGAGTCGGCGTAGACGGGTAGGTTACGGCTGAACTCGTATTTTTCGCGTTGCTGCGCACTCACCGTCATGGCGATGAGTGCGCAGCAGAAAAGGAGTTTAGTACGCATGGTCGTCGGCAATATCCTCCTTGGTCAGTTTCTTCTTGTCGATGGCTCGCCAAGCGTAGACGATATACGCCAGTACGAAGGGAACCAGGAAACTGACGTAGAACATGGTGCGCAGCGTGAACTCGCTGCTGCACGAGTTGACGATGGTCAGCGACGACTGCAGGTTGGCGGTGGAGGGATAGTAGGCGGTGCCGTTCCATGCCGACATCAGCAGCAGGGGCAGCACAACCAATACCACGCCAATGCCCGCAGGCCAGATGCCGCTCACATAGTCTTTGCTGACAAAGGTCTTGCCGATGGCGAAGAGCACCAGCACGACACCCACGAGTAAGAGGATGGTGAGAGGCCACAGCGTGAGGAAGTTGTCGAGGTACTTATAGGGCACGATGCTGATGACGCCGGCATCGTCGTAGGCGTAGCCGTCCTTCAGCAGCAGGTGTACCAGATAAGCTACGAAGAGCAGCACGAAAGGCACGGCAGCACCAAGGAGACGGCTGTTGGCGCGACTGCGTATGTCCTTGTCGTCCACATTATTGATAATATAGAGGATGCCTAACACGCGAGCCAGGAACATGACGGCCAGGCCGAAGATGAGCACCCACGGGTTGAGCAGGGCATCGAGACCGTGCGAGGCGTTGCCCCAGCGCGAGATGACGGGCGAGAAGGCCAGGTTGTCTATCATGCTTTCCTTGAAGACGACGAAGTTGCTGCCCTCGAAGAACGTGGCCACGGCACCGCCTAAGAGCAGCGGTCCCAAGAGACCGTTGATGACCAGACACATCTGGAACGTCTTCGGACCGAGGAAGTTGCCGAGCTTGTTTTGGAACTCATAGCTGACGGCCTGCACGACGAAGGTGAAGAGGATAATCATCCACAGCCAGTAGGCGCCGCCGAACGAGGTGCTGTAGAACAGTGGGAACGAGGCGAAGAAGGCTCCGCCAAAGGTGACGAGCGTAGTGAAGGTAAACTCCCACTTGCGCCCTGTGGAGTTGATGATGAGGCGGCGTCCCTCCTCGTTGTAGCCTAAAGAGCGGACCATCGAGTTAGCACCCTGCACAAACAGCAGGAATACCAGCAGTGCTCCCAGGAGTGATACGATGAAGCACCAGTAGTGCTGTAAGAAACTATATGTTATCATAACTATGAACTCTAAATTATGAACTATGAATTATGAACTATATTCCGGGCCCTTCTTGATCTGTTTCAGCAGGATGCTGATTTCCACGGCGAGCATGGTGGTGAAGAGGATGAGGAACAGGATGAACGTCAGGGCGACGGCAGCGCTGCCGATGTCGCTGACAGCCACCCATGTCGGCAGCATGTCCTGAATGGTCCAGGGCTGGCGTCCGAACTCAGCTACCAGCCAGCCGCTCTCTGAGGCGATATAGGCCAGCGGCAGCAGGATGATGGGAACCCAGTAGTGCCATTTGGGCAGCGTGGTGATGTTGCAGCGGTCGTCGGCTTCCGTCTCAGGCAGCAGACAGACTATGGCGAGCAGACGGCGCGTGATGGCCGACAGCCAAGGAATGCGGAAAGCTACCAGCAGCAGTACGGCGAAGTAGAGGATGAACAGGCATCCCAAACCCACCATGATGCGGAAGGCCCAGAAGTTGACGGCGATAGGCGGTACGACGTCGTTCTTGTCTTTCACGTAGCCGTAGCCGAAGTACTGCATGTTGTCGGTGAGCGTGGAGCGGTAAGAACTGAGTTGAGCTTCGCTGGCGCCTTCCTTCTTCGCCTTGCGATAAGCCGCAAGTGCCGCGATGGCCTGCTTGCCGCGGGCTATCTTCTCGTCTACGGAAGGCTCGCGGGTACCATCGGACTTCGTATAGCCGTTCAGGATGTCGTTAATGCCGGGCACGTAGCCGTGGAAGTCGTTGGTTGCCATAAACGACAGAGCGTAGGGCACTTCCACCTTCAGCGGTGCCGACTCGCGATACAGGTAGTCCATCTGGTCGAAGGGCGACACCCAAGCAATAGCCGACAGGCCCACGTCCGTGCCACCGTTGTAGAGTGCTTCCATAGCTGCTAACTTCATAGGCTGCACCTCGGCGACGCTCTGTGCCGACTTGTGACCAGTAGCAGCAGCGCCGACAGAAGCCACAAGACCTACGATGACGGCAATCTTGATGCTCTCGACGGCGAGTTTCGTCTCACGTTTCTGCATCAGATACCAGCAGGAGACAGCTACGACGAAGATAGCGCCGATAATCCAGGCCGAGATGACGGTGTGGCAGAACTTGTCGATGGCAAAGGGCGAGAGGGCGACGTCGAGGAAGCTGACCATCTCGTTGCGCATCGTGTCGGGGTTGAACTCGCAGCCCACAGGATACTGCATCCAGGCGTTAGCAACCAGAATCCACCATGCCGAGATGGTGGCGCCCAGTCCCGTCAGCCATGTGGAAGCCAGGTGGAAGCCCGGCGACACCTTCTTCCAGCCGAAGAACATGACGGCGACGAAGGTGCTCTCCATGAAGAAGGCCAGAATGCCCTCAACGGCTAATGGCGCACCAAAGATGTCGCCTACGAACCAAGAGTAGTTCGACCAGTTGGTGCCGAACTCAAATTCCAGGATGATACCCGTTGCCACGCCCATGGCGAAGTTGATGCCGAAGAGCTTTTGCCAGAATTGTGCTGTGTCTCTCCAGAACGTGTTGCGGGTACGATACCAACAGGTCTCGGCAATGCCCATAATCACGGCCAGTCCGAGTGTCAGCGGCACGAATAGCCAGTGGTAGATGGCGGTGAGCGCAAATTGTGCCCTTGCCCAGTCTATCGCACTGGTGTCAATGTTAAGAAATAGGTCTGTAGTCATATTATTTATTGTTTAACGTTTGATTCGCCACGAACTCTGCCTCTTGGCCCTCCTGGGCGTGCTCCTTGATGAAGTTGGGGAAGAAAAACAGCTTCAGCACGAGGAAGATGACGACCAGCTTGACGATGATAACAGCCCACAGCGTCTTGCCTAACGTCATGTGGCGGAAACCGTCATAATAGAGGTCGTAGACCCGGTAGAGGAAGCCGTGCTTGTTCATTGCCTTAGGTTTTTTGCGTTAATATTGATGCAAATATAGTAAATAAATTCAAAACTGCCAACATTTCTTTGCTATTTCGTAGAAAAAAAGTAATTTTGCAGCTGTTTTTTTTGATAAAATGGTATGAATAAGAAAGTATTAGCAGCTATTATCGTGTTGTTGCTGGCTGGCATGGGCTGGCTGGCCTATAGCTTGATGCAGGAGAAACAGGCCAACAAGGACATGGAGGAACTGGCAGCCCTCGACAAGCAGGAAATGGAAAAGGAGTACCAGGATTTTGCACTCCAGTACGACGAGATGAAGACCTATATCAAGAACGACTCCATCATCGCCCAGCTGACCGAGGAACAGGAACGTACACAGAAACTGCTCGAGGAGCTGAAGAATACGCACGCCAAGGACGTGGCTGAGATTACCCGCCTGAAGAAGGAACTGGCAACGGTGCGTGCCGTCCTGCGCTCGTATGTCATCCAGATAGACTCACTGAACCGGCTGAACCAGAACCTGATGGACGAGAACGACCGCGTGCGCTCGGAGCTGGCAGAGAGCAACCAGCAGAACCAGCAGCTGGAGACGCAGCGCGCTACCCTCTCTGAAAAAGTCGCCATCGCGTCGCAGCTGGACGCTACCAATATCCGCCTGACACCTCTGAAGAAGAACGGCAAGGCAGCCAAGCACATGAAGGATGCCAAGACGCTGGACGTGTCGTTTGTCATCACCAAGAATGTGACTGCTACGAACGGTTCGCGCAATGTCTATATACGTGTTACCACGCCTGAGGGTGAGGTGCTCAACGGCGGCGGCACCTTTGAGTATTCCGGCAAACAGCTGGCATGGTCGATGAAGAAAGCCATCGAGTACACTGGCGAGGAAACGCCGCTGACCCTCTATTGGACGGTCAACGAGTATCTGGGCGGCGGACAGTATAATGTCAGCATCTTCTGCGACGGTCAGGCCATCGGTTCGCGCAATTTCAACTTCGAAAAGTAAGCGGACCGTCATCCGAGAAGAGACTTTCTTATGGGCGCACGAAAACGACATAACAACATCCTGCTTGCCGTTTTAGGCTTTGCAGTGGTTTTGGTTGTTGTGATCGTCGTCGCCTTTTATCCTGTTTCACAAGAACCGGAAGGGATTCACGGACAGGTCGAAGTCAGCGAGTATCATGTGATGGGTCAGGTTCCTGGGCGCATCTTGGAAATTCGTGTCAGCGAAGGCGACTACGTGAAAGTCGGCGACACGCTGATCATCATCGACGCTCCTGAGTCGCCTGCCCATGGACAACTGGTTCCTGGTGCCGACAGCGTGTTGCAGCAGGCCAAGGTCGGTCTGGAACTCGCCGAAAAGTCATACCAGCGTTTCCAGCGTCTATTCGACGAGGGTGTCGTCAGTACCACAACGCGTGATGATGCCTATGCCAACTACAAGGCTATGGAGGCCCAGTACGAGGCTGCCAAGCGTCAGGAGTTTGGCAACATCAATCATGAGACGGTGCAGACAGCCCGAATGGAGGGCGAGGTTAGCAACGTCTATTCCAAGGTTGGCGAACAGGTGGATATGGGTTCTCCCGTCATGACGATTGCCAGGATGCAGGACCTGTGGGGTACGTTCCTCGTGCCTGACGACCAGCTCGACGGCATAGAGGTCGGCAAGACCTTCACGGCCTTCGTTCCTGCCTTCCATCAGGACATCGTGATGAAAGTCTGCTATGTGGGCCAGCTATCAGAACGGACCTTCGAAGTGAAGGCCCGTCCCGTAGAGCAGCATGAGGGCTTGCGCCCAGGCATGTCGCTCGTCATCAAATAAGCTGTTTTTTATTTCACGCCCACGATTTTCGTCTGGGGCAGTTCGGCATTGCGGCGGTTGACGACGGTCACCACGGCTTGTGCCAGGTTGATGAATGCCAGTCCCGTGGCCGTGTCGCTGCTCATGGCGGCTGGTTCGCCGCTGTCGCC
Organism: uncultured Prevotellaceae bacterium; assembly: GCA_902765585.1. Classification (GTDB taxonomy): domain Bacteria; phylum Bacteroidota; class Bacteroidia; order Bacteroidales; family Bacteroidaceae; genus Prevotella. Next base: position 17,903 of record CACXAG010000011.1, read on the forward strand.
GCTCTCGCAGATGCTCTGCACCAGCGGAATCTGTGCCAGCAGGGGCACGTTCATCTCGGCTGCCAACTGCTTGCAGCCCTCCTTGCCGAAGATGTAGTACTTGTTCTCCGGCAGTTCGGCAGGCGTAAACCACGCCATGTTCTCCACCAGTCCTAAAATGGGCACGTTCACCTTCTCGTTGCGATACATGTCGATACCCTTGCGGGCGTCGGCCAGTGCCACCTGCTGGGGTGTGCTGACGATGACGGCACCGGTAATGGCCAGCGTCTGCAGCAGCGTCAGGTGAATGTCGCTCGTGCCTGGCGGCGTGTCCAGGATGAAGTAGTCCAGTTCGCCCCAGTCGGCATCGGCTATGAGCTGCTTCAGGGCGTTCGTGGCCATGCCGCCGCGCCAGAGCGTCGCTGTGTCGGGCGACACGAAGAAACCTATCGACAGCATTTTGACGCCGTAGGCCTCGATGGGATTGATGAGGTCGCGTCCGTCCACACGCACGGCATTGGGGCGCTTGTCCTCTACGTGGAACATCTTCGGCATCGACGGTCCGAAGATGTCGCAGTCCAGCAGTCCTACCTTGTAGCCCAGGCGTGCCAGTGCGATGGCGAGGTTTGCCGAGACGGTGCTCTTGCCTACGCCGCCCTTGCCGCTGCTCACGGCGATGATGTTCTTCACCTGCGGCAGCATCTTGCCCACCTCTGGGCGCGGCTTCGACTTGTATTCGGTCTGTATCTCCACCTCAACGGCCATGCCGTCGAGCGCTTTGGCGCAGTGGTACTTGATGGCGGCTTCGGCGGCTTTCACCGTCGACTTCAGGAACGGGTCCGTGTCGCGCGGGAATTCCAGCACCACGGTCACCTTCCAGCTGCCGTCCTCGCGTTGTGCGATGGCGGGCTGGTCTGCCACCATCCCACTTTCTACCAGGTTCTTCTTCGTGCCGGCATACGTCACCGTCGCCAGCGCCTCCATAATCATTTTCGGATATATTGCCATAATGGAAGTTGTTTTTTGCCTTCTTACTTTTTTATCTTTTTACTTTTTTGCCCTTTAAGGTTGGGCAAAGGTACGAATAATTGAACGAAAAGCCAAATTAATTTGTTTTTTCTTTCGGAGTAATCGGATTTTCTTTCGAAAAACAATCTTTTCTGCTAGTCACGAATATTTTTCCCATGCTGGGAATGTTTTGTTCCCACCCTGGGAATAAATAATTCCCAGCCTGGGAATATTTCAAGCAAATAAGGCTGCATTATTGCGGATTAAACGTGCCTTATTGACAGATAACGAAGGGGTATTAACGAAATCAGGTCCATCTCTCACATCGGATGGCTCTGAGCCCTTTGTACAAAGGGATTCTGGCGTTTTTCATCTCTCCCGTCATCCCTCCCTTATCTCTCCTATCATCTCTCCCGTCTCCCTCCACAAGTCGGAGCCGCTAAAGATATACTGGAATTTAACAATTGAAATAAAATAGAAATTATTGGGGACAAGACTTGCAGGACTAAAATAAAATTTGTACCTTTGCACCATTGAAAAACACATCTGAAAAACACATTCATAACAACTTAAGGAGAAGGAAACAAGGAAACTGAATAATCTGATAGAAAAACATTATTTATGGAAAAAGACATGACTACTAATGGTGAGGCACTCGCTGATTCACAAGAGGCAACACTCGTCATCGAGCTGTTCCTCAACGAGAGCTACCGCTTCCGCAGGAATGTTCTGAACGGAAAGGTAGAGTTTGCAATCCTGCCCAAGGAAACTGGGGCAAATTCCTCTGGCGCCTCTGATGAGGCTGAATTGATTTACAGGCCGTTGACACAGGCGGCCCTGAACAGCATCGTGATTCGTGCCAAGCGTGAACAAGTGCTCGAAAAGGGCAGTCCGAAAGCGGAGATTACGGAGTATGTGCAGTCGGAGGAGGTTCCTGAACACAATCCCGTTCAGAAATTTCTAAACAGTCTGCCCCAATGGGACGGACAGAACCACATTGCCCGCATCTTCGGACGCATTCCTGGCATCACGTCTGAGCAGCTGAACTACTTGACCATCTGGCTGCGCTCGGCGGTAGCCCATTGGATGCAGCTGGACATGCTACACGGCAACGAGTGTGTACCAACGCTGATTGGCAGTCAGGGCTGTGGCAAGACGACCTTCGTGCGCCGTTTGTTGCCTCAGCATCTGCGCGAGTACTATCTGGACCACCTGAACCTGTCGAACAAATTCGACAAGGAGATGGCGCTGACGAACAATCTGCTGGTCAACCTGGATGAGCTCGATGCCATCCGTCCCTCTCAGCAGTCGTCGCTGAAGCAGACGCTGAGTGTCAGCAAGGTGAACGGACGTCCCATCTTCGGACGTGCCCAGGAGGACCGCACGCGATTTGCCTCGTTTGTGGCAACCACCAACAACCGTCATCCGCTGAAGGATGCCACAGGCTCGCGTCGCTACATCTGCATCCAGATTCCTGACGGACAGATGATTGACAACACGGGCGACATTGACTATGGTCAGCTGTATGCGCAGGTGACATTCGAACTGATGAAGCAGAAAGCGCCCTACTGGTTCAACAACGACGAGGTAGCCCGCATTCAGCAACTGAATCAGGACTTCATGGAGAAGAAGGACTTGGGCGAGATGTTTGTGGCGTGCTTCCGTCAGCCTCATGAGGGCGAGGTGGCGAAGACCATGAACTGTGGCGAGATCATTAGCCTCATGCAAAAGGACTATCCGACACTACAGAACACCGTTGGCAATAAGGTCAGGCTTGGAAAGACCATCTCGGCCCTTGGTTTCAAGCACAAGGATCATTCCCACGTGGCTTATTACGAGGTCGTTCCCCTGAAGGCAGCATGAGGGTGACGTGAGAGATGAGTGAGAGATATGTGAGGGATTATTTTCATCCCTCACATGCTCAAACCCCTTTGTACAAAGGCGATTCCAACAATTATGTGAGAGATGGAGATATTTTAGAGAAAATAGATAATAGTTAAGAGATAATAGTTAAGAGATAATAGATATGGAAAACAAAGAATTAAAAGCGGAAAACATTCCTTGGGGCTATGCCCGCTGTTTCAACGATGCGTGCAAGCGTAAGGACACCTGTATGCACTATTTGGCCAATGTGTTGTCCAACCAGCAGGACCGATTCACTGGCTTGTCTGTGTATCCTACTGCCTGGCAGAAGGACGAATGCCCTTGCTACTGCGAGAAAAAGCTGGTAAGGAAGGCTTGGGGATTCAGCCATCTATATGACCATGTATCCAAATTCCATAAGGTGGATGCTCGTCAGCGTGTACGTTCATACTTTAGCAAAGGCATGGGTCCTTACTATCGTTTTCATCATGGTGAAAACAAGCTTACGCCCAAACAACAGGATGACATCATGCAGATCCTGGCCCAATTCGGCAGTATTGATGGCATCAAATTCGACCACTATGAAACAGGCTGGGACTTCGGATGACCAAAACCTACCCCATTGTAGTAATCAAAGCGAGCCAGCAGCTCATCAAAGTAGTTGCCGCCACCAGCCCGTTTCAGCAGGTCATCGTTCAAGGCAAAACCTTTTACGATATACTCTTTCAGAACACGTGTAGCCCACATGCGGAACTGAACGCCACGATAGGAATGGACGCGATAGCCCACGCTAATAATCATGTCGAGGTTGTAATAATCGACCTCATGTGTCTGCGTTTTGCCTTCAATTGCGCCATGTTGAGTGGTCGTTGCGTATTTTGCAACAACCACTTCCTTGTTCAGTTCTCCCTCATCAAACACATTCTTGATGTGTCTGGAGATGGTCGATTTGTTACGCTGAAACAGTTCGGCCATCTGGTCAAGGCTGAGCCATACCGTCTCGTTTTGCAGCCTCACCTCAATGCGCGACTCTCCATCTGGAGTCTGATATAATAGTATTTGACCTTTATCTTCTGCCATATCTTCATATTCTGTTTGCAAAGTTACAAATTTTATTTCACATCAGCCATCAGACCTCATACATCCGACATCTTTCAGCCATATTGCGTTTGCAAAGGTACGATTAAGCGAGTAAAACACCAAATATATTTGAGTAATTTCGAGTGTGAGATTGCATTGCAACGCCACACTCTGCTTGCTGAGAACGCCACACTCTATACCTTTTGGTAAGAGAACTTTCGACGAAGTCAAAGTTAATCAATTATTTCGAAATGATCATCAGAATCGTCCCAATGATTCAAGCTTTTTCTTTTGATTTTAAAATTTCTTGTTGTATATGCTTCAGCTCATATTTACAAAGGATGGCCATATTATCCCTGCCCAGTTTATCTAAGCATTCCGCCATAGCTTTAAGAGCATAACACCTCTGATAGGCATACTTTTTTTCGTATATTTCAAGAATCCGATACATCGGCAATACTTGTTCAAGCAGATGTAATGCCTTGTCATACTCACCCCTTTTCATATATATTCTTGAGAGGTTGTCCATTGGTGCAGCATATTGATCGAGTTCCAAGGGAATAAATCCACGTGTCCCATCATCTTCAAGGTCGTCAAGTAAGTTTTTTATGCCTTCCTCACATATGACAACCATTTCCTTATATATTTCAAATTCTTCTTCAGAATCTACCTTACAATGCTCAAGGGAATCATATAAATCTTGATAGTTTCTCCTTTCCATCATCTATCGATCGTATTTAGCCAATTCTTTCACATTCGAAAGTCGCTTTTCAAGTTCCAATTATACACAAGCCACCTGATTAGCTCTATAAATAAGGGCGAACCAAATCGGCCAATTCTTCCATCCATTCATCTGACCTTGGATGATATTTATCAACGAAATGGTTCGTGTGTAAAAGGATATGCTTGCCATCAGTACTTTTATGAATATTAATAAACTCACCTTTCTTGAAATAATTGTTTGGCCTGTACAAGGGTAAACTTTCTTTGGTTTTATCGTCAAATTGGGAATATTCATCTTCTGAAACGACTATACCTTTATATTTATAGTTCATAACACCACCATCAAAATTCTGAATAATAGGTATTTCTTTATACCAGTCAATATAACGATAGACGCCTAATATTACAACAGGGAATTTCTTGAAGAAAGGATGAGATAAAATTCCATTGGCGCTTAAGCGCTGTTTTATAGACACCTTTGTTGTTTCATTCTTTTTACTTTGGGGCATACAATTAGAACTTAATTCAGTCAAAAAGCAATGCTCCCAAAAATTGAGCTGTTGCCTTTGTTGTACTTGTAAGTCTTCAGGTAACAGCAAGTTAATGAATTGTTGATATGCTATCCAAGTTACAGATGTACCCCTATTAAGCTTTTCCCATGGCTTGGGATTTTTCTTCGAATTATTGTCTTTCAGTAGCAGTTGGCCATAGAAAGGGCGACTAGGATGGTAAGCATCCCATTTGCGAGCGTCAAACCAATTTTCAATATTCTCTGGAGACTTGTTTTTCCATGTATATGCATTTTTTACAAATGTATAGTCATCGCTTGGACAAGAACACTCTTTTCCAATTATAAGAATCTTTGAAGCAGGGTTCCCCTGACCTATATATGATTCATTTCCATAATCATGTCCCAATAAATCTTGAAACTCGGATGGATAAAGTTGATAGAATTCCATAAGACCTAACTTTTTTGTGCAAATATAGTAATTGTCTTTTAGAAATACAATCTTTATTGAAGTTTATTTTCTTTTTGGGATAAAAGAAACCAATTTAGTAATAGTTTGCTGCTTTTGAGAATAGTATGTGAGACTTTATCAAATGTGTATGTGCATAGCATCATTCTTTCAGGTTTATCTCCCTCTGCCTTCGAGTGCGCCACATACAAACGCTGGGTACCGCCATCTTCAACGGTACATTCTGATACCCACTCCATACCAAACATCTTCGCTGGATCATGTTGATGCAGTTGGTTGCCGTCAATAAAAGTATAAAGAATTATCTGGAAATGCTCAAAGAAAGAATCTTTCAATAAGTCTTCGACGAAAACCATATAATAGCAAAGGTCCAAGACGTTTATTTCTTTTCCTGTTATTTCTGGAAGTTCCTTAAATAACTTTCGAAGATATTTATAGTCCACTTCTTCGTTTCCTATTTTCTGTGTGACAACCAGAATTTTCGCATCAGGATTGCCACAACCAACATTCTTGTTGGGGAACCTTTCGCCCAATCTTTCAAGTTCATTAGAATATGCCATAACTCTTTCATTTTTGAGGGCAAAGATATGGCACTAATATGCAACATGATTGCATATCAGAAGGAATTATTCATAAAATTCGCTCATTTCTTGAATAATGGCCTTAATTTGCTGGCGGAAAGTGTCTGGCGATAGCACTTCCAACTGGTTTCCATGACTCAGAATCTCCTGAATAAAATCATAGGTGGGTGCTATCCTATATTCAAAGATGGTATACTCAGCATTTGACTCTATCTCACGTTGGCTATGATGCAAAGGAAGAGAGCGCAGATAGTGTGGCTTCTCGCGATAGGCCTTTAATAGTATAGTCATAGGCTTCTCATCGTGGAATACGCCATAATAATCCGTGTAATAATCATGAGGTGAGAAATCTTTGGGATAGCTGAACTTGGAGTCTAAGACTACTACGCGTTTGATACGATCAAGTCCAAAGCGGTGAATCTCTTTCCCTGGCAATACAAGCGCCATCACATACCAGCGACGTTTGAACAATCTGATGAAGTAAGGGTTGACCTTTAGTCCTTGAATGGTATTGCCAAAGAAATCCTCATAATCAATCATTATTTGGCGATTCTCTCGCATTGCAGACGTAATAATTTCGAGATAGTACCTCCCAGATGGCACTTCCTCCAACATAATCCTATCGCTGATAGAGCGGTTATCCATCAACAAATTGCTAACAGCAAAGGAGTCGAGCAACCATTGGTTGATAGAATCATTCTCCAAGGCATCAGGATTGTCTATATAATACAAATTAGTGCCCCTTTGGCATTCAATCACAACCCCAAACTGCATCATAATCGCATTTCGATGATTATGGAAAGTTCGCAGTTTCAAAGGCTGGTGCATATCATTGATATACGCATCGTCCCATTTGCGAGCAATATCCTCAAACGAAATCTTGCCTGCGTCATAGATTGTGGAAATCAACCACATGTATTTTGCATAGAGCCTATCAGTCATATATCATGCGCTTTGATGCCACAAAAGGAATAACGGGAACTGCTGATTATTTTTGTTTAAAGTATCATAAACTATGTGAGGCTGAGTTTACTTTTTTATAATGGGCGCAAAAAATACAATCTTTCAAACAGTCAGATCTTGTTGTGACAAGATGATTTATTTATCTCATTTTTGAAAGACTACCTTTCATAAAATATTCTCCTCGTGATAGTAGACAAGTACATCACTAAAGATTTCTGGAGTCTTCTTTGCATATTTCTTAAGATGATCCTTCTTGTCAAACCACATGTTTATGATACATACAGATTCAGAAGGAAGTGATTTCTTCTTCTTTTCATTCTCTGTCAGCAAATCTTTGTATGCCTGAATAAACAATGTCTCAACGATATCAATATTGCCTTCTTTTTGATAGTCATAACATGAAAAGCTACCAATCCAGATACATAATTCTTTAGCATCGATAAACTGGCTAAAATGTTCATGACTCTTGTTTAGCCTTTTGTCTATACCATCATTCTTTTTATGAATACCAAGATAGCGACGTTTTTTATATCTTCCATCGATTCTTGCTTCAAAATAGTAAATGCTAAACAAACCTGGATTTATTGTTTCTTCACTCTTTAGATAATCCTTATAATCTTTATATGACAAGGGACCTACCCATTGTATTGTATAAGTATGTTTAATTTCTTCCATAACGATTGAGTGTTAAAGATTCCAGTACTTTGTATGAAAGTTCACTAAACTGTTGAACACTTCGTGCAAATCCAAACCAATGTAAGGAGATTCTTTTTCCTCAAAACCTTCGAATACTTTTCTTCCAGGGTATTCATCTGTACTGGCTGATCTAACGTTGGTTATTTTAACGACCTCAATTACCTTACCTTGATAGCAACCAAGGATATGAGTTGCTGCAAAAGCCTTTTCATCTTTGACAGCCCAATACTTAACCGTACATTCTTTTAAGTTTTCGCGGTAGTGAGGACTAGAAGTATCATTACTTTTCATCGCCTCGAAAGATTTGTTGATATTAACAAAGATGAGTTTGTCTGATGAATTGAATTTATCCATTATTATATGATTTGAATTTGTCATTCATGTTGCTGAGGTAGATGTGAGGAATGTGGCACTCTCTTTGGTAGTCGCTGAGTGCTGACGGATTCTGGCTATCTGAGCCAGTTTCTGCTCCCGCGAGCAGGGATGCAATGACATTTGTTGCACCTCCCGCTGCGCAGCCATGCTGTTCTTGCGGTGAAAATCGTTGATAAACCAACCGCCCGCTAATGAATTGTCCAACTCCGTTGCACGTTCCCTACGCTCGGCTAAACAAACATGTTTGTTCTGTTCTCGCTTAATCGGGCCCTTCTTCAGACGTAAAGTCTTCTGCAATGATGGTGTGGACGGAAGCCCCAAAGTCTGCATTGTTCATAATTAATACCGATTATGCTGCAAATTTAGTCAATTATCTCGTAACCACCAAACTTTTGCTCCAAAAAGTCAGTTGAATTCTTTGTGTTTTTGTTGTGTCTCTTGAAAACAATGAGAGCACGTGACGGAAGGGTCGCGTGCTCTCATTATGGGGGGCATTGGAAAAAACTTAGAATGTGCTCTTCTCCTTGGTGGCGAGCTTCTGCCAGTCCTTGTCGGCGCTGTAGAGGGGCTTGCTGCCGCCAGGGATGTGGAAGGTGGCTGCTACACCCTTGAAGGTGCTCTTCGAGATGGACGGCGGGGTGGGGCAGTGCAGAACGATGTCGCGCAGCATTGGGCACTTCTGGAAGGCCGAGCCGCCAATCTTCTTCAGGGCTGCCGACAGCTCTACGTGAGCCAGCGAGGTGCACTCGTAGAAGGCGTCGCTGCCGATGCTGGTGACTGCTACGGGGAGCTTCACGGTGGTCAACGAACTGCACCTCTCGAAGGCATCGTCGCCGATGCTGAGCAGGGCGGAGGGCAGGTCGATGCTGTGCAGGGCGATGCAGCCCTGGAAGGCCTTGGAACCGATCTTCTTGGCGGTGGAGGGCAGCGAGACGCTGTGCAGGCTGGAGCAGTCGCGGAACAGTTCGCTGGGGATTTCGTC
>CACXAG010000012.1 GCA_902765585.1 uncultured Prevotellaceae bacterium
CGTCGATGTCGCTGTCGGGGTTGGCGTACCCCTTGGCGTAGGAGCCGTACATAATGACCTTCGGCACGGCGCGGTAGCGGGGCGTTATGACCTGCTTGTAGCGTCGCACGGCGTCGAGGGCCTCGTCTCGGGTAAGCGTTCTTCTATCCATTGCGTCAGTTCTTTGGTTGTCTTAATGATGTGTTCGCAGGCTTCCTTGTTAAGTGTCCGGGCGGCGGCGACCTTCTGCTCAGGGTAGCGGGCCTTGATATACATGGGCACCATAAGGTTCAGGAACCTCAAGTGCTCGGGTGAGATTTCGTCCACCAACCCGCAATCCTCCAACAGCTTCGCGTGGCTGTGGGTGTAGCGCGGATCGTCGTCGTGAGTGGCAGAGTAGTAGGCTTTGAGGGCTTTCTCGATGGCTTGGTGGCAGAGGAATGCGACGTAGAGCCAGTGCCCGCCCAGAAAGAGGCACTCGGCAGCGCTGATGTCCTCATGTACGTGGTCGAGCCATGCTTTTACGATGTCTTCTTTGGCCATATCTTTTGTCGTTTAGTGATTTTTACGGCGCAAAGGTAAGCATTTTCTTTCAATTATTGCTCATTTCCCCCGTTAAACTTACGAAAAGCGGGCGAAGAAGCATCCTTTTGCTATCTTCGCCCGCCGAAAAAGTAACTCTTTTCAGTTTCGCTTGAGGGTCACGCTCAGCCGGCGGTCGGCACGGCGGGCAGGGTCTGGGTGATGGCCTGCTCGCGGTGGCAGATGCGCACCTCGACGCCGAACTTCCGGTGAAGGTGCTCGGCCAGGTGCTGCGCGCTGTAGACGGAGCGGTGCTGGCCGCCGGTACAGCCGAAGGAGAACATGAGGCTGGTGAAGCCGCGCTGCATGTAGCGGCGCACGTGGGCATCGGCCAGCTTGTAGACGGAGTCGAGGAAGGTCAGTATCTCGCCGTCGTCCTCCAGGAAGCGGATGACCGGCTCGTCCAGGCCCGTCAGCTGCTTGTAGGGCTCGTAGCGGCCGGGGTTGTGCGTCGAGCGGCAGTCGAAGACGTAGCCGCCGCCGTTGCCGCTCTCGTCCTCGGGAATGCCCTTGCGGAAGGAGAAGCTGAACACCTTGACCACCAGCGGGCCCTGGGCGTCGTACTTGGAGAAGGTGGCGGGGCCGTCCTGCGGATGGGGCTTGTAGGGGTTGTTGTCCGTGGTCTTGTAGCCGTCGGCACGCGACGCCGTGGCCTGAATCTGCCGGAACTGGGGCAGCTCGGTCAGCCGGCGCAGCAGGTCCGTCAGGTAGGGATAGGGGAAGTTGCGCTCCTGCAGCAGCTCGCTCAGGTTCTGCATGGCGGGCGGTATGCTCTGGATGAAGTGCTGCTTGCGCTCGAAGTAGCCGCGGAAACCGTAGGCTCCCAGCACCTGCAGCTGACGGAAGAGCACGAAGAGGCTGAGGCGCTCCACGAAACGGTGGGGCGTGGGCACCTCGGTATAGTGCTTCAGCGCGTTGTAGTATTCGTAGACCAGCTCGCGGCGCAACTTGTGGGGATATTTGGCCGACGCCTGCCAGAGGAACGAGGCCAGGTCGTAGTAGTACGGGCCGCGGCGCCCGCCCTGGAAGTCGATGAAGTAGGGCTGCAGGGCGTTGGGTGACGCCTGATGGGCGGAGGGCACCAGCATGACGTTGCGGGCCTGGAAGTCACGATAGAGGAAGCACTGCGTGTCGTCGGCTGCCGTCAGGTCCTTGGCCAGCAGGCGGAAGTCGGCCTCGAGCTTCAGTTCGTGGAAGTCCAGCTCGGTGGCCTTCAGGAAACAGTACTTGAAGTAGTTCAGGTCGAAGAGCACCGAGTCCCTGTCGAAGGCCGGCTGGGGGTAGCAGTGGCTGAAGTCCAGCCCGCGGGCTCCGCGCAACTGGATGTTCGGCAGTTCGCGGATGGTACGCTTCAGCAGTTCCTGCTCGGCCAGCGTATAGCGTCCGCCAGCCTCGCGACCGCCGCGGATGGCGTCAAAGAGCGACACCGAGCCCAGGTCGGTCTGCAGGTAGCGTAGCATGTCGTCGCTGACGGCCAGTATCTTGGGCACGGGCAGCTGGCGCTTGGTGAAGTGCTGCGCCAGGTAGACGAAGGCGTGGTTCTCGTCGCGGCTGGTGCCGATACAGCCCACCACGGCATGTCCCTCGGCATCCGACAGGCGATAGTACTCGCGGTTGCTGCCGGCACCGGGCAGCTTCTCCACGCTGTGGGGGTCCGCCCCACTCCACTGCTGATAGAGTTCTAATAGTTGTTGCATATTCGGGATATTACAAAATGGTCATCAGTTGCTGCAGGCGGGCCACCTCGTAGGTGACGGGCTCCTCGGCGGGATAGTCGGGATAGCGGTTGAAGTAAGCCGTGTCCAGACCATAGCGCTTGGCGCCCAGGATGTCGGTCTGGAAGTTGTCGCCTATCATCAGCGTCGTGTCCTTCTTAGCCTCCGACCGCTTCATGGCGTAGTCGAAGAACAGCGGCGACGGCTTGTTGGCGCCGGCGTCCTCGCTCAGGATGACGGTATCGAAGTAGTCCGTCAGCCCGCAGGCCCGCAGCTTCTTGTACTGCACCTCGTGGAAACCGTTCGAACATACATGCATCCTATAGCCCTTCTGCCGCAGGTAGTCCATCAGCTCGCGCGCACCGTCCACCAGTCCGGGCTTCGACGAGCAGAAGTCCAGGAATACGTCGCTGGCCTGCAGGCAGTACGCCTCCGTCGGCTCCAGCCCCCGGCCAAAGCTCAGCGGACGGCGGAAGCGCTCCACGATGAGGTAGTCGCGCGTGATTTCGCCCTTGGAATAGCGCGTCCACAGGTCGATGTTCGTCCGCCAGTATTCATCATAAAACAGCTGCGGGTCAGCGAAGTACTGCCCCAGCTGCAACGTCTCGAACAACTCGCGCAACGCTATCACGGCATTGCCATGCGTGTCGTACAGCGTGTCGTCGAAGTCGATAAATAAATCGGTATATTGCTTCATTGTGCCCGCAAAGGTACACAATATTTTCTAATTACTGACCGTTTTGCCCATGAATCTTGCGCTTTACCTGCTGGAGCAGGGCGTCAGAGGGCTGCTTGTCATATTCGGGCACGGGCTTGTTTTTAATGACTGGCTTATCATAAAGACTTGCCTTGGCGCATGGCCAAGGCAAGCTAAAAGTGTAGATGTCCGTCAAAGACCCTTATGCGAAGGGATTCTCTGTGGGATAGAAGTTACCCTTCGGGAAGTTGTAGTCGATCTCGTCCACGGGGATGCCCATGTACTTGAGAACCTCCCACAGGTACTTGCCCTGGTGGCCGAACATGACGGCGCAGTGGTGCGGGTAGTGCTTCTCGATGAGGACGTGACGGTAGAAGCGGCTCATGTTCTTGATGCCGAAGATACCGATAGAACCGAACGAGCGGGTAGCTACGGGGATCACCTCGCCCTGGGCGATGTAAGCGCGGAGCTTGGTGTCGGCAGTAGACTGCAGACGATAGACAGTAGCCAGACCGGGCTGGATGTCACCCTCCAGGGTACCGTTGGTCACCTCAATAGGCAGGGCGCGGGCCATAATGCGCTGGAAGCACATCTGGCAGTTGCAAACCTTCGTGCTGGCGGTGTTACCGCAGTGGAAGCCCATGAAGATCTCCTTGTCGGTGTAGGTGTCGCAAGCGAACTTCTTGTCCTTGATGCTCTCCTCGTACATGTCGTTGGGAACGGTGTTGTTGATGTCCAGCAGGGTAACGGCGTCCTGAGAGATGCAGGTGCCGATGTACTCTGACAGAGCGCCATAGATGTCAACCTCGCAAGCTACGGGGATGCCACGGGCGGTCAGACGGCTGTTGACATAGCAGGGAACGAAACCGAACATGGTCTGGAAGGCGGGCCAGCACTTGTTGGCCATAGCCACAAACTGACGAGAGCCCTTGTGAGCCTCAATCCAGTCAGTCAGTGTCAGCTCATACTGGGCGAGCTTCGGCAGCACCTGAGGAATCTTGTTGCCGTGACCGAGCTCAGCAGCCATATCCTTCACCACGTCGTCGATGCGGGGATCGCCAGCGTGCTTCTGGAAGGCCTCCAGCAGGTCGAGCTCTGAGTTCTCCTCAATCTCCACGTCGAGGTCATACAGGGCGCGGATAGGAGCGTTACAAGCCAGGAAGTTGTTAGGACGGGGACCGAAGCTGATGATCTTCAGGTTCTGCAGACCTACGATGGCGCGGGCGATGGGCAGGAACTCGTGAATCATCTCAGCGCACTGGCCAGCGTCGCCGACGGGCTCCTCGGGGATGTAAGCGCGGGTCTTGCGCAGAGAGAGAGCCTGGCTGGCGTTCAGCATACCGCAGTAAGCGTCGCCACGACCGTCGATGAGGTCGTTCTGAGTCTCCTCAGCAGCAGCGCAGAACATCGTGGGGCCCTGGAACCAGTCAGCAATCATGGTCTCAGAAATCTCGGGACCGAAGTTGCCCAGATAGACGCAGAGGGCGTTACAGCCGGCCTTCTGAACATCAGCCAGAGCCTGCTGAGCATGAATCTCGCTCTCAACGATGGTGATAGGACACTCATAGATACCCTCCTTACCAAACTTCTTTTCATACTCGGCGATAACGGCCTTACGACGGTTAACTGCCAATGACTCGGGGAAACAGTCGCGGCTAACAGCCACGATACCGATTTTAATTACAGGAATGTTGTTCATTTAATAAATTGGTTATAAAGTAATGTTTAGTCGTTAATGGCTGCAAAGATACGAAATATATTCGAAAGGAGCATTATATAATCTGCAAAATAATATTAATAATGTTACAAATTCCATGCACTATTGCAGCGTCACAGCCATCAGTCCGATGACGACGTCGTTGGAGAGGGTATGCAGCGACAGCATCTTGAGCTTTTTCCGTTCGTTGAGCGGCATCTGCACGATGGTGGCAGCACCACCTGGAATCTCCCCGCCGTCGGCACCCTTCGGACCCAGTTCACCGCCCTGGGCATCGGCAAAGGGCAGCTCCAGGGCCTGGCTGAGCGTGCGGCTGACCGTCCCCGTGCTGAACGAGACGCGGTAGGGACGGGGCTCGACGGCGCGGAAGGCCTTGCCGTCGACGTAGTAGTCGCGCTCAATGGGACACCAGTTGTCTGGATTGACCAGCTGCAGCGTGTCGGCCGTACCGTCCTGGTAGTGCGCCACGACGATGCCGTTGGCAATGCGGCTCTGCATGTGGTTGGTGGTGCCGGCCATCAGCAGCCACGCCTGCTGGAACTTGCCGCTGACGGGTATGCTGACGCTGTCGGGATAGTTGTCCCACAGCGACGTATAGGCGATATTATGTCCCTCGGCAGGAGTGCGGAAGGGGATGCCGGCAGCCTCGAAACGGTCCTTGACGATGAGTGAGCGGAACACGGAGTCGTTGATTTCGGGCTGGTAGGCAGGATGGCACCAGTCCCCTACCCCTTGCACGGGTATCTGCAGCGTGGTGTAGGGCGGGCGGGGCGTCAGGTATTCGTTTTGGAAGATGTCTGTCACATTGGCATTCAGCACACGGTCGATGTTCTGGACCTTGAAGGACGAACGGGGGACGTTGAACGTTGAACGTTCTCTCTGGGAGAGTGTGGCGTTGCGAGGAACGTTGAACGACGATAGTTCTTCCCCTGTAACATTTTCCCCTGTAGCGTCAAACATTTGTCGTTCAACGTTCCATGTTGAATGTTCAATGTTGTCGACGAGTGTCACCTCCGGCAGACGGGCGGGCACCCGGACTCGGATGGTCTGACGGGCCTCGTTGGTACCCACGACGTCGCGATACTTGCCCAGTCCGAGGTTCTGGCGGATGACAATCTGCTGCGGCTGGGCGAAATGCTGCGTCACCTCGTAGACGGCCTCGTCGCCCTGACGCTGGTACTTGTAATATATATAAGGTGTACGCACCGATGCCGAATCCCAGGCTTCAGGGAATCCTGGACGAATGACGCAACGCCCATTCAGGGCATCGGGCTGGATGCCGAAGAGTCCCTGCAGCATCGTACGTGCCGAGATGCCGATGCAGTCGCCGAAGTCGCGGTAGCACTCGCCACGGGCAGCGTCGTACTTGCTAATCTGGCCGAAGTTGGCGGGCGACTGGCCGCAGTACATCTGGTCCATCACGTTGGCCATCATCAGGCGGTAGCCCTCTTCCGGGCGTCCAGCCTCGAAGTAGGCCAGGGCGGTATGCATCACCTCAGCGGCAGCCACGTTGTTGATGCTCCACGAGTAGGGTAACCAGTTGGAGGTGGCAATGGTTTGGAGATTGAATGTTGAACGTTCAACGTCAATGTGGGGTATCTCCTTGTCTATATACTTGGTGGCGCTATAGGCTTGTTCAGGGGTGCAGGCACCGCAGTCGATGGGGGTATAGATGCTCCACACGGCGGCACTCTCGTGCACGCGCTGCAGCCCCATCAGGTCCTGGTATTCTGCCCAGTGTCCCTTGTCCTTCAGCCACAGACGGTCGTTCATGGCCTGCAGGATGGCATTGGCCTCCTTGCGATAAGGGGTAGCGTCCTCGCCTATCAGTTCGGCAATGCGTGCCGCCAACAGGTTGGCACGGTAGTTATAGGCCGACGAGTGGGTGACGGCGCCGCCGCTGTAGTAGAGGGCGTCGGAGGCCCAGATGCAGCAGTAGGCATCGTAGAGATGGTCGCCGTCGGGGTCGAAGTTACGCTTCTCCCAGGCCAGGTGACGCCTCAGCACAGGCCACATCTTAAAGAGATAGGCGCGGTCGGCATCATACTGGAAGTGCCACAGCAGTTCGTCGATGTAGTTCAGGTTCATGTCATAGTGGTGCATCTGGTCATCGCGCTCGGGGTTGCGGCAGATGTAGCCGTTGGAGTACATCTGCGTGCCCCACTCTTTCTTGGCTCGCGCCAGGTGCTGCTCCTCATCCTGCGTCGGATGCAGGTATCTCACCGGCACGTTCGTCACCTGGCTCTTGGCATAGGCTTCAAAATGACTCTTGGCACGCTCCGGCCAGCCCAGCACGTCGCCCAGATAGCCGGCACGCCAGCCTGCCAGCGGCATGCGCCAGCCAATGCAGCCGTGCAGCCACGTCTGACCGTCCCAGTCACCGTCGGCAGCCACGACGAGGGCACCACCCAGGGCATTGACATAGGGGTCGGGGGTATTGAACTGTATGCGGCCGGCCAGCTGTTGCATGGCCTGTTCTGCCTCGTCGAAGCTGTCGGAAGCCATGCGGCTGTCGGCCACCGACACCTCCGCGCCGTCACTCTTCACGTAGCACTCCTCGTCGAACGACAGCGTCAACTGCTGCACGGGCTCGTTGCCGTCGGCCTCGAAGGCATCGCGGGCATCGACGCCCAGGTCACCATTGCGCGACAGCTTAGGCTTGCGGATGCCTGACACCACGACCTGCAGGCGGGCATCGCCGTCGAAGCCCGACGTCTGGAAGCGCCACAGCGCCTGTTCGGCCGTCTGTAGCGCCACCACCTTCAGTCGCAGCACGGCACGGCTTCCCCAGGCTGCATGACGCAGCACGTAGCTGCGCATGCCGTCCTCGTAGCGCGCTTCACAATAGTCCGTCTTGTCCAACCGCACGCCATTGACGGCAAACTGCACGTTGCGGCAGTCACGCTTCTTGTAGATGGCAAACACCGGACGGTCGCTGGTCTCTATGCGGTACTCCGTGGGACCGCCATAGAGTGCACGGGTATAGCGGTTCTGACCGTTGATGCATACAAACGCCCGTCCGTCGGGACGGTAACCCACGTCCTGGCGGACGCTGTTGGCCCACAGCTGTGCCACCGCCCCCAGCGACAGCAACAGCAAAAAAGTGCATACTTTTCTCATACTGCCCACAAAGGTAATGCAAATCGGGCGAAAAGCCAAATAAAAACAGACAAAAAAAATCAGTTGTCTCACGACAACCGATTTAAAAACAAACTACTTAAAAACTAATCTACTAAAACAAATCAAAAAAATATCTTATTCTCATCGAATGCTAATAGAATATTGCCGTCGGTTTAACCTTTTTGTCATCGATTTAACCTTTCGACGCTGCAAAGGTATAAACTTTTTGCATACAGTGCAAGCTTTTTAACTAAAATCGAATACGTTTTTGATTTACATCAAGAAAGTGCCGCCTTTTCGAAGCCGACGCCTACTTTTTTGACAAACCGAGATGACAAAAGCCAATCATACGTATCATTTAAGTCAATCATACGTATCATTCGAGTCAATCATACGTATGAATGAAAACGGTCATGTATCATGAACGAATCGGGTCATGTATCATGAATGGATCGAATCATGTATCATGAACGAATCGGGTCATGTATATAAAGAGCAGGGCTGGCGTTCGCCAACCCTGCTCTTTCTGAATGTTTTTATCTCCTACATCATGCCGCCCATGCCTGGTGCGCCGCCCATCGGCATGGCGGGCTCCTTCTCGGGCTTGTCGCAGATGAGGCACTCGGTGGTCAGGAACATGCCGGCGATAGAGGCGGCATTCTCCAGAGCCACGCGGGCAACCTTGGCGGGATCGACGATACCGGCCTTGCGCATGTCCTCGTACTGGTCGGTGCGGGCATTGTAACCGAAGTCACCCTCGCCCTCACGAACCTTCTGGACGACGACAGCACCCTCACCACCGCCGTTGACGGCAATCTGGCGCAGCGGCTCCTCAATGGCACGAGCCACGATGTTGATACCGGTCTGCTCGTCGGCATTGACACCCTTGACATCCTTCAGGGCCTCCAGGGCGCGGATGTAGGTGGTACCGCCACCGGCTACGACACCTTCCTCGATGGCTGCACGGGTAGCGCAGAGGGCGTCGTCGACGCGGTCCTTCTTCTCCTTCATCTCCACCTCGCTGTTGGCACCGACATAGAGGACTGCCACGCCACCTGCCAATTTGGCAAGGCGCTCCTGCAGCTTCTCCTTGTCGTAGGAAGAAGTGGTGAGCTCAATCTCCTTCTTAATCTGGGCGATGCGCTCCTTGATGGCCTGGCTGTCACCAGCACCGTTGACGATGGTGGTATTGTCCTTCGAGATAGTCACCTTGTCGCAAGTACCCAGCATCTCCAGCGTAGCCTGCTCCAGTTTCAGACCCTTCTCCTCGCTGACGACGACGCCACCGGTCAGGGTTGCGATGTCCTCGAGCATGGCCTTGCGACGGTCGCCGAAGCCAGGAGCCTTGACGGCGCAGATCTTCAGACCGCCACGCAGACGGTTGACAACCAGCGTGGTCAGAGCCTCAGAGTCTACATCCTCAGCGATGACCAGCAGGGGACGGCCACTCTCGGCAGCGGGCTGCAGGATGGGCAGGAAGTCCTTGATGTTAGAAATCTTCTTGTCGTAGATGAGGATGTACGGATTCTCCATCACACACTCCATCTTCTCAGAGTCGGTCACGAAGTAGCCAGACAGGTAGCCACGGTCGAACTGCATACCCTCGACAACACCGATGTGGGTGTCGCGGCTCTTGCTCTCCTCGATGGTGATGACACCGTCCTTCGATACTTTGCGCATGGCGTCGGCCAGCAGCTTACCAATCTCCTCGTCGTTGTTGGCAGAGACGGTAGCCACCTGCTCAATCTTGTCGTAGTTGTCGTCCACCTTCTCGGCATTGGCCTTGATGAACTCGACAACAGCCTTCACGGCCTTGTCGACACCACGCTTCAGGTCCATGGGGTTGGCACCGGCGGTGACGTTCTTCAGACCCTCGGTGATGATGGCCTGGGCCAGGATGGTAGCAGTGGTCGTACCGTCACCGGCATCGTCGCCCGTCTTCGAGGCAACGCTCTTGACGAGCTGTGCACCTGTGTTCTCAAACTTGTCCTCCAGCTCCACTTCCTTGGCGACGGTCACACCGTCCTTGGTAATCTGGGGAGCACCGAACTTCTTTTCAATGACTACGTTGCGGCCCTTCGGTCCGAGGGTCACCTTCACTGCGTTAGCCAACTGGTCTACGCCCTGCTTCATCAGGTCGCGAGCCTCAATATTGAATTTAATATCCTTTGCCATAATCTTAATGCGCGCTTCGCGCTAAATGATAAATAATAAATGATAAATAATAATTATTTCTCAATGACTGCTAATACGTCAGACTGGCGCATCATGAGGAACTTCTCGCCCTCGAACTCCAGTTCCGTGCCAGCATACTTGCCGTAGAGCACCTCGTCACCGGCCTTCAGAATCATTTCCTCATCCTTCGTGCCCTGACCCACGGCCTTGATGGTGCCATGAAGGGGTTTCTCCTTAGCTGTGTCGGGAATAATAATTCCACCAATCTTCTCTTCTGCCGGTGCAGGTACTACCAGCACGCGGTCTCCTAATGGTTTGATGTTCATAATACTTATTTTTTTAATGTTAATATTTAATGTTTAATGTTTCATTTTTCATCTTCTTCTCGCCTATAAGCCAAAACCGTGCCAACATGATATAGCTGTCACACCTTACTGACACATTGGCAGAATACCCCGCAAGAATAATTTTTTACCTTATTTATTTTTTTATTCTATAGAAAGTTCGTACCTTTGCAGAAACTATCAGAAACTTAAAACATTATTATACTTATATGAAAGAATTTCTGAAATACGTTTTTGCAACGATTACGGGTATCATCACCCTCAGTGTTATCATGGGAATCCTGGCAGTCATCTCATTGGTGGGACTGGCAGCATCGACCGCTGGCAGCAAGACGGTCGAAGAAAACTCCGTCTTCACGCTGACCCTCTCCGGCCAGTTGGAAGAGCGCGTAGCATCGAACCCATTAGCCTCGCTGACCGGGCAGGTGAGCGAGAACCTGGGGCTGGAAGACATCGTGGGTGCCATCCAGAAAGCCAAGGACAACGAGAACATCAAAGGCATCTATATTGAGGCTGGACTCTTCAGCAGCGACTCGCCAGCGTCGACGCATGCCATCCGCGAGGCATTGCTCGACTTCAAGAAGAGTGGCAAGTGGATTGTGGCATACGCTGACACCTATGAGCAGTCCACCTATTATATATGTAGTGTCGCTAACAAGATATTCCTGAATCCTCAGGGTATGATAGACTGGCACGGACTGGCTGCCACACCGTATTTCCTGAAGGACCTGCTGGCCAAGTTTGGCGTCAAGTACCAGCTCTGCAAGGTGGGCAAGTACAAGAGTGCCCCTGAAACGATGACTGCCGACGGCATGAGCGAACCCAACCGCGAACAGGTGACCGCCTATATCAACGGCATCTGGCAGGTCATGCTGAAGGAGGTCTCAGATAGCCGCAAGGTTCCCGTGGACTCGCTGAACGCCTACGCAGACCGCTTTGCAGCCTTGGCAGACCAGAAAGAATACGTGAAGATGAAACTGGTAGACAAACTGATGTATACCGACGAGGTGAAAAACGAAATCAAGACCCTGCTGAAGCTGGAGAAGGATAAGAACATCTCGCAGCTGACCCTCAGCGACATGGCCGACGTGAAAGGCAAGAAGAAAGAAGGCGAGCAGGTGGCTGTCTACTATGCATACGGTGACATTGTAGACTCAGAGACTGGCGGACTGATGTCCGACGAGCACTCCATCGTGGCCAATACGGTATGCAAGGACCTGGAGAAGCTGGCCAAGGACAAGGACGTCAAAGCCGTTGTCCTGCGTGTCAACTCCCCTGGTGGCTCGGCCTACGCTTCAGAACAGATCTGGCATGCTGTCACGAAACTCAAGGAGCAGAAGCCCGTCGTGGTGTCCATGGGCGGCTATGCTGCCAGTGGCGGCTACTACATCAGCTGTGCAGCCAACTACATCTATTCGGAGCCTACCACCATCACCGGCTCTATCGGCATCTTCGGCATGTTCCCCGACTTCAGCGGACTGCTGACGGATAAGCTGGGCGTGAAGTTCGACGAGGTCAAGACCAACAAGCACGCAGCCTTCGGCACGATGGCCCGTCCGTTCAATGCCGAGGAGATGGCGCTGCTCGACCAGTATATCGGTCGCGGTTACGAACTGTTCCGCAAGCGTGTTGCCGACGGACGCAAGCAGCCAGTACAGAAGATTGAGGACATTGCCCAAGGTCATGTATGGTTGGGCAATGACGCTCTGAAAATCCAGCTGGTCGATGAGATTGGTGGACTGGATCAGGCCATTGCGAAGGCTGCCAGCCTGGCTAAACTGGAAGAGTATCATGCCACCAGCTATCCTGAAGAGCCCAGCTGGTTCAGCAGCCTGCTGGAACAGCAGTCGAAGGGCAACTACCTGGACGAGCAGTTGCGCGAGACCCTGGGCACCTACTATGAGCCGTTTGCTTTCATCAAGCAGCTGAACCGTCAGAGTGCCATCCAGGCCCGCCTGCCCTATTACCTGAATATCAAGTAACTGTCAAACTAACGGTTATTGGTTAACGGTTATTGGTTATTGTCTAACGGTTATTGGTTAACGGTTATTGTTCAACGGTTATTGTTCAACGGTTATTGTTCAACGGTTATTGTTCAACGTCATGGAGGGCGACTTTATCAAGATCAACAAGTGGCTGCTGCCGCTAAGCTGGATTTACGGCTTAGGAGTGAAGCTACGCAACACGCTGTTTGAAACAGGCGTGCTGAAAAGTCGTTCCTTCGACATTCCTGTCATTGCCGTGGGAAACATCACGGTAGGCGGCACAGGCAAGACACCCCACGTAGAATATCTGGTGAACCTTCTGAAAGAAACATTCCGTGTGGCAGTACTCAGTCGGGGCTACAAGCGCAAGAGCAAGGGATTCCTGATAGCCACCAAACAGACCGCCATGCAGGAGATTGGCGACGAGCCTTACCAGATGAAGCGGAAGTTCCCAGAGGCAACCATTGCTGTCGACAAAGACCGCTGCCATGGCATTGACAGACTCACGGAAGAGGACGTGTGCCTCGATGTCGTGCTGCTTGACGATGCCTTCCAGCACCGCTATGTCAAGCCTGGCATCAACATCCTGCTGGTAGACTACCACCGGCTGATCATCTACGACACACTGTTGCCGGCAGGTCGTCTGCGCGAGCCTCTCACTGGGAAGAACCGTGCCGACATCGTCATCGTCACCAAATGTCCCAAGGACCTGAAACCCATGGAATACCGCGTGATTACCAAGGCGATGAACCTCTACCCCTACCAGGACCTCTTCTTTACCACGCTCGACTACGGTGAGCTACGTCCTCTTTACGCTGAGAACGAGCCTGCTACGACCTTGTCGCAACTCAGCCATCACAGCGTGCTGCTGATAACAGGTATCGGCTCACCCAAACAGTTGGAACACGATCTAAGTCCACTGATTCCACACCTCACACCACTCTCCTTCAGCGACCATCACCAGTTCAAGAGGAAAGACATTGAGCTCATCAACGAGACTTTCCATAAGATGCCTGCGCCCAAGTGCATCATCACCACGGAGAAAGACGCTACACGACTTGAAAGCACAGAGGGGCTCAGCGATGAAGTAAAGGCGAATTTATATGTATTACCTGTCCGCATCACCTTTATGCAGGAACAGGAGGAAGTTTTTAACCAAAAAATAATAGGCTATGTACGAAAAAATTCAAGAAACAGCATCCTGGTTAAAAGAAAGGATGACAACGAGTCCGAAAACGGCAATCATTCTGGGGACTGGCCTCGGACAATTAGCTTCAGAAATAACTGACAAGCTGGAGATTCCCTACAGTGACATTCCCAACTTTCCTGTATCTACCGTAGAAGGCCATAGCGGCAAACTCATCTTCGGTAAGTTAGGTGGCGTAGACATCCTGGCCATGCAGGGACGTTTCCACTACTACGAGGGCTACAACATGAAGGAGGTGACCTTCCCCGTTCGCGTCATGTATGAGCTGGGCATCAAGACGCTCTTCGTCTCCAATGCTGCTGGCGGCATGAACCCTGCCTTCAAGATTGGCGACCTGATGGTCATCACCGACCACATCAACTTCTTCCCCGAGCACCCGCTGCGCGGCAAGAACTTCCCCACCGGCCCACGCTTCCCGGATATGCACGAGACCTACGACCATGAGCTCATCAACCTGGCTACCAAGATTGCCAAGGAGAAAAAAATCCGTCTGGTCTATGGCGTCTACCTGGGCACCACGGGTCCTACCTTCGAGACACCTGCAGAATACCGCATGTATCGCACACTGGGCGGCGACACCGTCGGCATGTCTACCGTTCCTGAGGTGATTGTAGCCCACCACTGCGGCATCAAGACCTTCGGTATCAGCGTCGTTACCGACCTGGGAGGCTTCGACAGTCCCGTTGAGGTCAGCCACGAGGAGGTACAGGAGGCAGCAGACAAGGCTCAGCCGCTGATGACGGAAATCATGCGCGAAATGATTAAACGAACAGCATAAATGGAAATAGCAAAATTAGGAGAATTTGGCTTGATAGACCGCCTTACGCAGGACATCAAGCCCCAAAACACATCCACCAAGTACGGCGTAGGCGATGACTGCGCCGTACTTCACTATCCTGACAGCGAAGTGCTGGTGACTACCGACATGCTCATGGAAGGCGTCCACTTCGACCTGACGTACATCGACCTGAAGCATCTGGGCTGGAAGTCGGCCATGGTCAACATCAGCGACATCTTCGCCATGAACGGCAAGCCGCGCCAGATGACGGTTTCGCTGGCTTTGAGCAAGCGCTTCACCGTTGAAGACCTGGAACTGTTCTATAGCGGACTGCGCGCAGCATGCGAAAAATGGGGCGTCGACATCGTTGGCGGCGACACCACCTCTTCCTATACGGGACTGGCCATCAGCATCACGTGTATTGGCGAGGCCCGAAAAGAGGACATCGTCTATCGCAACGGTGCCAAGGAGACTGACCTCATTTGCGTCAGCGGTGACCTCGGTGCTGCCTACATGGGTCTGCAACTCCTGGAACGCGAAAAGGCCGTGTACTATTCGCAAATAGAAGAACTGAACAAGAAAATAGCAGAAGCCAAGCAAAACGGCACGTACGAATCACAAAGTTCAAAGTTCAAAGTTCAAAGTTCAAAGTTACAGGATTTCCAGCCAGACTTTGCCGGCAAGGAATATCTGTTGCAGCGCCAGCTGAAAACGGAAGCCCGCGGCGACATCATCCAGCGGCTGCGTGAGGCTGGCATCCGTCCAACAGCCATGATGGACATCTCCGACGGACTCAGTTCCGAACTCCGGCACATCTGCAAGCAGAGTCACGTAGGCTGCCGCATCTTCGAGAAGCAGCTGCCCATCGACTACCAGACTGCCGTGATGGCCGAAGAGCTGAACATGAACGTCACCACCTGCGCCCTGAATGGTGGCGAGGACTACGAATTGCTGTTCACCGTCCCCATCGGTGACCATGAGAAAATCCAGCAGCTGGACGACATTCACCTCATAGGACACATCACCAAACCAGAACTCGGCCACGTCCTCGTCAGCCGCGATGACCAGGAATTTGAGCTTAAGGCACAGGGGTGGAACCCATTGCAGAGGTAAGAGGTGAGAAGTAAGAGGTAAGAGGAAGAGGAAAGAGTTTTTTTGAAAAAAGTTCGCAAAATATTTGGTGGGTACAAAAAAAGTTCGTACCTTTGCACCCGCAATCAAGAGGATTGCCTAGAAAACTTAATGATGGTGCCTTAGCTCAGTTGGTAGAGCATCGGACTGAAAATCCGTGTGTCCCCGGTTCGATTCCTGGAGGTACCACTTTCCTCCTTTCATTATGAACCCCTGTCTTAGAGATTTCTCTAACCAGGGGTTTTTCATTTTCAGAGGTGAGAGATGAGAGGTAAGAGGTAAGAGATGAGTATAAATAATAATAAGGTATATGGGAATAATAATTGGAATTGACGTTGGCATATCGACCACGAAGATAGTAGGACTACGCGAGGGACGCGTGGTATCTCCCATTCGCATTACGGCAGCCGACCAGGTGACATCGCTCTACGGTGCCTTCGGCAAGTATCTGTACGACAACAAGATATCACTCTCCGACGTGGAGCAGGTGATGTTGACAGGTGTGGGGTCGGCATATATTGACGATGCCGTGTATGGCATACCGACACAGAAGGTGGATGAGTTTATTGCCGACGGTCTGGGGGCCCGCTTCGAAAGTGGACTGACGAAAGCCATCGTCGTATCGATGGGCACAGGAACGAGTTTCGTACAATGTGACGGCGAAAACATCAAACACATTGGTGGACTGGGCATTGGCGGCGGCACACTACAGGGACTCAGCCGTGTGATGCTGAACACCCGCGATCCCAAACAGATTCAGAGCCTGGCGATGCAGGGAAATATCCGCAACATCAATCTGCTCATTGGCGACATCTCTACACATCCGCTGCCCGGACTGCCCATGGATGCCACGGCATCGCTGTTCTCGAAGGCGCAGTATGACGCTCCCAAGGAGGACCTGGCTCTGGGCATCATCATCATGGTGCTACAGTCTATCGGTTCAGCTGCCATCCTGTCGTCGCTGAACTCTGGCATCAAGGACTTCGTACTCATCGGCAACTTGACACTGCTTCCCCAGTGCAAGGAGATATACCCCATGCTGGAGAAGCTCTACAACGTACACTTCCACATACCGAAGTATTCAGAGTTCTGCACAGCCATCGGTGCAGCCCTGGCCTACAACAAGTAATCAGTGCCGTTTGGCAAACGTTTTGTATTCATCGCAACGCGATACATAGTCGCTGGCATGAGAACGACTACGCTCAAATTGCAACAGTTCGGTTAGTGCCTTGAACTGCGCTGTTTTCGGTTGTTCTTTCTGCTCATAGGTGTTGGTGTGTTCGTTCCATTCTGAGGAATACCATGTCTTATCGTAAAAAACATGATAGGTCATGGCAAACAGCACCTTTTCCTTCAGTTTCACATCAGTGGTCTTAGCGGCCTGCTGCAGATAGTCCAGTGCCTTGGCTGCCAGATCGACCTCATTGGGTTTCTGCGTATCACAGACACTCTTACCATCGTGCGTCAGGAACCAGCAGTCACCCGAGAAGTGGGCCTGGGCATAGCGAACAGCCAAATCATAGCAACGCTGCTGATACTGCTGACCGCTAAGCACCTTCAGTTCACCCTCCAGACGCTGCATCTCACGGGCAAAGGTCAGTTTGGGATTGGCAGCCAGATGGATGGGGTCGTGGTTCCACTCCATATCGGACTTCAACCATTGGCGCTTCATCCACGGCTCAACGGTATAGCGGCGGTGGGCAGCATAGACGGCATAGCCCTTCTCATTATAAAAGGTCAGTGCTACCTTGCTGAGCCACTGGATAGCATCGTCCCAACGACAGACACGCAAATACTTGGTACCCACAAGGTCGTTGAAGCTGGCCTCATCCATCTTCAACCCAGGCTTCAGCAAACGTTCCAAAGGAGTGGCAGCAGGCGTATTGACATAAGTCATATACTGTGGCAGATAGGCCACATTCATGGTGTCGACAAAGACTCTTGCAGCGTAGTCGTTAATCAGCGAATAGAGACCTGCCGACGTGGTGGGCTGACCAGCATCAGCATACTTCTGCGCCACCACCTGATAAATCAGGCGGTCCATGGCATTGAAGTAATAGTTGTGCCATCCGCCATCTGCAGACTTGTCTTTCAGCCACGTGATTTCGCCAGCCAGCCAGTTGTCATAACGGCTGCTGACAGCATCAGCATCGGCTTTGATATACAGATAGATGACACGGGCAACATCGGTCATGCGCGCTGTGCCCTGCATACGGGTAGCCGCCTCAGCATAAGACTGAGCCTTCTTACGGTCACCATAGAAATACTCCAGCCAGGCCTGGGCCGACTTCCACATGGCAGGAACCTGGGTCTTGCCCTTGTCCACGACATCGGAACAGAAGCGTTTCATCTGCAGGGCTTCTTCGCGCTTGATGTCACGCACAAACAGCTTACCCTGCGGCCAACCTTCACGCTCGGCATCGATGGCTTCCTGACAGTTGTTGACAAAGTCCTGCAACAGGAAGGGCAGCACGGCAGAATTGGCATCGCGCTGGTATTCGTTGCGGATAGCAGCGAACGAACGCTGCTTGTAATATTGCGTCATCAGACTGTTCCAGTCACCCATCTCGGCAAAGAGGCGTCCTGCCTCTTCGCTACGCCCTGTCTTCAGCAAGGCTCCGGCATAGATATTCTGCATCATGTCCTTATAGACGGTTTCAATATACCCGTTGGCGACATGCTCCCAGAATGTGACATTGGCGGCATGGTCGCCTAACAGCATATTGCAGCGCATCAGAAGCAAGGCATGCTGACTGCGCAGCCGGGTCTTCAACTTCGACGAGGCATAGCTGCGCAAGGTCTGCAAGGTCTGGCGACGCTGCTGTAACTGTTGCTTTGTAGGATAGTTCCACCGCTCTTCACTCACCTCATCGGCACACTGCAAATATTTCTGCAGGTTCTGGACATAGCTGGTCATCAGCTTATCACCCTTGCTTTGGGCATAGCGGATGACCTCCTCTGCATCGAACGAGTAATACTCCTTATCTGAATTCTGGTAAGCCTTCCAGTTGTCCAGCGTTATCTGGTAGACACGCTCCCGAAACTCCTGTTTGTCACAGACACAAAACAGGTAGTAGTTGTCCGTACCAATGCCAGCACAGGGAAAGGCACGGACGACAAATGTCGCTAACAGGCTAATGGTGAAAAATCGCTTCATACGTTTCCGGTTTATATCGGTTAATATTATCTTGATCTAAATGAAAAGTCAGAATGGTACGGCTCAATTCAGGACGACGCTCCTCGACGGCATCTTTCACCTTCAGTATCTCATCGGCCTCCACGGAGTGCTCAACATGAACACCATAGATGTCGCGCTGCCAAAGGAATACCGGATAGGCAGCCGCCAGTGGCAACGAATAATCCTTCAGATACCGCAGATAGGGCTGTACGTCACGCATATCGAGAATGGGGTTTCGCTCCTGGAAATTCATAGGGTCGCCAGTATTATAAAGCATCAGCACACCATAGTCAGCAGGCGGTACCGCCATAGAGAGCTGGTGGAGACGGATGGTCACCGACAGCAGCATGTCATGACTACGGGCCACCTGTCGCACTTCGTCCAAAAACTGATAGTAGGTATGACGGCTGCGCGATGTGTAGTCGCAGTCTATCTGTATCTCACTGACGCCCGCAACATCGTTCGTCTCATTCATCTGGACAATGCGTTCTACAATCTTACGTGCCAAACCGTCGTGCGACTGGTGCATGCAATCCTCCGTGATATAGACAGTAGGCACGATGGTCAGTGCCTCGTCGACAGGTTCCGCAAAGGTGATGGTGGCATTCGGCATGGGTTCGTCATCGGTCATCACCACGTCGAAATAGCGGCAATAGACCTTCTCCACCTGATAACGCGTCAGGAAGCCACGCTTCAAAGAGTCAAGTCGCCACTCCGTACGCCAATAATACACGGCATTCTGCTGCGGCATGCCAGACTGCTTAGCGCATCCCGTCAACAATGTCAGCATGGCAAACACCCAAAACCGCCAGTACATCCTATGTCACTCTTTCTTGAACTTGTCGAACTTGTGCAGGAAGTAGTTAAAGGCTTCCAGACCAACCAGCACCAACAGCGTGCTGGCAATGGAGAGCACATACATGCCACCACCACAGGCAAGTCCCATGGCTGCTGTCACCCACAGACCGGCAGCTGTGGTAAGACCACTGACGATATTCTCGCTCTTACGGAATATGATGGTTCCGGCACCGATGAAACCAATACCGCTGACCACCTGTGCGGCAATGCGCGACACGTCCCAACGCTGGGGTTCCTGCAAATTGACTTCGTCGAAACCATAGGCTGACACAATCATAAACAATGCCGACCCTAACGCAACAAGGAAATGGGTACGGAAACCGGCTTCTTTTGAGCGATATTCACGCTCCAGACCAATAAGTCCGCCCAAAATAGCTGCAACAAAAATACGCAATATAAATTCGTTCTCCATAGTTAAATGATGTTATTTGACTGCAAAGATAATCTTTTTTTTGTATCTTTGCAAGAGTTATAACCAAAAACAACAAGTCATGACGAAATTATTTCTCTTTGGATTAGGCATGCAAGAAGTGCTTGTCATCGCACTCATCGTGCTGATATTATTTGGCGGGAAGAAGATTCCCGAACTCATGAAGGGTCTTGGCAAGGGTGTCAAGAGCTTCAAGGACGGTATGAAAGAAATGGATGACGATAACGGGAGCGGGAACGTAAAAAGTGAGGGGTGAACAGCCAATAGTCAATAGCCAACAGCCAACAGCCAGCATGACCTTCTGGGATCATCTGGATGTGCTGCGGTCATCGCTGATACGCATGGCAGTGGCCGTGGTGGCGTTTGGCGTAGTGGCATTCATCCTGAAAGACGAACTGTTCAGCGTGGTACTGGCACCTCGGAGTAGCGACTTCGTAACCTACCGACTGTTAGGGACAGGGGCGTTCCACATCCAACTGATGAATACCGGACTGACGGAACAATTCATGATACACATCCGGACGGCGATGTATGCCGGACTGCTGATAGCCTCACCCTACATACTGTATGAGCTGTTCCGCTTCGTGTCGCCAGGACTCTACGCCAACGAGCGGCGTTATGCTGTCTGGATTGTGGGAGCTGCCTACGTGATGTTCCTCATCGGCACACTGGTCAACTACTTCATGGTGTTTCCGCTGACAGTACGCTTCCTCGGCACCTATCAGGTCAGCCCCGACGTGGCCAACATGCTGACGTTGCAGTCGTACATCGACACGCTATTGGGCATGAGTCTGGTGATGGGCGTGGTCTTCGAACTGCCTGTGGTCAGCGCCCTGTTAGGACGAATGGGACTGATTTCAGCCCAGCTCATGACCACCTACCGTCGACACGCCATGGTGGCGATACTCGTGGTGGCAGCCATCATCACCCCGACAACCGACGTCTTTACACTCTTCGTCGTAGCACTGCCCATCTATCTGCTCTATGAAATCAGCATACAAATAGTAAGAATAACCAAACAAAACTAAAACGATATGTTAAGAAAGATCAGGATTTTATTGGCGACAGTGATGTTTATGGGCATCATGTTGCTGTTCTTAGACTTCACTGGCACCATGAGCCACTGGGTTAGCTGGATGCCCAAACTACAGTTCTTGGAAGCTGTTCTGGCCCTGAATGTGGTGGTCATCGTGGCACTCGTCGTGCTGACATTCGTCTTCGGACGCATCTACTGCTCCGTCATCTGTCCGTTAGGCATTATGCAGGACATCTTCGGGTGGCTGGGCAAGAAACAGAAGAAAAACCGCTACACCTATTCCAAGGAACTGAAGTGGCTGCGCTACCCTGTGCTCGTGCTGTTCATCATCGCCCTTGTGGCAGGCATTGGCACGCTGTTCCAATTGTTAGCACCCTACTCTGCCTACGGACGTATTGTCACCTACCTGCTGCAACCAGTATGGGTAGCTGGCAACAATGTACTTGCAAGTATAGCGGAACACTACGACAGCTATGCGTTCTATCATGTCAGCAAGGACGTTCCCAATTACTATGTGATAACCATCATCGCCGTTTGGACTTGGGCCATCTTGGCTGCCCTCGCATGGAAGTATGGACGTACTTATTGCAACACCATTTGTCCCATAGGTACCATCCTATCCTTCTTGAGCCGTTTCTCGTTCCTGAAAATCAACTTTGATGTTGACAAGTGCAAGAACTGCTCACTCTGCACCAAGAACTGCAAGGCTGCCTGCATCGATTTCAAGACGCACAGCGTGGACTATAGCCGTTGCGTGGTCTGTGGCGACTGCATCGAAAGCTGTAAGTTTGGGGCACTGAGCTATTCAAGAGATTCTAGATTATCTAGATCATCTAGAGATTCTAGCTCACCTAGTGAGACTAGTCCCCAAAGCGAGGGGCGTCGCGCCTTTCTGCTGTCCTCTGCCCTGCTGACCACTGCCGCCTTGGCACAGCAGAAAGACAAGTTGATGGACGGCGGACTGGCTGAAATCGAGGAAAAAGTGGCACCTAAGCGTCAGACACCCGTGACACCACCGGGGTCTATGTCGCAGCGTAACTTCGAACAGCACTGTACAGGCTGCCAGCTCTGTGTCTCAGAATGTCCCAACGAGGTGTTGCGCCCTTCAAGCGACCTGATGCACTTGATGCTGCCCACCATGTCATACGAACTGGGCTACTGTCGCCCAGAGTGTCACCGCTGTTCGGAAGTTTGTCCGGCAGGAGCCATCAAACCCATTGCCTTGGAGGTGAAGGCGTCCACGCAGATTGGCCATGCTGTATGGATCAAGAAAAACTGCGTCCCATTGACCGATGGTGTGGAATGCGGCAACTGTGCCCGCCACTGTCCAACAGGCGCCATCGAGATGGTGCCCTCCGACCCCGACGACGAGGAGTCACCCTACGTTCCCGCTGTCAACGAGGCTCGCTGCATCGGCTGCGGTGCCTGCGAATACCTCTGTCCTGCCCGCCCCTTCTCAGCCATCTACGTCGAAGGCCACGAGGTACATAAGGAAAATTGAAGAATTGAAAAATTGAAGTTTTGAAGAATTGAAAAGCTAAATTAGAAATGATGATGAGCAAAAAGCATAATAACATATCACGACGGTCGTTTATAAAGCTGTTGGGCGGTGGAGCACTGACCACTGCTGCCGTGATGACGGGCTGTCAGTCGAAAACGGAAAGCAAGGCCGTTGAAGAGTACAAAAAACAAGTGGAGCCACCAGTAGACAAGATGACCTACCGTGTAAATCCGAAAACCAAGGAGAAGGTGTCGCTGCTGGGCTATGGCATGATGCGTCTGCCGTCGAAGACGGAGAACCAGGACGACTATGACCAGGAGATGATCAACCGCCAGGTGGACTATGCCATAGAGCACGGTGTCAACTATTTCGATACCAGCCCCGTCTACTGTCAGGGCAAGTCGGAAGCGTGTACGGGCATTGCCCTCAGCCGCCACAAGCGGTCGGAATACCTGGTAGCCACCAAGCTCTCCAACTTCAACCGCGACTACTGGCAGCGGGAGAAGGCCATTGAGATGTACCATAACTCCTTGAAGGAGTTGCAGGTCGATTACATCGACTACTACCTGCTGCACGCTGTGGGTGGTGGCATGGACGAGTTCAATGGCCGTTATGTCGACAACGGCATCATGGACTACCTCCTGAAAGAGCGCGAAGCCGGACGCATCCGCAACCTCGGTTTCTCGTTCCATGGCTTCAAGGCTGTCTTTGACGAGGTGCTGGCCATGCACGACAAATACCACTGGGATTTCGTACAGATAGAGCTGAACTACCTGGACTGGGACTATGCCAACGAGATTAACGACCGCAACGTGGATGCCAGCTACCTGTATGACGAACTGCAGAAGAAAGGCATCCCTGCTGTCATCATGGAACCGCTGTTAGGTGGGCGTCTGGCTAACCTGCCACAATATATGGCTACGGAACTGAAACAGCGTGCTCCCGAACGTAGTGTCGCCTCATGGGCCTTCCGCTATGCCGGCACTCCCGAAGGCGTGCTCACCGTGCTCTCAGGCATGACCTACATGGAACACCTGAAGGACAACCTGCTCAGCTACTGTCCGCTCGTTCCACTCACAGAAAACGAGCAGCGCTACTTGGACAATACGGTTGCCGAACGCATCGTGGGCCTTGAGAACATTCCCTGCAACGACTGCAAATACTGCATGCCCTGTCCTTACGGCATCGACATTCCAGCCATCTTCGTACATTATAATAAATGTAAGAACGAGGGCACCCTCCCCCGCCTGAAGATGGACGACGAGTATTACAAGTTACGCCGCAACTATCTGATAGGTCTCGACCGTGCCGTACCTCGTATGCGCCAGGCAGACCACTGCATCCAGTGTGGCCAGTGCGAACCGCATTGCCCGCAGAGCATCCGCATCCCACGCGAGTTGCAGAAAATCAGCCAGTTCGTGGAAGACTTGAAGCAGAACAAGGTTCTTACAGAATAAACTACATGAAACTACTAACAACTTTTCTACTGGCCACGCTGATGGTGCCCTTGACGGCATTGGGACAGCCACAACGGCAACCCACGGTGACATGGGACAGCCAGAGCCTCATGATGGACGGTCGGCGCATCTGTCCCGTGATGGGCGAGATACACTATTCGCGCATCCCTGCCAACGAGTGGACCAACGAGGTTCGTAAGATGAAGGAGGGCGGTGTGACCATCATTGCCACCTACGTCTTCTGGAGCCACATCGAGGAACAGGAGGGTATATTCCGCTGGGACGGCCAGCGCTCGCTGCGTCGCTTCTTGGAGGTCTGCAAACAGGAGGACATACCCGTTGTACTGCGTTTAGGTCCGTTCTGCCACGGCGAGGTGCGCAATGGCGGCATCCCTGACTGGGCCTTTGACAAGGGCTGCAAGTTGCGAGAGCCCAACCCAGTATTTCTCGATTTAGCGGAGAAATTGTACCGCCAAATCTTTACCCAGGTGCAGGGGCTGCAGTGGAAGGACGGCGGTCCGGTCATAGCTGCTCAGTTCGACAACGAATACCGCGGTCGGGGCGAATACCTGATGGCACTGAAACACATCGCACAGCAGGTTGGCTTCGACCTGCCCTTCTACACCCGCACAGGCTGGCCGGAACTGCGTACCCCCGTGCCCTTTGGCGAGATGCTGCCGCTCTATGGCGACTATGCCGACGGCTTCTGGGACAAGGACATCAGCGAGGGCTGCGGTAACTACTACAAGGCTTTCAACTTCAAGGCTTTCCGCTCTTCAACGGCTATTGGTACGGACTTGTTGGGCAAGCAGGAAGAGAAACTCAACCAGGGCGACAATCAGTACCCCTACTTCACCTGCGAACTGGGTGGCGGCATGGCGACGGCCTATCACCGACGGCCTTACGTCTACCCGGAGGATGCCTACTCCATGGCACTGGTCAAACTGGGCAGCGGCTCCAACCTGTTGGGCTACTATATGTATCATGGCGGTACCAATCCCGAGGGTGTGCTCCACACGCTGAACGAGTGTCAGACATCGCCAGGCACCGCTAACAACGACCTGCCCGTGATGACCTACGACTTCCAGGCTCCCTTGGGCGAATACGGCCAGACCTATCCGCAGTACTACCGCCTGCGCCCCTTGCATCTCTTCATGCACGACTGGGGCGAGACGCTGGCACCCATGGAGGCCTCGTTCCCTGCCTCACAGGACCTGAAGCGCGGCGAAGACACGGCATTGCGCTGGGCAGTGCGCAGCATCAGCGAAAAACAGGGAACCTCCGGCTTCATCTTCATCAACAACTACGAGCGCTTCTGTCAGCTGTCAGCCAAGAAGAACGTACAGTTGTCGGCCTGTGGCGTAACGCTACCCCGCCTGACCATCCCCAGCGGTTGCATGGCCATCTTCCCTGTCAACATCGACGACATCCGCTATGCCACGGCACAATTAGTGGCACGACGCGACGGCAAGACCTACATGATGCAGATTTCCGGCATCCCGACAACCATCGCGATGACGAACGGCAAGACGCTGAAAAACGTCAAGCCACGCGGCACGGAGAAGCCTGTCTACAACAACCTCTACCTGCTCACCCAAGCAGAGGCTGAACAGCTGTTCCTGATTTCTCCCTCAGACATCCGACATCAGACATCAAACTTTCAGCCATTTCTGCCATTTCTGCGGGACTCATCATCAGCCCTCATCACTTGGACGAAGGTCAAAGAGGCAGGAGCTTTTCGCACCATCGTGAAGGGCAAGGCCAAGGTGGCTGAGGCACCCTCGGAACAAGACTGGCAACAGGCCGCTGTCTATCGCATCAGCCTGCCCAACGACACCACATGGCGCACCTCTGACCCCTTACCTCTCCTCACCATTAACTATCGTGGCGACTGCGCCCGACTCTATGCCAACGGTCGTCTCGTAGCGGACAACTTCTACTACGGTCGTCCTTTCCTCTATGGTCTCTGGCGCCTGCC
>CACXAG010000013.1 GCA_902765585.1 uncultured Prevotellaceae bacterium
TGCCTCTAACCAGACCGGTCCGGGCAACAGCGTCAACTACTACAACTGCACTTTCTACCGCCTGGGCTGGAATGGCGGCCAGTGGGGCAACTACAATGGTATGAACGGTAAGGGCGACTCCTACTGGAACATGAAGGACTGCATCTTCTATGCCTGTAGCCAGGCTGGCGGCGTGCCCCGTCGTTTCCTTCATGGTAAGGCCAACCAGCCCACGGCAACCTTTGCCAACAACACCTACATGCAGGCCGACGGCACTTTCGACTCGGTTGGCGACTACGACAAGTCGGGAACCCAGATTGAGGAGGACCCGCAGTTTGCCAATCCTGCCGCCGCCGACTTCCACATCAGCGGTCCTACCCAGTTGGCCCGCAAGACCGGTGACCCGCGCTGGCTTCCGTGATAAATGGATAATTGATAATGGATAATTGATAATGGATAATTATGAAAAGATATATTAAAACCTTATGCCTCGGTGTGATGCTGCTGTTCTCGGCATCAGCCCTGGCTCAGAACCAGACCGTAACGGGTACGGTGCTCGACGAGCTCGGTGACCCTGTTATTGGTGCAACGGTGACGGTAGAGGGAACGAAGACGGCTACCGTGACCGACTTTGACGGTAACTACAAGATTACTGCCCCTGCCAATGCCAAGGTGGTCATCAGCTATATCGGCTATCTGCCCATGACTGTCAAGCCCGGCGGTACGGTAAAATTGCAGGAAGACAAGCAGACGCTGGAGGAAGTGGTGGTCGTCGGTTACGGCTCGCAGAAGAAGGCCCACCTGACGGGTTCTATCTCGACAGTGCCTGTGGAAGACATCCAGGATCTGGCCAACGGTGGTCTGGCATCGTCGCTGTCCGGCTTGGTGAACGGTATGTCTGTCAGTGGCGGTGATGCCCGTCCCGGCGAGAATGCCCGCATCAGCATCCGTGACGTCAACGCCCTTGGCGATGTAGGTTCTACCGCCCAGCAGCCGCTGTTCGTCATCGACGGCTACATCTACCCCAACGACGTGAAGATAGGCAATGTGACGCAGAACCTCGGTGCTGAGGCTTTCAACAACCTCGACCCCTCGGAGGTGGAGAGTATTTCTGTGCTGAAGGATGCTTCGGCTGCCGTCTATGGTGCCCGTGCTGCCAACGGTGTCATCCTCGTCACCACGAAGAAGGGTAAGAAGGGTGCTCCCAGCATCAGCTATAGCGGTACGTTCGGTTTCACCGACG
The DNA here is from genome assembly GCA_902765585.1 of uncultured Prevotellaceae bacterium. Lineage (GTDB taxonomy): Bacteria > Bacteroidota > Bacteroidia > Bacteroidales > Bacteroidaceae > Prevotella. The sequence continues at coordinate 1,223 of CACXAG010000013.1, forward strand.
AGGTGGCCCGCCCCAAGATGCTGAGTGCCTACGACTTCGGTCGCCTGTATAATACCACGGCTGCTGCAGACCCCACGAACACTAGCCTGAACAAGACCACCGCCCTCTATCAGGCCGATGAACTGGAGGCGATGAAGGCCCTGAACTACGACCTGCTGGACAAGTACTGGGAGACTGGTACAACGATGCGCCATGCCGTGAACGTCAGCGGAGCCACCGACAATGTGAGCTACTTTGCCGGCGGCAGCTACTACGACCAGACCGGTAACCTGGGCAAGCTCGACTACAACCGCTGGAACTACCGTGCCGGTGTGGACGTGAAGATCAGTGAATGGCTGTCGGCCAACATCACCGTCAGCGGTGACTACGGCAAGAAGGACAAGCCCCTGCTGAAGGTAGGCGGTACGAATGCCGAGAAGGACTACAACCTGATGCTGACCCGTCCGCGCTACATGCCGGAGACCGTCGACGGCTACCATATCCTGTCCTACGGTATCACCAACGGCGAGAAGGTGCAGAACCAGCGCTATTCCTACGACCTGCTGCAGAACAACGGTGACTACAGCAACAATATGACCTCGAACACCAGCATCAATGCCAGCATCGACTACGACTTCGGCTGGAGCAAGGTGCTGAAGGGACTGAAGCTGAAGCTCTCGTACTCGAAGAGCATCAACAACGAGAAGACCAACGAGTTTGGCTCGTCATACGACATCTACCAGATGACCCGCCGCTACGGTAGCGGTATGCACATGTACACGCCGACAGCGGGCGACGATCCCAGCTTCAACTACCTGTCAGAGACCAACTTCAACAAGCTGAACTATGCCAACGGCGACTACCTGAGCCGTAACATGATTCGCACGGACAACTACCAGATCAACTTCACCGCCCAGTATGCCCGCGACTTCGGCAAGCACCACGTCAGCGCCCTGTTCTCCATCGAGAAGTCGGAGGCCGAGAGTGAGTTCGTGACCGGCCAGGTCAACGAGCCGTTGCCCTACACCAACCACCAGTCGAACTCCGGCGAGGGTGAGAAGAACACCGAGTTCAACCGCGCTGAGAGTGGTACGCTGTCGTACATCGGACGTATCAACTACGCCTACGCCGACCGCTACCTCTTCGAGTTCCTGCTCCGTTCCGATGCCTCCACCAAGTTTGCCCCCGAGAACTACTGGGGCACCTTTCCCGCCATCTCCGGCGGTTGGGTAATCAGCGAGGAGCCGTGGTTCCAAGACAGCAAGGTGGCCAAGTGGCTTGACTTCCTGAAAATCCGTGCCAGCTGGGGTCTCACCGGTCGTGACAACCTCGCTGCCTGGCAGTGGCTGCAGGTCTATACCCTCGACAAGAAGGGCAACCCCATCTTCGGTCAGGGTGCTAGTAAAGACCCGTCGAAGGGCACGCTGAACGGTATCAACAAGAATACCTCGGCCGTCAACCGCGACGTCCACTGGGACAAGTCGTACAAGACCAACATCGGTCTCGACTTCCAGGTGCTGAACAAGCGACTGGCCGTCAACTTCGACTGGTACTATGAGAAGAACCGCGAGATGCTGATGAACATCGCTCAGGACGTGCCCGCCACCGTCGGCACGCAGTCGGCTTCCGTCAACCTGGGTGAGATGAACAACTGGGGTTGGGAGCTCGGAATCACCTGGCGCGACAAGATTGGCAAGGACTTCAAGTACCGCGTCGGCATCAATACCGGCTACTCGGACAACGAGGTGCTCAACATGGACTTCGCCACGCAGTACATCTACCGCCAGATTCAGCGCGGCGGCCGTACCGACATCGGTACCTGGGGCATGCAGTGCATCGGCATGTTCCGCTCGTTCCAGGACATCGAGGAGTATTTTGAGAAGTACAACATCACCTCGTACATGGGCATGACCAAGGACAAGGTGCGTCCCGGTATGCTGATCTATAAGGACGTGCGCGGCGCCTACGACGACGCTACAGGAACCTACGCCGGACCTGACGGCATCGTCGACAAGGACAACGACCAGGTGCAGCTGGGTACCCGTGGCAACATCTACGGCTTCACGATGAACCTCGGTGCCGACTGGAAGGGCGTCTCGCTGACCGCACAGTTCAATGCCAACTGGGGTGGCTACACCACCGTACCTGCACAGGCCATCGGCGTGGCATCGGGCAGCAATGTGGAATTCTACAACATGCCTTCGTTCTGGGATCCCGACAACGTTTATGTCTATCAGGACATCTACGACGGCAGCGGCAACCTCGTCATGAAGCAGAACCGCGACGCCTACTATCCGAACCTGGCCTACCAGAGCGTCAACTCGGTGGCTTCGTCGTTCTGGCGCGTCAGCGCAGCCCGTGTCACCCTGAACCGTCTGACCCTGGCATACACGCTGCCCAAGCAGTGGTTCCAGAAGGTGGGCATCAAGAGCTGCCGCATCAACGTCACCGGCCAGAACCTCATCAACTTCTACAATCCCTATCCCGACAAGTTCACAAGCCCGCTGGCTGGTGCATACGGAGCATATCCTAACCTGAGAAAGTGGACGGTAGGTATCAATCTTTCATTCTAATTAATTGTCAAAAGCTGAAAGTTATGAAAAAGACAATCAAATATATGAGCTTCGGTCTGTTGACCGTTGTAGGGCTGGCATCTTGCTCCGACAAGTTCCTGGAGGATAAGAAGAACTACGGTCAGGTCAGTGAGGAGATTTACCAGTACTACGAGGGTGCCGTAGGTCGTCTGAACGACATCTACTCCCTCTGCCTGCCCAATGTGGCAGACCTCAACTGGCGCTATCCGTCGTGCGGTACAAACGACGAGGCCGGTAAGTCTACCGAGGAGTACGTCAAGTTCAGTAAGTTCCTCAATCCGCAGAACGAGCTGTCGTCCATGGTCAGTGGCGGCGACCAGGCTGTCCCCGACTACTTCCTGGGCACGCAGAACAACATCCGTGAAAATACCTGGGGTCACATCCGCGACATCAACGACCTGATTCGTGGTGTGTCGAATGGTCCCTTATCTGAAGAGCAGAAGAACGAAATCCTGGGTCAGGCCTACTTCTTCCGTGCCTGGAGATACTACAACATGTTCAAGTTCTACGGCGGTCTGCCCATCGTGACCGAGGTGCTCAACCCCACGGCTGATGCCTTCACGCCGCGTTCCACTTCCAAGGCTACCTACGAGTTCATCCTCGGCGACCTGAAGAAGTCGGCTGAACTGCTGGCTGCCAGCACCGCCCACGGCGGCTGGGACACCAACAACTGGGGCCGCATCACCAGCGGTACCGCCCTCGCCCTGAAGGGACGCCTGATGCTCCTGTGGGCCAGCCCGCTCTTCAACCGTGCCAACGACCAGAGCCGCTGGACCAATGCCTACAACGAGATGAAGGCCGACCTGGCCACCATTAATGGTTGCGGCTACAGTCTCTACCAGACCGGCAGCAATGTCAACGGTAGCGACTTTGCCAACCAGTTTGTGCAGAACACCACCAACCCCGAGGCCGTGTTTGTCATCAACTACAACACCACCGCCATCCTGACGGGTATCGACGATGCTGCCAAGAACAACGTCTGGGAGCGCTTCATACGCCCTGACAATTCGGGTGGTAACGGCTACGGTGCCGGCCTCATGCTGGTGCAGATGTTCCCCATGGCCGATGGCAAGCTGCCTCGCGGACTGGGAACCTATACCAAGCTGGAGACGTCGCAGTATGAATACGAGTCAGACTGTCCCTTCATGAACCGCGACCCGCGCTTCTACCGCACCTTCACCTTCCCCGGCTTCCGCTGGGCCTACAAGGGCAGTGCTGCCGAGCACGACGCCCACAATCCCTCCGACGGTGCCAACTACACGCTGTGGAACTATGTATGGTATACCAACGTGGACGACCAGGGCAACCCCGAGAGCGGCAACTCCTATTCGCCCGACAACCTGATGACTTCGAAGCAGGGTATCTATGTCCGCAAGAAGAGCGACGACATGGACTGCAACAGCTCTCCCGCCTACGTCTATAACGCCAGCGGCTGGAAGAGCGGTGCCGGTCCCTTCTACTCGTCTGCCCAGCTGATGGAAATCCGCTATGCCGAAGTACTGCTCAACCTGGCCGAGGCTGCCTGTGGTGCCGGTCAGATGGGCGAGGCTGTAGGCTATCTGCAGCAGATTCGCCAGCGTGCCGGCTATACCGCCGAGAACAACTACGGCCTGCAGGCCAACCTGTCGGGTGACCAGGCCGCCTGTATGAGTGCTGTCCTGTACGAGCGCCAGATAGAGCTCGCCTACGAGGGCAAGCGCTTCGACGACATGCGCCGCTGGATGCTCTACGACGGCGGTACGCAGCTGCCCGAGGGCGCTCCTTCTTCCTGGAAGCTGACGGGCTGGGGTGGCAACACCTGCACATGGCTCGGCTTCAAGGCTTTCAACGGCCAGCGCCGCGAGACCATCGAGTTCCGCATAGGCGACAAGTATGGCGTAGGCAAGGAAATCTGGAACGGCGACCCGCTCATCACTGCCAAGGTGAATAAGGATGCCGAGGGCAAGGACGTTTCTGCCCTTGACATAGCTGTTGCCGACTACCGTACGGCTCATCCTGACACCAAGCTCACCAACGACGAAATCATGAACCTCGCCGAGGTCGTCTATGCCGCCGAGGCTATGATGCGCCCCGTGGGTGTCAACTTCAGCAACGCCGACGTCAACGAGCAGTTGGCATCGCTCAAGGCTTGGTACAAGGAAAACCTCGTGGTGAAGGAGAAGAAGGGCGACGAGCGCGACTCGCAGCACAACGACCTCTACATCAACTTCCGTCCCAAGTACTACTTCCTGGGTATGTCGTCAGGCGTCCAGAATGCCAACAAGGGTCTGCCCCAGACCATCGGCTGGCAGGACTACAACAACGGCGGCGCCAACGGTACCTTCGACCCCCTGGCAGAGTAAAGAAGATGAAAGATGAAGTCCTCGATTAAGCGAGACCAGAGCTAAGCTTGCTTAAGCTATGGCGAGCGTGAGAGGACTCGATACGAAGTATCAAAGATTAAACATGAAAGATTAAATTCGCTTCGCGATTAAGAATTAAGAGTTAAATATTAAGCGTTGTCACTTCGCGATTAAGAATTGAGTATTAATCACGAACCTTTGTAGGCAGGCTCTTCACCGTGAGGGTGGAGAGCCTGCTGCTATCATCAACCGTGATGATTAGAAGGCATTTTCGTCTGAATGTAAGGCCGGAAGAACCGCCAAAAACAGTTCATAGTTAGCGATATTCGCCATCACAGCCCCCTCATGAATGTTGACGTGTCAGGATGCGACTATGTCGTCATCAAATTTGCAGAACCAGTACCTGCTGGTTGGTGTGTTGCTTTTTGGAGCGATCAGAGCAATGAGCCCGTTTCAGAAGGCTCGACTGAATACAAATTAGTTTTTTCAGAAGACCCGCATAAAGAAATAGGCGTCAACGCAAATGGTATTCTTTTCTTTTCTATACCATCAATTTTATGTTTCAAAGTCTGAAATGTGTGTTTCAAACTTTGAAACGTATGTCCCAAAGCCTGCAACATACATTTCAAAGCCTGCAATATAACTTTTTTGCCTTATAAAATACTTTTTCCTTTAGGAGCTAACAATTCTCTCCACTATAATTGGAATAAAATGATTACCTTGGTGGAGATAATGGGGCTTTTCGGAGGCGGAGTAGGACGTAGAGGCAGGCGATGATGACGTAGACCATCAGGAGTCCGAAGGTGGTGAGATGGATGCCGTCGATGGTGCAGCCTGGCAGGCTGGCGATAGCGGCCAACAGGTGGTTCATCAGCAGGACAAACCACGACAGGACGGCAACCAGCATACCCTGCAGGCCGCTCCACCAACAGCAGGCGATGGTGGCGAGGGCGAGATAGAGGATGATGGTGGCTAAGGGGATGACGACGTAGTTGGCGAGCAGAAAATAGGTGGCGAAGCGCTCAAAGTAGTAGGCGATGAGCGGTGCCGTGCCTACTTGTGCGGACAGCGAGACGGTGGTCAGGCCCCAGAGGAACTTCAGCCAGCGGTGGCGCTGCAGGACGTGGGCAGGCACCAGACTCTCGAACAGCGGGCAGAATAGGAGAATGGCGAGTACGGCGGCAAACGACAGCTGGAATCCCATGTCGTAGACGGCCAACGGGCGAATGGCGAGCATGACGATGGCGGTGAAGGCCAGCGTGTTGACGGACATGCGCTCGCGGTGTCCTAACGACAGCAGGGCATAGACGCTGATCATGAAGGCGGCACGCATGACGCTGGGCGCCAGTCCCACCAGGAAGGCGAAGCCCCAGATGGCCAGAACAATGAGCAGCTGCGACACCATGCGTATGCGGCGCCAGCCGACGAACAGCGTGATGACGCCATAGATAATCATCAGGTGCAGTCCGCTGAGGGCGAGGATGTGCGACGCTCCCACCTGCGAATAGGTATCCTTGAGTTGCGCGTCCACCTGCGACTTCTCGCCCAGCGTCATCGCTGCCAGGATGCCGTAGGCCTCGTCGCCGATGCCCCAATGGCGGTAGCGTTGCAGCAGTTGGTGGCGCCAGGTCAGAGCCCGCAGGCGGGCTCGCTCCAGTAATGTCAGCCCTGACAGCGACAACTCCTGACTATGCCAGTCGGTGGGACGTGCAAACAGTTCGCCAGCGAAGCCGTGGCAGGCCATATAGCGCTGGTAGCTGAAATGACCGCGCTGCCACGCGTGTACCTTATTAATATATGTATTGATGACGAGTCCGTTGCCGAGGGCAATCTGTTCGCTGCGCCTGTCGCGGGCGATGCGCCCCCGCAGCTTGCGGTGCCCATGCGTTGTCAGTAGGTCGACGACAATGAATTTTTCTTTGATGACGGGCTCATTGATGACCACACACTCCACTTGCTGCCGTCCTTCCGCCCATTCGACAGCCAGTTGCTGGTCGGCCCTGGCCCGTAGCAATACGCCAACCATGACGACGCCCATGCCAATAGCGGCTGTCTGCAGACGTGGATGGTGTCGCAGTAGACATGCTGCTGCCGCCAGACCTGCCAAGAGTAGCAGGGCTATCAGTTGTTCATTGAACCATTCGCCCAACAGAATGCCTGCTATCAGGCAGACGGCCAGTGGCAGGAGTGGGGCGTGGGAGGACATAGGGAGATGAAAGATGAAAGATGAAAGATGAAAAATGAAAGATGAAAAATGAAAGATGAAAAGAGCGGGGTCAGAGCAGGATGTCGAGCAGCTGGCTGAAGCGGGTGATTTTCTGCAGGCGGGGGTGGGGGAACTCCTCACTCTTCTCCAGTTCCCAGACCACGTGGTAGGGGATGTGGACGGCGTAGGCGCCAGCTTGAAGGGCGGGGGCGATGTCCGAACGGAACGAGTTGCCTACCATGAGTGTCTGTTCAGGAGCTACGCCGAGGTTCTCGCAGAGCTGGCGGTATTCTTTCTCGGTCTTGTTGGAGACGGTCTCCATGTGCGAGAAATAGGGCTCCAGTCCAGAGCGGTGCAACTTGTTCTCCTGGTCGAGCAGCTCGCCCTTGGTGAAGACGACGAGGCGGTAGCGGCGCGACTGCGACAGCTGGCGCAGGGTGGCTTCGACCTCAGGCAGCGGCGTGGTGGGGAATAGCAGCAGCTGGCGTCCCAGGTCCAGCAGTTGCATGACGACGTCGCCCGTGAGCTGTTGGCGGCTGACGCGTACGGCATTCTCGATGAGCGACAGGGTGAAGGCCTTGGTGCCATAGCCTGTCAGGGGCAGGTTCTTGCGCTCGGTGGCAAAGAGTCCCTGGCTGACCTCGTCGGGGGTAGCCCACGGCGCGAGCAGTTCACAGCACTTGTGTTCCACCTCGTCGAACCACGACTGGCAGTCCCACAGCGTGTCGTCGGCATCAAAAGCCAAAACCTTGACTATATTGCGCATACGCTAAATAATAAATAACAAATAATAAATAAAAAATAAAAAAACGCTCTTAGTTTGGTTGCAAAGGTAGTACATTTCTCGCAATCATGCAATAATTCGGCGGGCTTTTCGTTATTTTATACGTGTTAAGACGTTTCGTGATGACAGTCACCGTGCTGTTGGTAGCCGTTCTGACGGCTACTGCGCAGCAGGATGCCTCCTTCTCCCACTACTGGGCGATGGAGACATCGTTCAATCCTGCTGCCGCTGGCAAGCAATCGATGGTGAACGTGACGGGCGCTTACTCGATGTCGATGGTGGGCTTTGAGCACAACCCCAAGACGATGTATGTGAGTGGCGACATGCCGCTATTGCTGATGAACACCTATCACGGTGTGGGCCTGATGCTGATGAGCGATGACATCGGTATCTTCTCCCACCAGCGCTTGGCGGCACAGTATGCCTTCAAGCTGCGCCTATTGGGCGGCACGCTGAGCGTTGGCGTCCAGGCCGGTATGCTGAGCGAGAAATACAAGGGCTCGGAGCTGGACTTGGACGAGGATGACGACCGGGCGTTTACGACGAGCGACGTTAACGGCAATGCCCTCGACCTGGCTGGCGGACTCTACTACCAGCATGGGCCGTGGTATGCCGGTGTGTCGGTGCTGCACGCCACGGAACCCTCCATAGAATTGGGCGACCGCAGCATCCTGGACATCAGCAGAACGTATTATTTGACGGGCGGATACAATATTCGGCTACATAATCCGTTCTTAACTATACACCCCTCTCTGTTGGCGCGTACCGACGGCGTCGGCTACAGGGTGGATGTGACGACACGCGTGAAGTACACGCACGAGCAGCGGATGCTGTATGGCGGACTGGCCTATAGTCCTACGAACAGCGTGACGGTGCTCTTTGGTGGCAACTTCCATGGCGTCTGCCTGGGCTACAGCTACGAACTGTATACGCAGGGCATCAGCCTGAAGAACGGCAGTCATGAACTGTTTGTGGGTTACCAGACGGAGCTGAACCTGGCGAAGAAGGGTCGCAACAAGCACCAGAGCGTGAGAACGCTATGAAGATGAAAGATTAAACATGAAATAATAAACATTAAACGATATGATGATGAAAGTTAAATCAAGGATAGGGAAACGGGTAACGGTCAGAGTAATCTCTTACCTCTTACCTCTTACCTCTTACCTCTTGTTGACAGGCTGTTTCGGCAGCAAGATGGCATCGGCATCGGGCGGTGAGGTGACAGGTACGGGCGGTCGTGTCTTTACAGAGCCTGCACCGCACGGAATGACGCTCATCAAGCGCGGTCACCTGAAGATGGGTCTGGACAAGCAGGACACGCTGTGGGGCAAGCAGACCCCCGTGCGCGACATCTCGGTGGAGGGCTTCTGGATGGACGAGCGCGAAGTCACCAACTCGATGTACCGTCAGTTTGTGCAATGGGTGCGCGACAGCATCCTGCGCGAGCGTCTGGCCGACCCGGCCTACGGTGGCGACGAGAGCTACAAGATAGAAGAAGACAAGAACGGTGACCCCGTGAAGCCGCACCTGAACTGGAAGAAGTCGCTGCCGCGCAAGCCCAACGAGGACGAGCAGCGGGCCTTCGAGAGTCTCTATACCGTCAATCCCGCCACGGGCGAGAGGATGCTCGACTGGCGCCAGATGAACTACCGCTACGAAATCTATGACTATGTGGAGGCTGCCAAGCGTAAGTATCGCCCGACGCACGAGGAGCGCGTACTGAATACCGACATCCGTCCCAACGCCAATGAGGAGATATGGATATCGAAGGATACCGCCTACATCAACGACGAGGGGCAGATAGTGCGCGAGACCATCAACCGACGGTATACTGGCGAGTGGGACTTCCTGAATACCTATATCGTCAACATCTATCCTGACACGACGTGCTGGGTGAACGACTTCCCCAATGCCGACAACGAGATATACATGCGCTACTATTTCACCAATGCCGCCTATAACGACTATCCCGTGGTGGGCGTGACCTGGGAACAGGCCAACGCTTTCTGTGCTTGGCGTACGGACTATCTGTTGCGCGGACTGGGACCGTCGGCACGCTTCGTGCAGCGCTACCGCCTGCCGACAGAGGCAGAGTGGGAGTATGCCGCTCGTGGCAAGGACCAGAACGAGTTCCCGTGGGACAATCAGGACGTGGCCAGCGGCAACGGATGCTTCTTTGCCAACTTCAAGCCCGACAACGGCAACTACACCAAGGACGGCAACCTGATAACCAGTCGCACGGGCATCTACGGAGCCAATTCGAACGGACTGTACGACATGGCGGGCAACGTGGCAGAATGGTGCTCGACCATCTATACCGAGGCTGGCGTGGATGCCATGAACGACATCAATCCGCAGTTGAGCTACAATGCCGCCAAGGAAGACCCCTACCGGCTGAAGAAGAAGTCGGTGCGCGGCGGTTCGTGGAAAGACCCCGAGAGCTACATCCGCTCCGCATGGCGCTCGTATGAATACCAGAACCAGCCTCGCTCGTACATCGGCTTCCGTTGCGTGCGCAGCCTGGCCAACACCACCAGCGACAAGATTAAAGTCAAGAAGGGAAAGAAATAGGGAGATGAAAGATGAAAAATGAAAGATGAAAAATGAAAAATTGAAAAATGACAACATATAGCAAACTGAATATCGTCTACCGCTTACAGAAGTGGATGGACAGCGTGCCGGGACAGACGTTCCTGAACTACGCCTATAGCTGGGGTGCCTCTATCGTAATCTTAGGTACGCTCTTCAAATTGACGCACCTGCCAGGAGCCAACTTCTTCCTGTTCTTGGGTATGGGAACGGAGGTGTTCGTGTTCTTCATTTCAGCATTCGACCGTCCCTTCGACAAGACAACGGATGGCATGGAACTGGATATCCACATGGAGGAAGAAGGTGAGCATCCCGTGGTCAATGGCGGCGTGACCGGTGGTGGTACCATTGTCATTAATGGTGGTGGTGCCGGTGTCGTAGGCGAAGCGAACGTCGGCAGCGGTGCTGTCGAGCATCCGACAGACGGCGGTGGTGTTGCCGGTGTCATCGGTGGTGGCTTCATTGGTGGTAGTGGCGTTATCGGTGACGGTGGTGTCATTGGTGGTGGCGTGGTTGCTCAGCCTGAGCCCCTGCCTTTGGGCGAGGAGCTGAAGGAGGCTACGTCGAACTATATCGACGAGCTGAACCGGCTGACCGAGATGCTGACGCAGGTGTCGGAGCAGAGCCAGCGCCTGACACGCGACTCGGAGGAGATGGAGAACCTGAACCGTACGCTGACGGGCATCAGTCGCGTCTACGAGATGCAGTTGAAGAGTGCCTCGTCGCAGATCAGCACCATCGACGAAATCAACGACCAGACGCGCCACATGGCTGAGCAGATTCAGGAGCTGAACAAGATCTACGCCCGCATGATAGAGGCGATGCAAGTACGCATACCACAGGTCCCGCAATAAAAATTGAAGAATTGAAAATTGTCAAATAGTCAAATATAACAATGGCAATCAAGAAAAGACCGGTTTCCCCTCGCCAGAAGATGATTAACCTGATGTACGTGGTACTGATGGCGATGCTGGCATTGAACGTCTCTACGGAGGTGCTCAACGGATTCTCGCTGGTCGAGGAGAGCCTGAAGCGCACCACCATCAATGCCACCAATGAGAACCAGGCGATATATGACGACTTTGCCGTCCAGATGAAGAAGAACCCGCAGAAGGTGAAGCAGTGGTACGACAAGTCGCAGCAGGTGAAGGAGATGAGCAACCAGCTCTATAATCTGGCTGACGAACTGAAGGAGGCTATCGTCCGCGAGGCTGACGGTGATGACGGTGACGTGCGCAACATCCGCAACAAGGAGGATTTGGAGGCTGCCAATCAGGTGATGCTATCGCCCAGTCGCGGTCGTGGCAAGGAGTTGTATGATGCTATCAACAAATACAGGGTGGCACTGCTGGCGATGGTGACAGACTATAATCAGAAGAAGATGATAGCCTCGAACCTGACGACGGAGATTCCCAAGAATGCCAAGGCCATGGGCAAGAACTGGCAGGAATATATGTTTGAGTCGATGCCTACCGCTGCCGCCGTCACCCTGCTGAGCAAGCTGCAGAACGACGTGCGCTATGCCGAGGGTACGGTGCTGCATACGCTGGTGTCGAACATCGACGTGAAGGACATCCGTGTGAATGCGCTGAACGCCTTCGTCATTCCCAACTCGCAGACTATCGTGCGTGGTGACAAGTTCTCGGCACGCATCGTCATGGCTGCCGTCGACACCACCCAGGTGCCGCAGATATTCATCGGCGGCAAGGAGGTGAACTTGCCTGGCGGACTCTATGAGACGGTGACGGGTCGCACTGGCGACTTCACGCTCTCGGGTTACATACAGGTGGAGAACGGTAACGGCGAGATGCTGAGACGAGACTTTGAGCAGAAGTATACCGTGGTAGACCCCTCGGCAACAGTGAGTGCCGACCTGATGAATGTGCTCTATGCCGGTTATAACAACCCGATTAGCGTGTCGGTGCCGGGTGTTCCTGTCAACAAGGTGCAGGCTACGATGACGGGCGGTACGCTGCAGCCGGTAGGCCCGGGCCGCTATATTGCCCGTCCCACAGCAGTGGGTCAGAACGTCACCATCACCGTGACCTCGACCAATACCGGCCGCTCGCAGCAGATGGGACAGTTTACGTTCCGAGTGCGCCGTCTGCCTGACCCCACGCCGTATATCGCTATGAAGGATGACAGCGGCAGTCCCGTGCGCTATAAGGGCGGCGGCCTCTCGAAGGCCCAGCTGATGTCTGTCGACGGCATCGGTGCCGCTATCGACGACGGCATCCTCGACATCGCCTTCAAGGTACAGAGTTTCGAGACCGTCTTCTTCGACAACATGGGTAATGCCGTGCCGATGGTCAGCGAGGGTTCTAATTTCTCGGCCCGTCAGAAGGACACCTTCCGCAAACTGCAGCGCAACAAGCGTTTCTATATCTCACGCGTGACGGCCATCGGTCCCGACGGCATCTCGCGTAAGCTGAACGCCTCGATGGAGGTCATCGTGAAATAGCGGGCTTCGCAAATAGCGGGCTTCGCCCTAAAGAATAAATAAAAAATAATAAATAATAATGAAGATATGATGTATATGGGAACAAATAGTTTTCGAATAAGGAATCGAATGACGATAGGTTTATTCTTTATTCTTTATTCTTTATTATTTAGCCCCGCAGGGGCGCTGGCGCAGCCGAAGGCGCGTAGGCAGCAACCGCAGAGGACGCAGCAGGTAGCCGGTCAGAATACCGGCCAGAGGCAGTCGCAACAGAACCAGGGCATGACGATGCGTGCCCGGCTGATGTACCCGACAGCTGTGGACATGCCGGAGAATGTGGTGTGGCGCCGCGACATCTATCGCGAGATAGACCTCAACAAGGATGCCAACGCCGGTCTCTACTACCCCGTGGAGCCTATCGACAAGCAGCTGAACCTCTTTACATACGTGTTCAAGCTGGCGCTGAACGGCTATATCCCCGTCTACGAATACCGCTTGGATGGTAATGAGGTGTTCAGCGACTCGGCAAAGGTACAGATGAAGACAGTGCTCGACAACTACCACATCTTCTACGAAGAGCGCGACGACAAGCTGCGCGTCGACAATAGCGACATTCCCTCGGCAGAGGTGAAGATGTACTACCTGAAGGAGAGTGCCTACTTCGACGATGCCAACTCGACGTTCCACCGCAAGGTGCAGGCCATCTGTCCCGTGATGCTCCGTGAGGACGACTTCGGTGGCGAGGCCTCGAAGTATCCGCTGTTCTGGGTGAAGTATGCTGACGTAGAGCCCTTCCTGAGCCGTCAGACGGTGATGACGTCGAACCTGAACAATGCCGCTGTCATGTCGATGGAGGACTACTTTACGCTGAACCGCTACGAGGGCAAAATCTATAAGACCAACAACATGCTGGGCAGGACGCTGGCACAGTACTGTCCCACCGACTCGGCCATGGTGAAGGAGCAGAATAGAATAGAGGCTGAGCTGAAGGCTTTCGAACAGAACATCTTCGGCGACCAGCACAAGAAGGACTCGCTGGACTCCATCGCCAAGCTCGACCCCAAACAGCTGAAGGCTACCAAGAAGTCGTCGAAGGGTAAGAGCCGTAGCACCACGGCCAAGGTGAAGACCTCCAAGCCGAAGAGCAGCAGCGCGACGCCATCGGGTAATGCCCGCGTCACCGTGCGCCGCCAGCGCCACTAAGCAGCGGACAAGTAGAAACAGTATAACAGAAAAATGGGGAGCAATCGACTTGCCCCCCATTTTTCTGTATGATGCTTCTGTTTACAGCAGGTTCATCGTGTCGGTAGCAATCATCAGTTCCTCGTCGGTAGGAATGACAACCACCTTGACCTTCGAGTCGTCAGCAGAGATAATGGCCTCCTCGCCGCGAACGTTGTTCTTGGCTTCGTCGAACTTCACGCCCAGGAACTCCAGGCCCTTGCAGACCTCAGAACGCATGCTAAGCTGGTTCTCGCCGACGCCAGCGGTGAAGACGATGACATCCACGCCACCCATAGCAGCAGCGTAGGCACCGATGTACTTCTTGATGCGGTAGAAATACATGTCCTGAGCCAGCTTGGCGCGCTCGTCGCCGCCCTTGGCAGCGTTCTCCACGTCGCGCATGTCAGAGCTTCCGCCCGTGATACCGGCAACACCGCTCTTCTTGTTCAGCAGGTTCGACATGCCGTCGGGGTCGAGTTCGAGTTTCTTCTCGATGAACGTTACGGCACCGCCGTCGATGTCGCCCGAGCGGGTTCCCATGACGAGACCCTCCAGCGGAGTGAGACCCATGGAGGTGTCGATGCACTTGCCATCAACGACAGCAGCGATAGAACCACCGTTACCGACGTGACAGGTCACCATCTTGGTGCCCTCAGCGGGAATGCCTAAGAACTCGCAGGCACGGGCCGAGACATAACGGTGGCTGGTGCCGTGGAAACCATAGCGGCGGATGCCGTACTTCTCGTAGAGCTCGTAAGGAATGGCATACATATAGGCCTTGGCGGGCATGGTCTGGTGGAAGGCAGTGTCAAAGACGCCTACCTGGGGCAGACCCGGCATCAGCTCCTTCACAGCGTTCACACCCTTCAGGTTGGCGGGATTGTGCAGGGGAGCCAGGTCAGAGCACTCCTCGAAGGCTTTCAGCACCTCGTCGGTCAGGATGACGCTCTTGTTGAACTTCTCGCCGCCGTGCACCATGCGGTGACCGACAGCGTCAATCTCGTCGAGGCTCTTGATGACACCAATCTCGGGGTCGGTCAACAGCGAGAAGATGAACTTCACACCCTCGGTATGCTCGGGGATGTCGTGCATAATCTGCTTCTTCTCGCCGTTAGCGAGCTTCACTTTCACAAAGGCACCGTCCAAACCCACGCGCTCAGCACCGCCACTGGTCATCACACTCTTGTCGTCCATGTTATACAGAGCGTACTTAATCGACGACGAACCACAATTTAAAACTAATATCTTCATATTAATGTTTAATCTTTAGTGTTTAATGTATTACTTCTTTGCGTCCATGGCCTGGCAGGCGGTGATGGCGATCATGTAGTAGATGTCATCAACGGAGCAGCCGCGAGAGAGGTCGTTCACCGGACGGGCGATACCCTGCAGAACCGGACCGATGGCGATGGCGTCGCCCAGGCGCTGTACCATCTTATAGCCGATGTTGCCCACTTCCAGGTTGGGGAATACGAGGACGTTAGCCTTGCCGGCGATGTCAGAGCCGGGAGCCTTCTTGGCACCAACGCTAGGAACCAGGGCGGCATCAGCTTGCAGCTCACCGTCAATCTTCAGGTCGGGAGCCATCTCCTTGGCCAACTTCGTAGCCTCGATGACCTTGTCGCAAACCTCGTGCTTGGCGCTGCCCTTGGTAGAGAAGCTCAGCATGGCCACGCGGGGATCCTCGAAACCGGCAACAGCCTTAGCCATCTGAGCCGTGCAGACGGCAATCTGAGCCAGCTGGTTGGCATCGGGCATGGGCGTTACAGCCACGTCGGCAATGACGAGCACACCGTCCTCACCATACTGCTTCTGCTTCGAGATGAGCAGCAGGCCGCCGCTGACGCAGGTGATGCCGGGCTGGCACTTGATAATCTGCAGGGCGGGACGCAGCGTGTCGCCAGTGGTCGACAGCGCACCGCTAATCTGACCGTCGGCACCCTCGGTCTTGATAATCATGCATCCCAGATACAGGGGATTCTTGACCAGCTTGCGGGCTTCCTCGATGGTCATGCCCTTCGACTTGCGAATCTCGGCCAGTTTCTCGGCCAGCTCCTCGCTCTTCTCGTAGTTCTCCGGGTCGATGAGGGTAGCCTTGCCGATGTTGGTCAGGCCCTTCTCCTTGGCCAGAGCCTCCACCTTGGCGGGGTTGCCAATGAGGATGATGTCTGCGAGTTCGTCAGCCAGAGCCTTGTCGGCTGCACACAATGTACGCTCCTCTTCAGCCTCGGGGAGCACGATGCGCTGCTTGTTACTCTTAGCACGCGCAACGATTTGACTTAATAAATCCATAGTTTGCTTTTATTGATTAATGATACTTTTATTGATTGTTGTGCAAAGATACGAAATAATTATCAATTATCCATTATCCATTATCAATTTTTAAGCGTTTACGTTTACGCCATTTCCTGTGTCAGGATGCTTTCCAGCTTCTCGGCCGTCAGGCGTAGCTGGAATTCGCCGTTGATGGCGATGCTGATGCCGCCCGTTTCCTCGGAGACGACGATGGCTATGCAGTCGCTTTCGCTGCTGATGCCCAGCGCTGCGCGGTGGCGCAGACCCAGTTCCTTGGGGATGTTCAGGTCGTGGCTGACGGGCAGTATGCAGCCAGCGGCCACGATGTGCTCTTTGTCGATGACCATGGCGCCGTCGTGCAGGGGGGAGTTCTTGAAGAAGATGTTTTCGATGAGCCGCTGGTTGACGGCGGCATCTATGCGCTCGCCAGTGTCGATGATGCCGTTGAGCGGGGTGTTGCGCTGGATAACCATCAGCGCGCCCACCTTCTTCTTGCTCATCGACATGCAGGACATGACGATGGGCATGATGATTTGCTTGAGCTTTTCCGTGCCCTGCTTCTTGTCGCCGTTGCTGAACAGCTTGCGGATGGCCTTCATGCGCTGGTGGGCGCCCAGGTTGTAGAGGAACTTACGGATGTCGTCCTGAAAGAGCACGATGAGCACGATGACACCCACCGACACCAACTTGTCCATGATGGCTCCCATGAGCTTCATCTCCAGCACCTGCGACACCAGCAGCCATAGTACGACAAACACCAGAATGCCCATGAACACGTTCAGTGAGCGCGACTCCTTCATCAGCCTGTAGGCGTAGAACAGCATCAGCGCCACCAGGACAATGTCGATAATATCTTTTATTCCGAAATCAAAAAACACCTTATATTTATAGTTTAATATTTATTGTTTTACGTTTATTGTTTATTGTTTCACGTTTCACGTTTATTGTTTATTGTCGCAGCCACTATCCTCACGCTCTCCACCGCCTCGCGGACGTCGTGGACCCTCAGGATGGCCGCTCCCTTCAGCAGCGCCAGCGTGTTGAGCACCGTCGTGCCGTTCAGCGCCTGCTCGGGCTGGATGCCCAGCAGCCGGTTGATCATCGACTTGCGCGACACACCCACCAGCACGGGTAGCCCCGTCATCTGCATCCGCTCCAGGCCGTTCATGACGGCGTAGTTATCCTCCAGCGTCTTGCCGAACCCGAATCCCGGGTCCAGGATGATGTCCTTCTGGCCCATCGACCTGAGCGTGTCCGTCACCTCGGCGCAGTCCAGCAGGATGTCGCGCATGTTGCTCTGCCACGACATATAGATATAGGGTACGCGCAGCCGGCTGACCATGCGGAACATCTGGGTGTTGTGTGCGGATGGCGGCGCGTCTACCGACCCGCCTACGTCGTTGATGACGTCCGCGCCGAACTCCTCCACCGCCATCCGCGCCACGTCGGGACGGAAGGTGTCGACGCTCACGACGGCCTCTGGGGCCTCGCGCCTGACGATGGCCAGCGCCGTCCGCAGCCGCGCCATCTCCTCCGCCTCGCTGACGGCCTCGCTGCCGGGGCGTGTCGAGCAGGCGCCCACGTCGACGATGTTGCCACCTTCGTCCACTATCTGTCGCGTACGTTCGGCTATGTCGTGCTCCGTCTGTTGCCGGCTGCCGGCATAGAACGAGTCAGGTGTGGCATTGAGAATGCCCATCACCTGTGGCTCTGCCAGTGACAGTAATCTTCCGTTGCAATTCAGTGTATAGTCCATACTGAGCGCAAAGGTACGAAAAAAAGAAGAAAGAAATGTTTTTTATGGAAAGAAATTATCCGTTTATTGATTTTTGGGAAACGAATTGCCATAATGACCATAATTTATCCATAATAATAATTACGGAACAATTACGATAATTACGGCAATTCGTTTCCAGTGTTTTTAGTCCTCGCCGGGCTCGGGTGCACCCAGTTGTTCAATCGAGTGCATCCAGTTGCCAAAGTCTCCCCGTCAGTATTCCACGTAGGGTTCGAGGCGGCGGATGGCTTCGGGCGGGAAGTCGGGGGAGAGGCGGAGGTGGTCGAGGCTGGACAGCTTGCCGTGTAGGCGGCGGTAGTCGACGATGGCCTTGGCCTGGTAGTAGTTGATATAGGGATGGCGGCGCAGTTGCTGGAGGGTGAGCTTGTTGACGTTCAGCTTCTGGGGGCTGCCGTGCACGGTGAAGTAGGACTTGGCATCCTGCGGGAAGTCCTCTATCTCGTCCAGCTGGTCGACGCTGACGTAGCCGCCCAGCCGGCGTCCGTGGCGGACGATTTCCCGGGCGTAGTAGCTGCCGATGCCGGGCACCTTCATCAGCTGGGCGGTGTCGGTGGTGTTCAGTTCTATGTGTTCACCGGGTTTTATCTTGACGGGATAGCGCCAGTTGTCGCGATGGCGCAGGGTGTCGCCAGTGGCGTGCGACGAGTCGCGCTGCCGGCGCTGGTCCACGAGCGTTGCGGCGGGCAGGTAGTCGGTCGAGATGTGGATGTAGGGCTCCAGTTCGCGATACTGCTTGACAGTGAGACCGTAGAGGCGGGCAAAGTCCTCCTTGCGGCGATAGATGCCGCCCCGCGAACGGTACTTATAGATGTTGCGCACCTGCCAGGGCTGCAGGCCGAGCCGCAGCAGCTGCGTGGAGTCGGCGGTGTTGGGGTCGAAGGCGAAGCGCTCTGCCGGCCGGTCATTCTCCACTTGATATGTCATTTGCCTAGAGGCGGGTGCGATGAAGGCCAGCGTGGCTACGACCATGGCTGCGGTGGCTATCTTCCGATCGCTACGGTTCATAGGACGCCCAGTTGGTGCAGGAATATCAGTGAGATGCAGAGGGGGCAGACGTAGCGGACGGCAAACAGAAAGATGCCGAAATACCGGCTGTTCAACGTCCCGCCGTTGGTGAACTCATCGTGTACGACCTGTCGCGGAATGTACCAGCCCACAAAGAAACATGTCAGCATGCCACCCAACGGCAGCATGAAGTTGGCCGTCAACTTGTCGCAGAACGCCAGGAGCGGTTCGCCCCACACCATCAGTGCGGACCGGTCTTCTGTCGACAGCGCGCAGAACACACAGATGACGGCGCTGGCGACGGTGATGATGCAGGCTGAGCGACGGCGCGACCAGTGCAGCTCCTCGGTGAAGAAGGCCGTGCCTATCTCGTGCATGGAGATGGTGGACGTCAGGGCGGCAAAAACGAGCAGGGCGTAGAACATCACGCTGACCACATAGCCTATGACGGGCATCGTGGCAAAGGCCTGCTGGAAGACGTTGGGCAGCGTAATCAGGATGAGCGACGGGCCCGCGTCGGGCTGGACACCCACCGAAGCCGCCGCAGGGAATATCATGAGTCCCGCCAGGATGGCTATCATGGTATCGAGTACGGCAATCTGTCCTGCAGAGCCCAGCAGGTTCGTCTCCTTCGAGAAATAGCTGGCGTAGGTACACAGGACGGCCGTTCCCAGTGACAGTGAGAAGAACGCCTGTCCCAGCGCATCGAGCAGCACTTCGCCGTTCACCTTCGAGAAATCGGGCATCAGCAGAAACCTCACCCCCTCCATGGCTCCGGGCAGCATGCAAGAGGCTATCACGATGATGACCAGCAGCACCAGCAGAATGGGCATCAACAGCTTCGAGGCCCGTTCAATGCCACTGCGTACTCCGCGAATCACCACCAGATGCGTCATCAGCAGGAAGGCCAAGCCCCACAACACGGGCTTGACGGGGTCGTTGGTGAACTGGACGAAATAGTTTTTCACATATTCTGCATCACCGTTCACTTGTTCGGTGATGGACGCCCACAAGTACTGCAGGCACCAGCCCGCCACCACGGCATAGAAGCCCAGGATGATGGTCGCCGTCAGGATGCCCAGATAGCCCACCAACTTCCACGGGCGTCCGTTTGACAGCTTGTCGAAGGCCCTGGCGGCGTTGGCCTGCGCATAGCGCCCCACGATAAACTCGCTCAGCATTCCCGGAAGTCCCAGCATCAGGATGCACCCTATATATAAAAGGATAAAGGCTGCGCCGCCGTTCTCGCCAGCCATATAGGGGAAGCGCCACACGTTGCCCAGTCCTACGGCACTGCCCGCCGTCGCCAGCACAATACCCAGCTTACTGCTGAAACTGCTTCTTTCCGTTTTCATCTATTCATCTTAACTTTTCACTATTAACTTTTACCTTTAATTTAGCACTCCCAACTGATGGAGGAAGATAAAGAGGATGGCCAGCGGGCAGACATACTTCACCATGAAGAGGTAGAAATGGAAGAAGCGTCCACGCAGCGTCCCCCAGTTGGTGAACTCGTCGCGCACCACTTTGTGGGGCACGAACCATCCGATGAAGATGCAGGTCAGGAATCCGACGACGGGCAGGAATATCTGTCCCGTGATGAAGTCGAACCAGTCGAAGAGCGTATCGCCGATGAAGGTCAGGGTCGTACCTACTGCCCCCAATGATAGCGAGCAGATGGACCCGATGATGGCGGTGGTGACGGTGACGATGATGGCCGCCCGCTTGCGGGAAATGGCCAGCTCTTCCTGGAAGAAGGCCGTAGACACTTCGTGCAGCGACATAAGCGACGTCAGCGCAGCCAGCGACAGCAGTACAAAGAAGAGCAGCGAGATGATGTACCCCACGACGGGCATGCCGCCAAAGGCCTGTGCAAAGACGTTGGGCAGCGTGATGAAGATGAGCGAGGGCCCGCTGTCGGGGCTGACGCCCACCGAGAAGGCTGCCGGGAATATCATGAGTCCGGCCAGGATGGCCACCAGGCTGTCAATGACACCTATCTCTACGGCTGACTTCGTGAGGTCGGTCTGCTTGGAAAAATAGCTGGCGTAGGTGCAGAGGCATCCCATGGCAATGCTCATTGAGTAGAACGACTGTCCGAGTGCAGCCAGTAAGACATCGCTGTTGATTTTCGAGAAGTCAGGATAGAAGAGAAACTCTATGCCCTTGTTGGCGTTGGGCAGCATGCAGGAGGCGGCCACGATGACCAGCAGCAGCAGGAACAGCGTTGGCATCATCATCTTCGATGCCCGTTCGATGCCGTCGCGCACGCCGTGCTCGATAATCAGATAGGTAATACCCAGGATGACTACCGTCCAGAAAACGGGCTTGACCGGATTGGTAGACAAATCATGAAAGTACTGCTGGAAATACTCTGGCGAGCCCGTCATGTGGCCTATCAGTGACGCCCACACGTACTGCAGGCACCAGCCCGCCACCACGGCATAGTAGCCCGTGATGAGGAATCCCGTCAGCACCCCCATGTATCCGATGAACGACCATCCGTTGCCGTCAGCCAGCTTGTGGAATGCCCTGGCCGTGTTGCACTGTCCGTGGCGGCCCACGATGAACTCACTGATCATGCAGGGGATGCCCAGCAGCAAGACACACATTACATAAATAATAATGAATACGGCGCCTCCGTTTTCGCCAGCCATATAAGGGAACCGCCACACGTTGCCCAGTCCCACGGCTGACCCTGCCGTCGCTAATATGACGCCCAGGCGACTACCGAAATTCGCCCTTTCAAGTTTTGCCATTTCATGCTTTTCCATAATCTGCCTGCAAAAGTACGAAAAAGTTTAGAGTTATTCTTATTTTCTTTGTACTTTTGCAGCCAAAATAACAAGAATTATGCAGAAACCCCCTTCCACATTCCTCTTTCCGCGCTCCTTATGGAAGCGCTATCCCCTTTCGCTGTTGTGTATCGTCGTGATATGGATCTTGTCGCTGATGCCCTTCTTCCCCGAGACACCACTCAACCACGTGAAGTTCATTGACAAGTGGACGCATTTTGTGATGTACGGCGGTACGTGCAGTGTCATCTGGTGGGAGTATATAGGCCAGCACAGGCGCCTTGACGGCCGTCGTCTCTTCCTTTTTGCCTGGCTGGCACCCACACTGATGGGCGGTCTGCTGGAACTGTTGCAGGCTTACTGCACTGGTGGCCATCGCAATGGCGACTGGCTGGACTTCCTGGCCAATACCGTTGGCGTCACCCTGGGTGCCGTCATTGGCCTGTTGATGTCTCTTCTCCTCCCCAAAGGCGGTAGGGGCGCTGGCGCAGCTGACTGTTGTAATAACGGCGGTCGCCCGTGACTTCTTTTCCGATAAAATGGGGCTTTTCGTAAGGCTCGTCCTCATAGGCGAGTTCTACCTCTGCAACCACAAGACCTTCATTGTCCCCGAAAAACTCGTCCACCTCGAAAGTGTGTTTTCCTGACTTGACCAGCCAGCGCGTCTTGTCGATGATGCCAGGGTCGCAGAGCGTCAAAAGCTTCTCGGCATCATCCATGGGTATGGCCTGCTCGAATTCGTAGCGGCTGAGGCCACCGTCGAGTGACGGTCCCTTGATAGTAATGAATGCCTGGTCATCTCTGATGCGGATGCGCACGGTTCGTCCCCGCTCGCTACAGATGTAGCCCTGGCAGATGTGTGAAGAAGCATAAGCCTCGTGCTTGTACGAATCGTCAAGCACGAGGAATTTGCGTTCAATTTCTAAAGCCATTATGCCATCATTGAGAGGGTCCAAATCATGTAGATGATGGCGAGGACGATGAGTCCGCCAAAAATCCACATCACTACTTTCTTACCCTGCTCTTCCTGTTTCTTGGCATAAGCCTCTTTCTTTGCATTTACTTTCTTGTTCATAGTCGTAATATTTAATTTTAATGTTTAATCTTTAATCTTCGTCATTGACGGGGAACTCCATGAGGTATGCCTTGATGAAGTCGTCGATTTTTCCGTCCATGACACCGTCCACGTCACTGGTCTGGTAGTTGGTGCGATGATCCTTGACGCGGCGGTCATCGAAAACGTAGCTGCGTATCTGACTACCCCACTCAATCTTCTTCTTGCCGGCCTCAATCTTGGCCTGGGCCTCTAAGCGTTTCTGCATGGCACGGTCGTAGAGCTGTGAGCGCAACAGGGCCATGGCACGCTCCTTGTTCTTGGGCTGGTCGCGGGTCTCGGTATTCTCGATGAGGATTTCCTCCTCTTCGCCTGTGTCAGGGTCGGTATACCAGTAGCGCAGACGGACGCCCGACTCCACCTTATTGACGTTCTGACCACCGGCACCGCTGCTGCGGAAGGTATCCCACGACAGTTTGGCGGGGTCCACGTACACCTCGATGGTATCGTCAACCAGCGGACTGACGAAGACCGAGGCAAAGCTGGTCATGCGCTTGCCCTGGGCGTTATATGGACTGACACGTACTAGGCGGTGCACGCCGTTTTCGCTCTTCAGGTAGCCGTAGGCATAGTCGCCGCCTTCTATCTGCATGGTGACACTCTTGATGCCTGCCTCGTCGCCGTCCTGCAGGTTGGCGATGCTGACCTTATAGCCATGAGCCTCGGCCCAGCGCTGATACATGCGCATCAGCATTTGTGCCCAGTCCTGAGCCTCCGTACCACCGGCACCGCTGTTGATCTTCAGCACACACTCCATAGGGTCTTCCTTCTGGCGCAGCATGTTCTTCAGCTCCAGGTCCTCGATGGCTTTGACGGCACGCTGGTAGTTGTCTTCTACCTCCTGCTCGGTGACCATCTCTTCTTTGTAGAAGTCGAAGGCCAACTGCAACTCGTCGGCAGCAGTGCGTACCTCCTGGTAGCCGTCGAGCCATTTCTTGATGCCTTTGACTTTCTTCATCTGTTCCTCGGCCCGCTCACGGTCCTCCCAGAAGTCAGGAGCCTGGGTACGAAGGTCTTCTTCTTCGTACTCCATTTTCTTCTCGTCTATCTTCAGATACCTGTACAGGGCTTCTGCACGGTCTAATACGTCTTTTAACTGGTCTTGTGTAATCATGACTCTTCGTACATCTTGTCTATTTCAGCCTTGTAGTTCTCATTGAGAACGCGGCGGCGAATCTTGAGGGTGTTGGTCAGTTCTCCCTTGGACATCGACAGCGGGTTGGGCAGCAGCGTGAAGCGCTTGACCTGTTCGTAGTGGGCTAACTGCTGTTGCAAGGTGTCGATGCGCTCCTTCATCATGGCCATAATCTTAGGATGGCTGCAGAGTTCTTCGTGGGTGCTGAAGGTGATGTCGTTGGCGCGGGCATACTCCTCTAAGAGCGAGTAGACGGGGACAATGAGGGCCGATACAAACTTGCGCTCGTCGGCAATGACTGCTATCTGGTCGATGAACTTGTCCACCAACAGCTTCGATTCAATCATCTGCGGGGCGATATACTTGCCGTTTGAGGTCTTGAAGAGGTCTTTGATGCGATCTGTCAGGAAGAGCTCGCCGCCTTTCAGGTAGCCGGCATCGCCCGTCTTGAAATAGCCGTCGTCGGTAAATGCAGCCTTCGTCAGGTCGTCGCGGTTGTAGTAGCCGATGGTAATCGTCGGACCCTTCAGCAGGATTTCGCCCTCCTCGCTGACCTTGATGTCGATGCCCTCGATGGGGATGCCTACAGAGCCAACCGTCCAGGGGTCGCCCAAGTGATTGCAGCTCACCGTAGCCAGACTCTCCGTCAGACCGTAGCCCACTACCATGTTGATGCCGATGGAGTGTACGAACTCTTCGACATGTGTCGAGACGGCAGCACCAGCCGTGGGGAAGAAATGGGCATTTTCCAGTCCTAACTCCTTGCGCACCAGCGAGAAGATGGTGCGGTTCAGCATCTCGTACTCCAAGTGCAAGGCCATAGGCGGCTTCTTGCCCAGGCTGAGATATTCGATATTGTGCTTGCGACCTACTTCCAGAGCATGCTTGAACAACTTGCGCTGTACGGCACTGGAGTGGTCTATCTTGTCCATCACACCCATATATACCTTCTCCCAGAAGCGGGGAACGGCCGACATACAGGTGGGATGGGTCTCGCGCATAGACTGTTGTACCTCCTGTGGGTGGGTATTGACAATCATCGTGGCACCCTCTGTCAGACTGAGTATCGCCCAGCCACGTTCAAAGATATGGGTATAGGGAAGGAAGTTCATCACGCGGTCCTTCTCGCCCACTGGCACACATTTGTTGTTGGCCTCGAAGGCGGCATGGAACTGACCGTGCGTCAGGATGACACCCTTTGAATCGCCCGTTGTACCGCTGGTATAGAGGATGTTGGCGATGTCGTCGAACGTGGCTTCCTGCTGCAACTTCTCCACCTCGGTCTGGCGCGGCAGGTTCTCGCCCAGCTTGAGGAAGTCGCTGAAATAGATGGCACCTGGGTCGCCGTTAACGATGCTGACGGCAGGGTCATAGACGATGATGCGCTCCAGTGTCGGACACAGCGAGAAGATGCGGTGTGCCTTGTCGTACTGCTCCTGTTCGCCTACGAAGAGGAAGCGGATCTTGGCATCGTTGACCATAAACTGTATCTGCTGCTCCGAACTGGTGGCATAGAAAGGAATGGTGACAGCACGGATGCCCCATGCGGCGAAGTCGCACTCGATATATTGTACCGAGTTCTGCGAGAAGATACCGATGTTCTCCTGTACTTTTACGCCTAAGTTCAGCATGGCGTTGGATACCTGCTTAACCGTGGCTGACACCTCGTTCCACGATAATGATTTCCACTCCTTGCCACCGAAATCTTGATATACCAGCATTTCGCGGTTGCCATACTTTTTGGCCTGTTCGTGCACCAGCACTGACATGTGAACGTTCGTCTGCATAAGTTCTCTCTATTATTAATTAGGTGCAAAGGTACTAAAAAATCATAATTCTTAATTCATAATTCCCAATTATTTTTTAATTTTGCATCAATTTATGGATATTCATCAATATACACTCGATGCCGTTGAGCTGCTGAAAACCCTTATCAGCACGCCATCGGTCAGCCGCGACGAGAAAGCTGCGGCAGACGTTTTTGCCGGTTTCATCGTTAATTATGGACTGCCCGTTCGTCGTATTGGCAATAATCTCCTGGTTCAGGAAGAACTGGATGCTGCTAAACCGACGTTGCTGCTCAATGCCCACATAGACACCGTCAAGCCAGTGGCGACGTGGACACGAGATCCTTTCCAGCCTACCGTTGAAGATGATCGTCTATACGGTTTGGGCAGCAACGACTGTGGAGGTGGACTCGTCAGTCTGCTTCAAGTCTACCGTGCATTGCGTGGTATGTCCACGCCCTATAACCTTGTCTATCTCGCCTCCTGCGAGGAGGAGGTCAGTGGTGCCAATGGTTTTTCCTTGGCGTTACCAGAGCTGCCGCCTATTGATGTCGCCATTGTCGGTGAACCGACGGGTATGCAGCCCGCCATTGCCGAGAAGGGACTGATGGTGATTGACGGCATAGCCCACGGCAAGAGCGGCCATGCCGCCCGAGACGAAGGCGTCAATGCCATCTATGAAGCGCTGGATGACCTGGTATGGCTGCGTGACTACCGCTTCCGTAAGGTCAGTCCCCTGCTTGGACCTACTAAGATGACGGTAACGGTCGTCAATAGTGGCACGCAGCATAATGTCGTTCCCGATGAGTGCCGCTTTGTCATCGACGTGCGTACCAATGAATATTATAAGAATGAATACCTTTTTGCCTTCCTGCAAAAGCAGATGAAGAAGTGCGAACTTAAGGCTCGCTCGTTCCGTCTGTCATCATCACACATAGCCGAAGAATACCCCTTGGTGCAGCGCTGTCTGCAAATGGGCATGACGCCTTTTGGCTCACCCACGCTCAGTGATCAGGCGCTGATGCCATTCCCGTCGCTGAAGCTCGGGCCGGGAGAGTCGTCACGCAGCCATTCTGCCGACGAGTATATCCTCATCAGCGAGATAGAAAAGGCTATTGAGACTTACATTGATTTACTTAGGTTCTCTTAGCGTCCCAACCACGATTCGGGATTCAGTTTGGCCGTTTCGCGGCGAAGCTGGAACTGTAGGATGTTGTCCCGGCCGATACGTCCCAGAGATTGACGTGTGCTGACCTTCTGGCCACGTTGCACGCTGACACTTTGCAGGTTGCAGTATACGCTGATATAGCTGCCGTGGCGTACCATGACTACCATCGTTCCACCGAAGCTGAAGACAGCACTGACCTCACCGTCGAAGATGCTGCGAGCCATCGCACCGCCCTCGCCGCGGATGTTGATGCCCTTGTTGTCGAGCATGACACCCTTCAACCCTTCGACATGATATTGTCCGAAGTGGCTGACAATGCGGTATACCGCTGATGCGGACATCCTCCGTCGGCATCTTCAAGGCTTCGTCGGCATCCTTGCGTGCTGATGCTACAGCCTTGGCATGCTCACGGTTTTCAGCCTCGGCCTTACGCTCGGCTGCCTTACGGGCCTCTTCGGCCTCGCGGGCCTTGCGTTCAGCAGCCTCGCGGGCCTTTTGGTCGCGAGCGGCCTTGGCTTCAGCCTTGGCTCTCTCTTCTTTGGCCTTGGCCTCGGCGATGCGGCGGGCATTCTCTCTCGCAGCAGCCTCGGCTTCCGCCTTCTTGCGGGCCAGTTCGGCAGCACGCTTCTTGGCAGCCTCTGCCTCAGCACGCCTCTTAGCCTCGGCGGCAGCACGCGCCTTTTGGCGGGCTACCTCTTCAGCAATGAGGCGGTCAATCTGGGCATTCAAGGCAGCATCTTTCTTTTTCTGTTGGGCGATAATGCCTTGTATGGTCTTGTTCTCTTTCTGTAGGGTCTTGACGACGTCTTGCTGTTCAATCTGCTTTGATTCCAGCGTGCGACGCTCCTGCTCGCCACGGTTCAGCAGTTGGCGTTTTTTCTCCTTGGTTTCGTTCAGAACTTGTAGTTGTTGGTTTGCTTCCTCCTGCTTTTCCATGACCCTCTCGCCCTGAACACGCTGATAAGACGCATACGCCCGCATAAAGCGCATGCGGCGGAACATCTGTACGAGATTGTCAGCACTGAAGATGAACATCAATTGGCTGAGCGACGACTCGTTACGGTGCATGTAGCGTAACGACTTCACGTAGTTGCGCTTACGCTCCTCTAACTGCTCCTTTAGTTTCTCCAACTGCTCGCCAAGCTGTTCTATCTCGCTGTCAAGCGACGAAATGTCATGGCGAATAGTGTCTATGGTGCGGCGCTTGCCTTCTATCTCGGTGTTCAGTACCATGAGGTTCTGGAGTCGCTTCTTAACGTCCTGTTCGTTGCTGCGCAAACGGCGCTCCTGCTGCTTGATCTGCTGCTGGAGTTCCTGACGCTGACTTTGTAGCGTTTTGACAGAGGACTGCTTCTCTGCTTTGCTGTTCTTAGATGACTTGCTGGACTTGGCAGTTTTTTTTGATTTGCCAGTGGTCTGTTTTTTTTGCGTCACAACGGTCTTTTTCGCTGCCGACTTCGTGGTGCGCTTCTTCTGTTGCGCATAGGGAGTCAGGGCGAATGACAGCAGGAGCAGGATAATACCTAATCGCTTCATTCAGATAGTTTAGAGGGACATGAAGCGTTGCAGGATTTCCTCGATGGTTACCTGACGGTACTTGCTCGATACTTCTGTGCGTGTCTCCCAGTCTTCTTCGGCACCCATGTAGTTAAGAACCATCTCAAACTTGATTTCCTGTTCGGGTGTCTGGAAAGAAATCTTATGGTCCATGGGATAGTATTTGCGGTTGTTGGCTTTGAATTCCTCATAGTCCCAGTTCAGCTGGTAGTTGCCGCGATACTTGTCGAGATACATGATGTTGGCCATTTTTACACGTGCATTCGTGTTGTCTGCCAGCCAGCGGTACGACAGTTTGCCGTCCTCCATGGAAATGACGGTGTCGTCGTTGCCAATCTTCGTCTTGTAGTTCTTCAGCTGTTGGTCAGTTGGACGTGACACTCGGGGCTGGAATAGTTCGTTCCAGAACAGTCCCTGGAGCACGTTAAAGTCGATGTTGCTGTTGCGCAGGAAGTCAACCTGTGCGTATGGCACCTTGAGGAAGAGCTTGTTGATGCGGTCCATCACCAGCACATACTCTTTGGTGAACTCTAAGCGACCGGCCTCGACGAAGCCAAAAGCCATGAGCTGCAGACGGATGACATCGTCGCGTTTCATTTTCAGGTTACCGGTTAGCGTCATCTGGCGGGCTCCCACCTCTACGGTGAACCTCACCTTGGAAGTGATGAAGCGGGCATACTGGGCATTGTCGTTCACTTTCTGCAGGAAAGCCTGCTTTTGCAGCGTGTCTACACTCATGGTAGTAGCAGTAGTTCCTTCTTTAACGGCCTGACGGTTTGACTTACAGGATGTTAACGTCAAAGGAAGGACCAGCGCGGCAATCTTCAGGATACTTGTCAGTTTCATTCTTTAATATATTTTTTAAGTTTTATTTTTCGGATAAGTATTTGTTTTCGGTCATCTTTGATTTCTGACCTCTCTGAAGCCCTGGCCAAGGCCTGTTGCCAGAATGTCAGGGCTTTCTCGGTGTCACCGACATGATAGTAGATGTCGCCGGCATGCTCCAGCAATACCGCTGAGGAGTCGCTGTCACACTGCAGCGTCTGGTCGATGTATATCTTGGCCTCATTGTAGCGGCGCTGCATGAAGAGTATCCAGGCATAGGTGTCCAGGAAGGTTGCATTCTTGGGCTCAGCCTTGATGGTGCGGTACGACATCTGTTCGGCTTTGTTCAACTCTATGCCCCTTTCGCTGAGGTAGTAGGCGTAGTTGTTCAGGCAGCCGATGTTGTCGTCCTTCCATTGCAGGCAGGAGTCGTATGCGGCGAATGCTTCCTGTTCGCGTCCTTTCTGGTGCAGAATGTCACCCATGACGGCGAAGAAGTCTGACACGATGGCCGGGTCGCTCTCCTCGTTGATGACACTGATGCCGTTCTGGAAGGCGTTCAGCGCGTTATCCAACTGCTCCTTCTGGTAGTAGGCGATGCCTTGATAATAGTAGAAGGCCATCTCGTCTGGCGTATATTGGCGGGCTTCCTGACAGAGGGCGATGACGCGGTCGCGGTCTTCCTCCTGCCAAGCATAGCTCACCAGCTGCAGGCGGGCGGCCGTATGGTCGGGGGCAACCTCTAATACGTGCTCCAGAATGGGACGGATGCTGTCATTCGGCATCTTTTTCAGGTTCATGTAAGTGGCACAGAATAGCGCCATATCCGCACCGCTTTCCGGCATGGACAAGATGCGGTGGAACAGTTGCAGCACTCGTGTGGAGTCGCCGCCCTGCTGTTCGCTTTCAGCGATGACCTGTCGCATGAGTGCCACACGGTCTTCCTGCGTTGTCTTCTTGTTGAGCAGTATCTGTTCTAATGTCTCGTTGGCATGCAGGGAGTCACGGCTCTCCTGATAGTGGTTCAGCATGGCCATCAGCGCATTCTGGTTGTCAGCCTCCTGTCGTAGCACGTCCTGGTAGAGGGCGATGGCCTTCTTCTGCTGCCCGTTCTGGTAGAGGGCATTGGCGTAGAAGCACTGGTAGTTGAGGTCGTTGGGATATTGGTCGGCCAGCTGTTTCATCTCGCTGATGGCCGATTTATGGTCGCCTTTCTGTGTGTAGAACTGGCTCTTGGCGTAGGACAAGCGTTCGCTTTTGCCCTCCAAGAGTTCCAACTGTGTCAGTTTCTCGATGGCCTTGTCGTATTCCCCCTGTTGCTCGTAGATTTGTACCAGCACGCTCAGGATGTCCTCCCTGTCACGCCTTTTGTCATAGAGTTTCTCCAGCATCACGGCTGCATCGTCGTAGTTGTGCTGGTTGATATACAGGTTGGCCAGCATCTCCAGGTAGGTGGCGTTCTCGGGTTCCAGCTCGGCAGCGCGCTTGGCATAGCTCAGCGCCTTGTCCTTATCTTTCAAGACCAGGTAGTAGCGGAATAGCGAGTAGTAGGCCTCCGACCGTGTGGAGTCCAACTCTACGCAGTGGCTCAGCAGATCGAAGGCGGCATCGTTGTTGCCCTTCTCCTGCTGGCAGATAGCATCCAGGTAGAAGGCGTCGTACCGGCGCTGGCTGTCCTGTGCGAAACAAGCCAACCCTGTCGTCAAAAACAATATGAAGAACAACCGCCTCATCATCTTCTTACCTCTTACCTCTTACTTCTCACCTCTTACTTCACTCCTGTATGCCCATAACCACCGGCCCCACGCTCCGTCTCGTCGAGCACGTCTACGCTCACCAGTTCTCCCTGTTCGCAGCGGGCAATGACCATCTGGGCAATGCGCTCGCCGTCGTTCACTACGAAGTCTTCCTGCGACAGGTTCACCAGTACGACGCCCACCTCTCCACGGTAGTCGGCATCGATGGTGCCAGGGGTATTCAGAACCGTGATGCCATGCTTCAGCGCCAGTCCGCTACGGGGGCGCACCTGAGCCTCATAGCCTTCGGGCAGGGCGATATGCAGTCCTGTCGGTATCAGCCTGCGCTCCAATGGATGGAGTGTCACGGGGGCGTCGAGGTTGGCCCTTAAATCCATGCCGGCACTCTGGGGTGTGGCATAGGCTGGCAGTTGCTGATGGCCGCGGTTTACAACTTTGATGGTTATCATCTTTTCGAAACGTTTCTTTTTAAATAATGTGCAAAGGTAGCTATTTCTGATGAAACAACCATGGATTTTCATTTAAAAAGTCTTATTTCTTCCTATTTTGCGGTATTTTCATAACTATTTTGTACTTTTGCATCCGAAATGATGGAATGGACACGACTAATTTCTAACAAGAGGCTGGGGCAGGAGCACCGCCATGTGGAGCGGCACGACGACCGTACCGAGTTTAAACGCGACTATGACAGGCTGATTTTCTCAGCCCCTTTCAGGCGTCTTCAAAACAAGACGCAAGTATTCCCGCTGCCCGGCAGCGTTTTTGTGCACAACCGGCTGACGCATTCCTTAGAGGTGGCCAGCGTTGGTATGTCGTTAGGCAACGATGTGGCGCTGCGTATTGTTGGGCGGCGCCCTGAACTGCGTGGTACGCTGTTCGAGGAGATAGGGCAGATCGTCGCCACGGCCTGTCTGGCACACGACCTGGGCAATCCGCCGTTCGGACACTCTGGTGAGAAAGCCATCCAGACGTTCTTTACCGAAGGCCGCGGCAGTTTCCTGCAGCATCAGGTGAA
Organism: uncultured Prevotellaceae bacterium; assembly: GCA_902765585.1. GTDB lineage: Bacteria > Bacteroidota > Bacteroidia > Bacteroidales > Bacteroidaceae > Prevotella. Next base: position 33,632 of record CACXAG010000013.1, read on the forward strand.
CCCCGTTTTCTGGTCGGACATCACCCATTTCGAAGGCAATGCCAATGCCTTCCGCTTGTTGACGCACCAGTTCCGGGGGCGCCGACCGGGCGGTTTTGTGATGACCTACTCCACCATTGCCAGCATCGTGAAGTACCCCTACTCTTCGATGGCTCCCAGCAAGAAGGGGAAGTTTGGCTTCTTTGTCAGCGAACAGGAGACCTACCAGCGAATTGCCGATGAAATGGGCATTATTTGCAAGTCTGCCCCTGGTGAACCGCTGCGTTATGCCCGTCATCCGCTCGTCTATCTGGTGGAGGCCGCTGACGACATCTGCTATGAAATCATGGATATGGAGGATGCCCACAAACTGAAAATTCTCTCCTTTGAGACCGTGTCGCGACTCTTTCTTGATTTCTTCGACGAGGAGAACCAGGGAAAAATCCTGCAGCGCATCAAAGACGAACAGTTGACCGACAAGAACGAACAGGTGGTATATCTGCGTGCCTGTGTCATTGGTAAGCTGGAGAACGAGTGCGTCCGGGCCTTCCTTGAGCATGAGGAGGAAATCCTGACCGGCACCTTTGAGGGCAGTCTCATCGACCATATCCAGCCGCTACAGCGCGAGGCTTACCGCCGTTGTGCCGATTTGTCCGTGCAACACATCTACAAGAGCCGCCCCGTGCTCGACGTCGAACTGTCAGGTTATCAGATTATGGCAACGCTGATGGACAAAATGGTGGAAGCCGTCATCCATTCAGAGCGTTATTACTCGCAGCAGCTGATAGGACGCGTGTCCTATCAGTACGATATCCATGCCGAGTCGCTGGAAGATCGCCTGATGGCGGTTATTGACTATATCTCGGGCATGACCGACGTCTATGCCCTCGATGTCTATCAGAAAATCAACGGCATCTCCCTGCCTATTGTCTAACGGTCGGCCGTGTCGCCCAACGGCAGCGTCATCACGAAGCGTGCCCCGCCGATGTAGGCCGTGTCGAGGATGATGTTGCCGCCAATGCGGTTTGCCAACGAACGGGCGACGGTAAGTCCGATGCCCGTTCCGTCGTAGTACTCGTCCAACTGCACGAACTCTTCAAAGATGCGCTCGGCTTCCTTGTGCGGGATGCCGATGCCCGTGTCCTCGACCGAGAAGAACACGTGGCCCGACGATACTGTCATGCGCAGCACCACCCGCTGTAGGTGGTCGGTAGTCCTCTCATACTGGCGCGCCTCGGGAGGAGCGGTGAACTTGCGCGCATTGTCGAGCAATAGCGACAAAGCACGGACGGCTGCCCGCAGGTTGGTCTGGAGAATGGCCTGCTCGGCCTCGGGCGACATGATCATGTCAAACGTCAGGTGGGGGGCGTCGCTGATGCGTGAGGCATTGATTGCCTCTGCCGCAATCTGCACTGCCGGAACCTGGTCGTTGCACTCAATGAACGACTTGCTCTTGGCTTCCGACAGTTCCAGCATCTTGTTCACTAGTCCCGTGATGCGGTCGGTATTCTCGGTTATCTGGATTTTGATGTCGTTCAGCGTTTCCTCGTCGTATTCCATGTCGGGCGACGTCAACACCTGCGTGAACCCCGACAGGATGTTGAGTGGTGTGCGTATCTCGTGGGAAATCTGCTGGATGAAGTTGCTCTTCATGCGTGACGACTCCTCCGCACGTTCATTGGCCCTTTCGAGGTCGTAGAAGGCTTCCTCTAAGCGCACAGCAGCGCGGTGGCGTATGTAGATGAAGAGGCTGAAACCCAGGATGACAACTCCCAAAAGGCTCACAACCATCAGCAGGCGCTGGTCTGAGAGTGTGACGCGCTGTTTCGCCAGCTCGGTTTCCAACTGCTTGGTTTCGTAGATGGTGACCAGTTCGGTAGCGTCGTCTTGTCGCTGCCAGATGATGGCAGAGTCAAGTGCTTGGCATATCCATTTTCCTGTGGCGATGGCGGAGTCGGTGCGGTGTGCTTCTGCATTGGCGATGAACTTCGGCAGCAGGTAGGTGTGGATGTTCTCCATGTTTAGCTTCATGTCGTACTTGGCCAACTGAGCGTCCATCGTCTGGAAATTGTCGGCAGCCTCGCTCCACCTGTGGGCAGCCATCAGGTAGTTGGTGGCCTCTACCTTACCATCGCCGGTTCTGGCATACTGGGTGTGCAGGGCCTCACGGTAGGCTTCTGCCGCTTCAGCCTTGTTGCCTGATCCCTCCAAGGCGCAGGCGCGGTAGAGGCAGAGCCTGGCCCACTGCTTGTCGATGTACGACTCGCGCACGTCGGGAAGCCTGCGGCATTGTTGCAGCATGCTGTCGAGGTGGGCCGTCCAGTCGTTGGCCTCTTGGTAGTGGGCAGTCTGGATATAGGCATCGACAATAGTGACGATGCCGACAATGGCACTGGTGTAGCTGTCAGTGTTATGGTTCTCCTGCGTCACTTGCTGGTAGTGCTGCCAGGCATGGTTGAAATGATGGGCTGCCTCTTCAGGTTGGTCTAACTTCAGCTGGCAACTGCCGACGAAGGTCAGTAAGTTGGTATAATCGTTGTTCGTGGTGAGCTCCTTCTCCTCCAGCAGTTTGATGGCTGGTACAGCTATCTCTATGGCTTCCCTGTAATTCGCTTTTAAGTAGAGCAAGCCGACTAACCGACTGGCCGACTGAGCGTAGTATTTCAGGTCCTCGTCGTTGTCAACACCCTGCGCCATGGCTTTCTTCCACTCCATTTCTGCCATTCGCATCTTGCGCTGCCGGGAGTAGGCATAGCCACGCCAATAGAAGGCTTTCTGGTCAGAAAGCGTACCGTCGTGTTGGCGGATGTCGGCCAGACTCAATATCGAGTCATAGTCGCGGGACTGGTAGGCGGCGTTGATCAGGCTGTCCACTGCCACGGTCTGGCGGGTGATGTGATGCTCTTGGCAGGAAATGAAAAACACTGCTGCCAGTACCCCGGTCAGGAACGTCGTTTTGCGCATAATCGTTATCATCATTGTAGCAATTTGTCTGCAAAGTTACGAAAAATCTGTCAAACAGGGCAAGTTATTAAGAATAAATGCATAATTAAGGTCAAAAAAAGAATAAAATCAAAATAATTTCGTATCTTTGCCCTCGAAAAACAATGCAATATGATACAAACTGATGATTACTATTGGTGTGGTATGACGGCGGCCATCTATCTGACAACCTGCTTGACGTTCTCAGCAATCAGGGGCATCCATAACTGTGGTACGCCGAAGGAGCGCAGAGACTATATATGGCCTGACCGCAAGATGCAGGTGATGGTCTACCTCTGTAGCATCGTGCTTTTGCCATACATCCTGAATCCTAAGAGTGAGGCGGCATGGCTTCTGATGAAGTCATACTTCCCTGGTACTTATTATTTATACTGTGGCTCGCTGTTATTCTGTTTCTTTGGTACGGTGAGGCAGTGGGAGGTATGGAAGACCGCCAACGTGATAGCTGCCTTTATCACTGCCTTGACCATGCTGCCGCTTGTCGTCAACGCCTGGAGCCCATGGGAGATACTCACTCCCGGAAGCACCAAGGTGTGCATGATTTTGGTGACGGTGGTTAGCATCCTCATGATGGCCTATTCCGGCGTGGCCATGTGGCAGGTATGGCAGTGGATGAGGGAGACACGCGCCGTGAACTATTCCAACCCGGAAGACTTCCCTATGGACTACGCCAGCCGTGTGTGGGCTGCTCCTATTGTGCTCACTCCCTTCCTTTGGCCGGCATTCCTCACCGACTCGCGTATGGTCATGGCGATTATGTGCATCCCGCTGGCTGTGTTCAATGTCGTGCTACTGCTTAACGTGATGCCTGTCTGGCGGAGAGCTGCCATCCTCACGGATTCCACCATAGAGGAAGAAATGGACGTTGTTGATGGTGCACCGGCAGAACTGGCTGAGGAACGCACCAGCAGGATAGCTGCCGAGATAGAGCAGTTCGTCAACACGGAGGCGGCCTACTTGGACCCGCACCTGAAGCTGGAACAGGTCGTTGAGCGCTGTAGCTTCAGTCGGAGTTATGTCTCGCGGGTGTTTTCCGAGCGTTTCGGAGGTTTTTCGGATTATGTCAATGGATTGCGTATCAGCTACTATGAGCATTACAAGGCCAAACATCCGAATTCAACAGAAGATGCTGCCGCCGAGGCGAGTGGCTTTACCTCTTACAAGGCATACCTGAAAGCCAAGGAACGCCTGCCACGGTAAGAAACCACTCCTCTGACAGCGAAATCGGATTACTTTCCCCATTTTGCCTGCAGATGGTGAAGCATGGTGGTGCTCTCGCCGCATGAGCCTGTGTGCTGGATGTGGATGCCGCCATAGTTGTTGGGGGCTACCTCAGCCGTTAGGTCTACACGGTGGGGCAGCGAAGAGTCGGCGGGCTGCGGTGTGGCCGTCTCCACGTGGGCCGTCAGCTTTTTCCCGATGAAATCGATGGAAATCGTGCAGTTGGTACGGTAGCAGGTGGCCGAGACGGGTTCCGTCAGTGGTGTAACCTGGCCGTGGTCGTACTTCACCAAGTAGAAATCAACGGCTTTAGCGTGCTTTGTGGTACGAATGATGCGCAGACCATAGCCCGTCAGCGTCTGGGTGTCAAACTTCAGACAGATGTCCATGTATTGTCCCGTAGCCGAACCGAATCCTTGTCCAGCAGTCTTCGTCGGGTCCACATGTAGTGTCAGCGACATGTCGCCATACGACTGTTTCGTCGGGGTGAACATCAGTCTGGCGCCTCGTTGAGCTTCCAAAAGGCCCATTCCAACGGCCCCGTTAAAGCCCTTGCCGTATTCCCACATGGGTTTCGTGCGGTCGAAAGACCAGGGAAATTCTGCTGTATCTTCAGGCTTGTAGCCGTCAACAGTCCATAGCCCTTCGGCTATTATTGGCTGCCATCCGCAGTAGAAATCATGGAAGTCGGTACTAAGGCTGTGGCGTTTAGGCGACTTCTTCACTTTGAATGTAGCGCTGGCAGGCTGACCATAGTTGCTTCGCTGGTGTTTGGGTGTTATGACTGCTGAGATAAGATGATGCTTGTCGGCTTCGTTTAATAAATAGGTTCGCGAAGGTGTAATGTGACTGGTGACGACAGGAATTTCATCGCGATACCAAGTAATGAGCGACTCGTCACGACGCCCTTGCAGGTCAAGCGCGTAGTCAAGGAGTAACTGCTGCCCGTCGAACACAATGCGGGGTGCATGCATAAAGTCTGGTGCTGGCAACTGGGCGGGTTTCACGATGAGGTGGCATGCAGCCTGACGACCGTCAGTGGCATCGGCTATCAGACAAAAGTCTGCGGTTTCATCGGAGTCGTTAGTCGGTATCACCATAACCTTGTCATTACCCGTGGAGCGTAGCGAGACAGTTTGTTCAAAACCTGGCTCAGCCTTCCATGTCACTGAATCAGGTGCCATCAAAAGAAGTGTGTCCTGACCCGTTAAAAGCGTTGCTTCATGACAACTGACAGGCAGAAAGGGAGGCATCGGTCCATGATAGTCGGTCAGGACGACCGTATTCTTGGGATGTTCCTTCCCTATGACATAAGGTTTCCCGTTGAGCAGGAAGTTCTTTTGGTAGCATCTGAGCCAGGGTTGTGGATAGGCTGTCCAGCCAAGGTTAATGCTGTCGGAAGGAGCATGGTACCGGCAGTCGATGACGGTGACAGGGCTTCCTTGTTTGCAGAAGTACATCTCGCGGTTGCTGCCTTTAACAAAGAAATCACAATCAATGAACATCGCTCCGGAGCCAAAGGTGCTCCAGAAAGGTTTCTGACCATAGAGGTCGAAGTCGCAGTGTCGGTAGGTGGCCGTGCCGTTGAGAGCATCGTCAGTACATTCAAAATGACAGTCTTCATAGTAAGAGTGTCTTGCTCCGTTCAGCGGATTGAGGTTCAGACGGCTGATGAAGCGTACTTTCTTGGCTACCAGACTGTTGCCGTGGACGTAGCCGATATGCGCCTGTGTGATGGCATTGCTGCGTTTGGGGCGGTTTAATCGGGGATTTAGCGGGTATACCAGATCTACATTGCAGTAGTTACCCATGGTAAGGTTTTCCACATACAGTGAGTCGCACCAGAAGTCGAACATTGTGAAATTACCGATAGCTCCCTGCGTTTGTCCACGCTGTGAGGCCAGCACGACATCCTGGGGCTGTTGACCCAGACCGATGAGGCGCAGACGGGGGCATTGGATTACCATGCCAAAAGGTTCTCGGCCTTTCTCTCCGACTTTTACACTTGCATCGTCCGGATTGTCAATCCAGTAGACGCCAGGTCTTATGTAGACTGTGACGCCATCCGTGAAGTATGGGCTGGCCTCTTGGAAAGTCCGATAGGTGTGGGGGGTGTTCGCTGTTGCCGTGCCATCCACGACGATATGGAGAGAATCTGGGTTCTGGGCATGAGCCAAAAAGGGCATTAGAGCCCCTAATAAAAAGCTACTTAACATGTCGGTATCGTTTAGTCTTTGTTTTTGTAAATCAGCTTGTTAGCACCGGAAGTCAATTCCAGCTCTTCGCGGTGTTCGCGGATGAAGGAGTCGATATGGCGCTTGCGTTTGCTCTCGAAGATTTCGTCTATAGCTATCAGGATACCTGTTTCCTCGACGTCGCCAAAGCCGTAGTTAATGGCTGTGCCGAAGAGTTTCATCGTGGGCGAGAGCCCCATATAGGCATTCACTAGTGGTGGAATGTTATAGCCCAGCTTGCGGATTTCGCGGTTTAGAATCATATAGTCCTCCTTGAATGATGTCCCGCAGAACAGTGCTTCCAGTTCAGCAGGAGCTGTCTCCAATTCCAATGGTTTCATCGGGATAATCAACCGGTCTTTGTCGTCGAAGTGTTTTTTAAGGAAGAAGAGTATCATGTCGCGTCCTTTGCGGATGTAGGAAGGGTACATCGTCATCTTGCCAAAATAGTATTTGACGCTGGGGCGGATGACCGTCAGTGCACCTAAGCCGTCCCACAGGTTGTCAAGGGCGAACAGGCTCTTCGCACCCATTCGCGAACTCTGGTAGGGTAGTGAGACGAACGAACGTCCCAGCTCCACCGTCCATGGGGCATAGTCCTTCAGGAATTTCTCTGAAAAATGGAACATGTGACTCGTGGCTAGGATAGGCTGGCCTTTGTCGTCGTAATCCCAGTCTGACCCCAGCATATAGCGGTAGCCCCCGATGATTTCCTCTTCTTCTGGATTCCACACGATGAGCTGTTTGTAGCAGTTCTCGCAGGTGTCGAACTCGTCAATGTCCGTAGATTTTCCAGTTCCGCCACCAGCCTCGCGGAAGGCGATTTCACGCAAGCGACCAATTTCCTGCATCACGTTTGGTGCATCATGTGCCGTAATGACGAAAATCTTGTTGTTGCTCTTGTTGGTCATACGCAACTGCTTGTCGGGCGTCAGTTCGCTTTTGAGCACTTCTTTGTTAATGGGGGGGATAATAGGTTGTTCCATTGTTTTAGAGTTGATAGACTTGGTCTTGTACGAATTGTGCCCATTCCATCGGGCTTTTGCTCTTGTCAAAGGTCTGCCAGGGAATAGGCTTTCCGATGCGTACCTCGAAGGTCTTGCCGACATTCCGATACATCTCGTCGACCAGATAGATCATGGCCAGGTTGAAGGGCAGGAAGCGGTCGGAGAAGTTGGCCAGCCGGTAGAAGAACTTCGAGTTCTCGCCACTGAAGTGGATGGGTACGACGTCGCGATGGTATTCCACGCTCTTGGCAATGAACGTCTTCGTCCACGGTATGTCGCGGACGATGCCGTTGTGTTTGCGCGAGCAGATGCCAGCGGGAAACATCAGCATGTGGTTGTCGCTCTCAAATCCCGCTTTCACCATGGCTGGGAAGTTGCGGCTTTGGTGGCCAGTCTTGTTGATTGGTATGCAAAGCGGAGCCAGGCCGGGCAAGTTCATCAGCAGGTCGTTGACAAGGTAGCGGAAACGGGAGTCGAAATGGCGTCCAATGATAGACCCCAGCGCCACGCCGTCGATGCCACCCAAGGGATGATTCGATACGATAGTGTAAAGGCGTCCGTCGTCTTTGTCGGGTAGGTTTTCCATACCCTCCACCTTCAGCGTCATCTCCAGATACTGTACGCAGGCTTCCAGCCACGGTGTTCCCGTCAGATGGCGGGAGTCCCACAGGAAGGCGTTCACTTGGTCCTGGTGGATGGTGCGCTTGAGCCACGATATTAACGGGCGTGGCACCCATTTGGCCTTCGCCCCCATCTTGCCCTTCAGGATTTGGTCGATGTCGATTGTTTTCTCACTTACTTGTCCCATTCTCTCGTTGCATTGAAGCCAAAAAGCTGCTTGCAAGTGCAAAGGTAAGCATTTTATTTGAAAAGCCTGCACTTTTGCTCAAAAAAAGTACAGAGAACCTGCATTTTGTCAGCTGCAGCCCTATGTGTGGTGCCCTGTTGTCGTGCATTTGATATCTCAACGGCCAACGATGTAATAGATGTTGAGCAGTCGTTGACCTCGAATTTTCCACCACTGCGCATGCAAACTAAAATTATCTAATAATCAGCAAGATAGCGTAATGTCATAAAGATTTTCTGAAATATTTACGAAAAAAGTGGGGAAAAGTGGGGGCGCATTCAAAAAAATGTATTACCTTTGCAGGCGAAGTTCTGAGGTTATTATCAAGAAGTACGAAAAAATAATAAGGTACACATGCGATTTTTAGGTAATATAGAGGCCAAAACCGACGCCAAAGGGCGTGCCTTCCTTCCAGCCGTGTTCCGCAAGGTGCTACAGGCAGGAGGTGAGGAGCGTTTGGTCATGCGCAAGGATGTTTTCCAGCCCTGCCTGGTGCTCTATCCTGAAAGCGTGTGGAATACCCAGATGGACGAGTTGCGCCGCCGGCTGAACCGCTGGAACCGTCAGCAGCAGCAGGTGTTCCGTCAGTTTGTCAGCGAGGTCGAACTGCTGACGCTCGACGGCAATGGCCGCTTCCTGATACCGAAGCGCTATCAGCGCATGGCTGAGATAGAACAGGATATCAAATTTGTCGGTATGGGCGACACCATCGAAATTTGGAGCAACGCCCAGTCGGAGGCGACGAAGATGGCTGCTGATGACTTCGGCAATGCCCTGGAGGCGCTGATGGCCACCGATAATCCCGGTGACACCGATAAGAAACAAGAAGAAGAATGATGGTGACGGCTGAGACATATCACGTTCCTGTACTATTGCAGGAGAGCGTCGACGGGCTGGACATCCAGCCCGACGGCATTTACGTAGACGTGACCTTTGGTGGTGGCGGTCATTCTCGCGAAATTCTGTCGCGGCTGGGTCCGAAGGGCCATCTGTACAGCTTCGATCAGGATGCCGATGCCGAAAAGAATATCGTTGCCGATGATAGATTTACCTTTGTCAGGAGCAACTTTAGATATATTAGAAACTGGATGCGCTACTATGGTGTGGAGCAGATTGACGGACTGTTGGGAGACCTCGGTGTGTCGAGTCACCACTTCGACGATGAGAGTCGCGGATTCTCGTTCCGTTTCGATGCTCCGTTGGACATGAGGATGAACAAGCGGGCCGGACTGACGGCAGCTGACGTCCTGAATGACTACAGCGAAGAGCAGCTGGCTGATGTCTTTTACCTCTATGGTGAACTGAAGAACGCCCGCCGTCTGGCTAAAACCATCGCAGACTACCGTAAGGGTAAGCGCATTGAAACGACGGCAGACCTCAGCGACACAGTAGAACCGCTGATGCGCTCGGAACGCGAAAAGAAAGACTTGGCCAGAGTGTACCAGGCGCTTCGTATAGAAGTGAATCATGAGATGGATGCTTTACGCGACATGCTGTGTGGTGCCACAGATTTACTCCGTGAGGGCGGTCGCCTGAGCATCATCACCTACCACTCTCTGGAAGACCGCATTGTGAAGAACGTGATGAAGGCGGGCAATGTCGAGGGCAGGGTAGAGCAGGATTTCTTCGGTCGCATCACGTCGCCCTTCCGACTGGTCAACAAGGTAACGACGCCCAGTGATGAGGAACTGCAGCGCAATCCCCGCAGCCGGAGTGCCAAATTGAGAATAGCAGAAAAGGTTTAGACATGGAAGAAGACAAGATAGAGATCATGAGCCCAGACGGTCAGGAGTCCCAGAAGACGCTGGAGAGTCCGGAAAAGCCGGAGAACAAACTCCAGGAGACCATCAAGAAGATCAAGGAGACCGCTGTCGAGGAAGACCCCCGTCCCTCGCAGCAGGTGAATCTGCGTACCATCTTAGGCGGTGACCTGCTGACCACTGAGCTGGTGCGTTCACAGATATGGTTGTTTGTCCTCATCGTCGCTTTCTCGCTGGTCTATGTGGCTTTCCGCTATCAGTGCCAGCAGGATATGATCAAGATCGACCAGTTGGAGGGTCAGCTGAAGGATGCTAAGTTCAAGGCATTATCGTCGTCGAGCAGTCTGACGGAGAAATGCCGTGAGAGCCATGTGCTGGAGATTCTGAAACAAAACCAGGACTCGCTGTTGCACCAGGCCGACCAGCCGCCATATATTATAGAGGTGAGAGGTGAGTAAAAAGAGGTAAGAGAATTGAAGAATTGAAAAATTGAAGAATTAAAAAGGTGAGTAAGTTCAGTAATGATAAAGTGATACCCCGCTACATGGTGATAGCCGTGGTGCTGACGCTGTTGGGTTTTGCCGTTGTCGGTAAGGCCTTCTATATCATGACCGCCAAGAAACAGTACTGGACGGATGTGGCAGACCGCCTGAAGCGCGACTCGGTAAGCGTGAAACCCAACCGCGGTAACATCCTGAGCAGTGACGGGCAGTTGATGGCTACCTCTATACCGGAATACAAGATATATATGGACTTCAAAGCTGCCGCCTTCGAGGAGGGAGACTCGCTGTGGCTCGACAAGCTGGACAGCATCTGCGAAGGCCTGCATCAGATATTCCCCAGCAGGACGGCAGCAGAATTCAGACAGCACCTGGAGGAAGGCCGCCACAAGGAGTGGAAGAACAGGAAGACGGGCAAGATGGAGGTGGGCTCGCGCTGGTGGAACATCTGGCCTAAGCGCATAGACTATGGTACGTATATGGAGGTGCGCCAGTTGCCCTTCTTCAATATGTCCAAGAACAAGAGCGGCTTTACGGAGGAGGTGTTCAATGCGCGTCGGCGTCCCTTCGGCAGTCTGGCCATGCGTACCGTGGGTGGCCTCATGCTGGCTAAGGACTCTGCCTATTTCGGCTTGGAGCTGAGCTGCGACTCCTTCCTGCGTGGCACGCCGGGCATTACAGGTCGCCGCAAGGTGCTCAATAAGTATATGAACATCCCCGTGACGTTGCCTGTTGACGGCTGTGACATCGTGACCACCATTGATGTGAACATGCAGGACCTGGCTGAGCGCGCCCTGTTGGACATGCTGAAGAGTCCGCAGGTGAATGGCGAGATGGGTGTGGCCATCCTGATGGAGGTGAAGACGGGTGACGTGAAGGCCATCGTCAATATGATGAAGAACGAGAATGGCGACTACATAGAGGGTGTCAACTCGGCCATCAGCTACCGCTGTGAGCCCGGGTCGGTGTTTAAGACGGCGTCTATCTTGGTGGCCCTCGACGACGAGGTGCTGGGCAAGAACCCCAAGGACACCAGTTACATCATCCATACCGGCTGTGGCGTGCAGCCGATGTACGGGCGTGAGATGAAAGACCACAACTGGCGCCGTGGCGGCTATGGCGACATCAACGTAGCCCGTACGCTGGAGGTCAGTAGCAACATCGGCGTCAGCCACGTCATCGACAAGTTCTACCATCAGGAAGCCGAGCGCTATGTGAAAGGCCTGTACCGCGTGGGCATCGGTCAGGATCTGGGTCTGCAGAACATCCTGCCCGGTTACCGCAAGCCGCTCATCCGCATGCCCCAGCGCAAGAAGAACGGTCGCTACGACGATAACTGGTATGCCACGACGCTGCCATGGATGTCTATCGGCTACGAGACGCAGATAGCACCCATCAACACGGTGGCCTTCTATAATGCCATCGCCAATGACGGCAAGATGATGCGTCCGCGCTTCATCAAGCAGGTGGTGAAGAATGGCGAGACGGTGATGGAGTTCCCGCCAGAGGTCATCAAGGAGCGCATTGCCAAGCCGCAGGCCATCAAAACCATCCAGACCATCCTGGAACATGTGGTCAGTCAGGGCTTGGGTCGCAAGGCAGGCTCCGAGCTGTTCAAAGTGGCTGGCAAGACCGGTACTGCCCAGGTGTCGCAGGGTAAGGCGGGCTACAAGAGCGGCACCGTCAAGTACTGGCTGTCGTTTGCCGGTTACTTCCCTGCTGACGAGCCTCGTTATTCGTGCATCGTCTGCATCAAGAAGTCGGGCCTGCCTGCTTCGGGTGGTGGCATGAGCGGTGTCGTCTTCCATCACATCGCTGAGGGCGTGATGGCCCGTCATCTGAAACTGAGTGTGGAGGATGCCCACGACGAGAACTCGGTGGTCATCCCCGACGTGAAAGCCGGTGATGCCGAGTCGGCCAACTACATCCTGAGTGGTATTGGCAGCAGCACGCGTGTCAAGCAGAGTCAGGCAGCATACCGCGACAACGTCATGCCCGATGTGACGGGCATGGGTGCTAAGGATGCCGTCTACCTGCTGGAGCGGCGCGGTCTGAAGGTGAGGCTTCAAGGCCGGGGTGCCGTGAAGTCGCAGAGCCTGCCTGCCGGTCGTGACATCGTGGCAGGCAGCGAGTGCACGCTGACTCTACATTGAACGTTGAACATTGAACGACGAATGTTAAGTATTGATATAAAAGCAAGTTCTAACCCTATAATATAATAAGGTGAATATGAAACTAAATGACCTTTTAAAGCATGTGAAGCCCTTGGCCGTTGTAGGCGATGGCGATGTGGAGATTACCGGTGTGAACATCGACTCACGAAAGATAGAGCCGGGGCATCTTTTCGTGGCTATCAAAGGTACCCAGACCGATGGTCACCGCTTCATTCCCAAGGCCTTGGAACTGGGAGCAGTCGCCGTGCTGTGCGAGGAGATGCCTGAGCATACGAATGGCGTCACGTATGTGCAGGTGGCTTCTACCGAAGAGGCCGTAGGCCCTGTGGCTACCGTCTTCTATGGCGAGCCGTCGACGAAGCTCAAGCTGGTGGGTGTGACGGGTACCAACGGCAAGACCACCATTGCCACCTTATTATATAATATGTTCCGAAAGTTTGGCCATAAGTGTGGCCTGCTGTCTACGGTATGCAACTACATCGAGGATGAGGCCATCCCTGCTGACCATACCACCCCCGACCCCATAGAACTGAACCGTCTGTTGGCGCGCATGGTAGAGGCTGGTTGCGAGTATGCCTTCATGGAGTGCTCGAGCCATGCCATCGCCCAGAAGCGCATCGGAGGGCTGCAGTTTGCAGGCGGACTCTTTACCAACCTGACGCGCGACCACCTGGACTATCATAAGACCTTCGAGAACTACCGCGACGCCAAGAAGGCCTTCTTCGACGGTCTCGGCAAGGACGCCTTTGCCATTACCAATGCCGACGACAAGAACGGCAGTGTGATGGTGCAGAACTGCAAGGCCACGGTGAAGACCTACAGCACGCGGACCATGGCTGACTTCCGCGCCCGTATCATCGAATGCCACTTCGAGGGCATGTACCTCGACATCTGTGGCCATGAGGTTGGCGTGCAGTTTATTGGCAAGTTCAACGTGTCGAACCTGTTGGCAGTCTATGGCGCTGCTGTCATGTTGGGTAAGGCGCCTGAGGATATCCTGTTGGTGCTGAGCACGTTGAAGAGTGTGGCCGGTCGCCTGGAGCCCATCCGCTCGCAGGATGGCGTGACGGCTATTGTCGACTATGCCCACACGCCCGATGCCCTAGAGAATGTGCTCAACGCCATCCACGAGGTGCTCGACGGCAAGGGCGGACAGGTCATCACCGTCTGCGGTGCCGGTGGCAACCGCGACAAGGGCAAACGTCCGCTGATGGCCCAAGAGGCCGTCAAGCAGAGTGACCGAGTCATCATCACTTCCGACAACCCCCGCTTCGAGGAACCGCAGGACATCATCAACGACATGCTGGCGGGTTTGAATCCCCAGCAGATGAAGAAGGTGGTCAGCATTGTCGACCGCAGGGAGGCTATCAAGGCCGCTGTCATGCTCGCCCAGAAGGGTGACGTCATCCTGATTGCCGGCAAGGGCCATGAGGACTATCAGGAGGTCAAGGGCGTCAAGCACCACTTCGACGACCGCGAGGTAGTCCGCGAAATCTTTAATCTTTAATCTTTCATCTTCATGCTATATTATATCTTCCGCTTCTTAGAACAGTACAATATCCCGGGTGCACACCTCTGGTCGTACATCTCGTTCCGCTCGCTGTTGGCGCTCATCCTGTCGCTGATGATATCGGCGTGGTTTGGCGAATATTTCATCAAGTGGATGAAGCGCCGTAATATTTCCGAGACGGCCCGCGACCCCAGCATCGACCCGTTTGGCGAACAGAAGAAGGGGGTGCCCACCATGGGCGGCATCATCATCATCGTCAGCATCCTGATACCCGTTCTGCTGCTGGGCCGCATGCGCAACATCTACCTGTTGCTGATGATTGGCACGACGGTATGGCTGGGATTTCTGGGCTTCATGGACGACTATATCAAGATTTTCCGCAAGAACAAGGAAGGCCTGAAGGGACTGTACAAGATTGTCGGTCAGGTGAGCATTGGCTTCATCGTGGGCCTGACGCTATGGCTCAGTCCAGATGCCGTGGTACGTGAGAACGTGACCGTGCCCCAGCAGAACCAGGAACTGGTGGTGAAACACAAAAGCGAGGCGGTGAAGTCGTTGCAGACCACCATCCCGTTCATCAAGAACCACAACCTGAACTATTCTGCCGTGATGTCGTTCCTGGGTGACTACAAGGTGGCGGCAGGCTGGGTGCTGTTTGTCATCATGACCATCATCGTGGTGACTGCAGTGTCGAATGGTGCCAACCTGAACGACGGCATGGACGGCATGTGTGCAGGCAACTCTGCCATCATCGGCGTGGCGTTGCTCATCTTTGCCTATATCTCGTCGCATATCATCTATGCGGCCTACTTCGACATCATGTATATTCCCGGCTCGCAGGAACTGGTGGTGTTCCTATCTGCTTTCATCGGGGCCATGGTAGGCTTCCTGTGGTATAATGCTTATCCTGCCCAGGTCTTTATGGGCGATACGGGTTCGTTGACCATTGGCGGCATCATCGGTGTGTGCGCCGTCATCATCCACAAGGAGCTGATGCTGCCCATCCTCTGCGGTATCTTCTTCATCGAGAGCCTCAGCGTCATCATCCAGACGCAGTGGTTCAAGTTGCAGAAGCGTAAGGGCAAGCGTGTCCGTGTGTTCCGCGCCACGCCCATCCACGATACTTTCCGCAGGCTCGACTCGCAACTCGACCAGACCAGTACGTACATCCTAAAGAGCTGGCCCCACCGTCCGTTCCATGAGTCGAAGATTACCATCCGCTTCTGGATTACCACCATCATATTGGCTGCATTGACCATCATAACGCTGAAAGTAAGATAAACTAAAGGGAAAAGTGAATAGTGAAAAGTGAAAAAGATATGAAGAGAATCGTGATATTAGGAGCTGGTGAGAGTGGCGCAGGAGCTGCCGTGCTGGCCAAGAAGGAGGGCTTCGACGTGTTTGTATCGGACATGTCGAAGATAGCCGACAAGTACAAGAAAATGCTGGACGACCGCGGCATCGCGTGGGAGGAGGGACAGCATACGGAAGAGAAGATTCTGAATGCCGACGAGATTATCAAGAGTCCCGGCATTCCCGACACCGCCCCGATGATTGTCAAAATCAAGGAGAAGGGTATCCACATCATCAGTGAGATAGAGTTTGCCGGACGCTACACCACGTCGAAGATGGTCTGCATCACCGGTTCTAACGGCAAGACGACCACGACATCGCTCATCTACCACATCTTCAAGGAGGCAGGCTATGATGCCGGACTGGCTGGTAATATCGGCAACTCGCTGGCTTTGCAGGTGGCCGAGGAGCCGCATGCGTACTATATCATCGAGCTGAGCTCGTTCCAGCTCGACAACATGTATGACTTCCGCGCCAATATCGCCATCCTGCTGAATATCACGCCCGACCATCTGGACCGTTACGACTTCAAGATGCAGAACTATGTTGACGCCAAGATGCGCATCATCCAGAACCAGACGCCGCAGGATGCCTTCGTCTATTGGAACGACGACCCTATCATCAAGGCCGAACTGGAGAAGTACGACATCAAGGCCATCCAGTATCCGTTCTCGGAACTGAAGAAGAAGGGTAGCATCGGTTACATCGAGGAGGGACAGTACAAGATAGAGCAGCCAACGCCGTTCAATATGGAGCAGGAGTCGCTGTCGCTGACCGGCAAGCATAACATCTACAACTCGCTGGCCGCTGGTATCGCCTCGAACATCGCTGGCATCAAGAAAGAAGTCATCCGCAAGTCGCTCAGCGACTTCCCCGGTGTGGAACACCGTCTGGAGAAGGTGTGCACCGTGCGTGGCGTACAGTATATCAACGACTCGAAGGCCACCAACGTCGACGCCTGCTGGTATGCTCTGGAGTCGATGAAGACCAAGACCATCCTCATCATCGGTGGCAAGGACAAGGGCAACGACTACAGTCCGCTGATGCCGTTGGTGCGCGAGAAATGTGCCGGACTCGTCTACCTCGGTGCCGACAACCAGAAGCTGCACGACAACTTCGACCAGTTGGGCATCCCCGTCCGCGACACCCATTCGATGAAGGAGTGCGTCGAGGCCTGCTACGAACTGGCAGAGCCGGGCATGACAGTGCTGCTGTCGCCCTGCTGCGCCTCCTTCGACCTCTTCAAGAACATGGAGG
Source organism: uncultured Prevotellaceae bacterium (assembly GCA_902765585.1). Classification (GTDB taxonomy): domain Bacteria; phylum Bacteroidota; class Bacteroidia; order Bacteroidales; family Bacteroidaceae; genus Prevotella. The sequence goes on from CACXAG010000013.1 coordinate 50,477, forward strand.
ACCGCGGCGAGCAGTTTAAGCAACTCGCAAGAAATCTCTAGACTATCTAGACAATCTAGACTATCTAGAAAAACTATAGCATAATATGAACAAGAAAATAGGCAGGTTATTCAAAGGCGACAAGGTCATCTGGATGGTGTTCTTCTTCCTCTGTATGATCAGTGTTGTGGAGGTCTTCTCGGCTTCCAGCGGACTGACATACAAAAGCCAGAACTACGTCGGTCCGATAGCCTATCATACCTTTACTATCGTGGCGGGTGTGGTGGTAGCCATTCTCACGCTTAACATCCCGTGCAAGTACTTCAAGCTGATGACGCCCTTCCTGCTGCTGATATCGGCCATCACCCTGCTATGGGTGCTGCTGGCCGGTACCAAGGTGGGTGACGCCGGACGATGGATCAACCTGCTCGGCTTCACATTCCAGCCTTCGGAAATTGCCAAGGGAACTATTGTGCTGGCTGTGGCACAGATACTGGCAGCGATGCAGCGTGAAAAAGGTGCCGACAAGAATGCCTTCAAGTGGATATTGTGGGTGACGGTTCCTGCCTGTGTACTCATCGGCCTTGAGAACCTCTCCACGGCAGCAATGCTCTTTGCCGTCGTCTGCATCATGATGTTCATCGGTCTGGTGCCCTTCCGTCAGCTCGGCAAGCTGATAGCGGTGATAGTTGCTATGGGCGTCTTTGCCTTTGCGATGGTGATGCTTGTTGGTAAAGACGTGAGCGCGACCGAGCAATTGCAGACCAAGACCGAACAACTGGCCCAGCAGCCCAATAGCGGACAGGCCGAAGAAGATACCAAGAAAGAGAAAAACTTTGTTGAGAAGATGTTCCATCGTGCTAACACGTGGAAGAGCCGAATCATGAAGTTTACCAAGCCCAAGCCCACCCCGCAGGAGTACGACCTTGACAAGGATGCCCAGGTGGCACATGCCAATATCGCCATCGTGTCGAGCGGCGTCATCGGCAAGGGACCGGGACAGTCGACGGAGCGCGACTTCCTGTCGCAGGCTTTCTCGGACTTCATCTATGCTATTATCATTGAGGAACTGGGACTGATAGGTGCAGGCTTCGTGGCCTTCCTCTACATCATCCTGCTGTATCGCTGTGCGCGTATTGCCAGCCGTTGCGAGAACAACTTCCCGGCATTCCTGGCCATGGGGCTCGGATTGCTGCTGGTCATTCAGGCTATGTTCAACATGATGGTGGCCGTTGGACTGGCGCCTGTGACGGGTCAGCCGTTGCCGCTTATTTCGAAAGGCGGAACGTCGACCATCATCAATTGTGCCTATATCGGTGCTATCCTGAGCGTGAGCCGTTCGGCCAAGGTGAATAAGGAACTGGCAGACGACAAAAATGCCAAAGTTGCAGGGTCTGATAAAGAAAATCCGGAAAAAGTGGCTTAATATGACAGAAAAATCGTAATTTTGCACTTTTTTACAGAAAGAATATAGAGTATGAGTGAGTTAAGAGTAATCATCAGCGGTGGCGGCACGGGAGGTCATATCTTCCCGGCAGTATCGATAGCGAACGCCGTCAAGGCCCTACGCCCAGATGCGAAAATTCTGTTCGTGGGTGCCTTGGGACGCATGGAGATGCAGCGTGTGCCAGCCGCCGGCTACGAGATAAAAGGTCTGCCCATACAGGGCTTCGACCGCAAGAACCTGCTGAAGAATGTCAAGGTACTCTACAAGATATGGAAGAGCCAGCGCATGGCCAAGAAGATTATCAAGGAGTTCCGTCCACAGGTAGCCGTCGGCGTAGGAGGCTATGCCAGTGGCCCGACGCTCAATATGGCTGCCGCCAAAGGCATCCCCTGTCTGTTGCAGGAACAGAACTCTTATGCCGGTGTCACCAATAAGCTGCTGGCCAAGAAGGCGGCGAAAATCTGTGTGGCTTACGAGGGCATGGAGCGTTTCTTCCCTGCCGATAAGATTATGCTGACGGGTAACCCCGTGCGCCAGCAGTTGCTGGAGACCACGCTGAAGCACGACGATGCCGTGCGCTCCTTCGGTTTCGACCCTGCCAAGAAGACCGTTCTGCTGGTTGGTGGCAGCCTGGGTGCCCGCACCATCAACGAGAGTGTGCTGCAGCATCTGGACCTCATCAAGGCCAGCGACATCCAGTTCATCTGGCAGACAGGCAAGTACTATAGTGCTGAAATTGCTGAGCGCCTGAAGGGACAGGACATTCCTAACCTGAAGGTCACCGACTTCATCACCGATATGGGTGCCGCCTACAAGGCTGCCGACCTGGTCATCAGTCGCGCCGGAGCCGGTTCCATCAGCGAGTTCTGCCTGTTGGGCAAACCGGTTATCCTGGTTCCTTCGCCCAATGTGGCCGAGGACCATCAGACAAAGAATGCCCTGGCACTGGTTAGCAAGCAGGCCGCCCTCTATGTCAAGGATGTGGAGGCTCCGCAACTACTGTTGCCGCTGGCCCTCGATACTGTCAAAGATGATGCCAAGCTGCAGAGCCTGAGCACGAACATCCTGAAGATGGCGTTGCCCGCCTCGGCAGAAATCATCGCCAAAGAGGTCATTAAACTGGCAAGCGCTAACGCTAATTGATAATTGATAATTAAATAGTCAAATGAATATTAGGGATATTAAAGCCGTCTATTTCGTTGGTGCCGGAGGCATCGGTATGAGTGCCATCGCCCGCTACTTCATCAGTCGCGGACTGGTGGTAGGCGGCTATGATAAGACACCGAGCGTGCTGACCCGCCAGTTGGAGAAGGAGGGCATGCTCATCCACTATGAAGAAGATGTCGACGACATCCCCCATGCCTGCAAGGATGCAAAGTCGTGCCTGGTCATCTATACCCCCGCCATCCCTGCTGAGCACAAGGAGCTGCAGTACTTCCGCCAGCATGGCTTCGAGATTCAGAAGCGCGCTCAGGTGTTGGGAACGCTGACGCGCCGGCATAAGGGGCTGTGTGTAGCCGGTACTCACGGCAAGACGACCACCAGTACGATGTGTGCGCATATCATGCACCAGAGCCACCTCGACTGCAACGCCTTCCTGGGCGGCATCTCCAAGAACTATGGCACCAACTATATCCTGTCCGACTCGGAATATGTGGTCATCGAGGCCGACGAGTTCGACCGCTCATTCCACTGGCTGTCGCCCTTTATGACGGTCATCACCAGTACCGACCCCGACCATTTGGACATCTATGGCACCAAGGAGGCCTACCTGGAGAGCTTCCGTCACTATACGGAACTCATCCAGCCCGAGGGGGCGCTCATCATCCATCGCGGCCTGGAGATGCAGGAGTCGCTGCCCGAAGGCGTGCGCCGCTACGACTATGCGCTGACGGAGGGCGACTTCCATGCCGAGAACATCCGCATCCACAACGGCAACATCACCTTCGACTTCGTCTCGCCCTTCGAGTCGGTCAAGAATATCCAGCTCGGACAGCCCGTGCCTATTAATATTGAGAATGGTGTAGCCGCCATGGCTATGGCCCAGTTGGCAGGCTGTACGGCCGACGAACTGCGCATCGGCATGAAGACATACAGTGGCGTAGACCGTCGCTTTGACTTCAAGATTAAGAACGACCGGCTGGTGTTCCTCAGCGACTATGCCCACCACCCCAAGGAGATACTCCAGAGTGCCCGTAGCATCCGCGAACTCTATCAGGACCGCAAGATTACGGCCATTTTCCAGCCGCACCTGTATACCCGCACTCGCGACTTCTACCATGAGTTTGCCGATGCATTGAGTCTGCTCGACGAGGTGGTGCTGACTGAGATCTATCCTGCCCGTGAAGAGCCCATCGAGGGTGTCACGTCGCAGCTCATCTACGACAACCTGCGTCCCGGCATTGAGAAACAGCTGATTCGTAAGGACGACGTGCTGTCGTATGTCCGTTCGCATCAGTTCGATGTGCTCATCGTGCTGGGTGCCGGCGACCTGGACAACTATGTGCCGCAGATAACACAGATACTGAAAAGAAAGGTAAAAGTGAATAGTGAAAAGTGAAAAAATTGCTACCGCTCAGTTAAATAGTCAAATAGTAAAATAGTCAAATATATATGGGTTCTGTCTGGAAGAAAACCGCTGTCGTCTTGATTGACATCCTGCTGGTTGTCTATCTCGTCTTTTCCGTCACGTCGCTCAACCGCCCTGACGAGTGGCGGGTTTCCTGACTCCAGACGACATCAAGTCCCAGCTGCAGCATGCCAAGCTCTATCCCTTGGGTGACCCTATGTCTGAGGTGAAGGTACGCAAGATAGAGGAGGCGCTCAGCCAGAACCAGCTGGTGGAGTCGGCGCAGTGCTGGAAGACTCAGACGGGCAAGGTGTGCATCCAGCTCAAGCAGCGACTGCCCGTGGTGCGTGTCAAGGCCGACAATGGCGACGACTACTATGTGGACACGAACGGAAATATCCTGCCCAGCGCAGGCTATGCCAGCAGTCTGGTCGTGGCTACGGGGAAGATTTCGCGGAAATATGCCCAGAAGACCTTGAAGGACCTGGGTAATTTCCTGGTGGAGAACAATCTATGGCGCCAGCAGGTGGAACAGCTCAACGTGCTTGGCGACGGTTCGGTGGAGATGGTGCCCCGCGTGGGCGACCATGTCGTCTATTTAGGCCAGCCGACGGACATTGCGCGCAAGCTGGAGCGACTGCAGAAGTTCTATCAGTACGGACTCTCCAGGACTGGCTGGAACAAGTATTCCTATATCAGTCTGGAGTTCGACAACCAGATTATCTGCAAGAAGAGAAGTAGCTCAAGAAGTTAAAGGGAAGTTAACGAGAAGTTAAAGGGAAGTTAAAGGGAAGTTAGTTAAAAGGAAGTAAAAAGAAAGTTAAGTGTATGGCAAAGGATTTTATTGTAGCAATCGAAATGGGGTCGTCGAAGATGACCGGTATTGCGGGTAGGAAGAATCTTGACGGCAGCATCCAGGTGCTGGCCTGCGTCAAGGAGGACTCCTCGTCGTTCATCCGCAAAGGTGTGGTTTACAACATCGATAAGACTGCTCAGTGCCTGACCAGTATCGTCAATAAACTGGAGAAACAGCTGAAGACGGTCATCACACAAGTCTATGTGGGTGTCGGCGGACAGTCTATACGCTCTGTCCGCAACGTCATTGCCCACGACCTGCAGCGCGAGACGCAGGTGACGCAGGAGGAGGTGATAGAACTGATGGACTCGAACCGCAATATGAAGTACCCCGACCAGCAGATTATCGACGCTGCTGTCCAGGAGTATCGCGTTGACTCCCAGTACCAGCTCGACCCCGTGGGCATACAGTGCTCCCGCATAGAGGGCAACTTCCTCAACATCCTGCAGCGCAAGACGTTCTACAACAACCTCAATAAGTGCTTTGAGACGGCCGGCATCAACGTCGCCGAGATGTATCTCGCCCCCCTGGCACTGGCCGACAGCGTGCTGACGGAGACCGAGAAGCGCTCGGGCTGTGCACTCGTCGACCTGGGCGCCGACACCACCACCGTCAGCGTCTACTCCAAGAACGTGCTGCGCCACCTGGCCGTCATACCCTTGGGCATCAACAACATCATCAAGGACATCGCCTCGCTGCAGATGGAGGAGAGCGACGCCGAGAAGATGATGCTGAAATATGCCAGCGCCTATACCGACAACAACGACATCGACAACAACCTGAAGTATCCCGTCGATGCCGAGCGGCAGGTGGAGGCCCGCAAGTTCATCGAGATTGTGGAAGGCCGTCTGGAGGAAATCATCGCCAACGTGTGGTGCCAGGTGCCCGAGGAGTACTGCGACAAGCTGCTCGGCGGCATCATCCTCACGGGCGGCGGCTCCAACATGAGGGAAATCGAGAAAGCCTTCCGCAACTATATCCACATCGAGAAGATTCGCGTCGCCAAGTTCGTCACGCAGACCATCACGTCCAGCCTTCCGGAAATCAATGCCCACGACGGCCGCATGAACACCGTGCTCGGCCTGCTGGCCAAGGGCGACATCAACTGTGCCGGCGCTGAGATTCCCGCCAATGGCGACCTCTTCTCGCAGCCCAAGGTGACCGTGGCCGAGACCATGGAGCAGCGCCGCGCACGTCAGGCTACGGAGATTCCCGCCGGCGTGGTGCGCACGGCCGAGGAGACCCGCCGCGCCGAGGAGGAAGCCCGCCTGAAGAAGGAAGAGGAAGACCGCATAGCCCGCGAGAAGGCCGAGGCCGAGGAGCGCGAGCGCCAGCGCATCAAGAAAGAAAACTCCTTCTGGAACAAGAGCTGGAAGAAGATCAAGGAGTTCGGCAGCAAAATGGTCGAAGAAGAAGAGTAGGCGGGCGAAGCCCTAATGATAATTGAAAATAGATAATTGATAATTGAAATAAAGTTATGGACAACAATATATTGCTCGATTTCGGCGAGCCCGAAAAGGAAAACAGCATCATCAAGGTCATTGGTGTAGGAGGCGGTGGCGGCAATGCCGTCAACCACATGTATCGCGAGGGCATCCACGACGTCACCTTCGTGCTCTGTAATACTGACGCACAGGCGCTCAACGACTCCCCCGTGCCCGTTCATCTGCAACTCGGTGCCGAGGGTCTCGGAGCTGGCAACAAGCCCGCCAAGGCCCGTGCCGCCGCCGAGGAGAGTCTGGAGGACATCAAGAACATGCTGGCCGACGGCACGCGCATGGCCTTCATCACCGCCGGCATGGGCGGTGGCACCGGCACCGGCGCCGCCCCCGTCATAGCCCGCGTCTCCAAGGAGATGGGCATCCTCACCGTCGGCATCGTCACCATACCCTTCCGCTTCGAGGGCGACCGCAAGATAGACCAGGCCTTGGACGGCGTCGAGGAGATGGCCAAGCACGTGGACGCACTGCTGGTCATCAACAACGAGCGTCTGCGCGAAATCTACCCCGAGCTCTCCGTGCTCGACGCCTTCGGCAAGGCTGACGACACCCTCAGCGTCGCCGCCAAGTCCATTGCCGAAATCATCACCGTCCACGGACTCATCAACCTCGACTTCAACGACGTCAAGACCGTGCTCAAGGACGGCGGCGTCGCCATCATGTCCACCGGCTACGGCGAGGGCGAAGGCCGCGTCAAGAAAGCCATCGACGACGCCCTCAACTCGCCACTGCTTAACGACAACGACGTCTTCAACTCCAAGAAGATACTCCTCTCCATCTCCTTTGCCGGCACCAAGGGCGGCAAGGACTCGCTCATGATGGAGGAAATGAACGACGTCAACGAGTTCATGGCTCGAGAACGTCGAGGGCATGTCCAACCACCGCCAGCACCGCAACACGCAGGAGGAGGCCACGCGCATCGCCGCCGAGCAGGAGGCCGAGGCCAAGCGCATGGACCGTCGCAACCGCTACTACGGCGGCGACAGCCAGACGCGCCGCTACAAGCGCCGCCCCCACATCTACCTCTTCCGCCCCGAGGACCTCGACAACGACGACGTCATCTCCGCCGTCGAGCAGACGCCCACCTACAAGCGCACCCGCGACATCCTGGACAGCATCTACTCCCCCGTCTCCAGCGACGAGTCGTCGCTCACCGACGCCGCACAGGCCGACATCCTCCAGGGAACCATCAAGTTCTCATAAAAAATTAACTATTTTACGCGGAGTTTCCCCGTCAAACGGGGAAACGGCTTCCGCAAAGGGGCAAAAAATACAGGACGCTCCCGCGAACGCCCCCCATTATGCCCCGTGATCGGCATACTGGGCGGGCGTCATGCCCGTTAGCTTTTTGAAGGTGCGTAGCAGCGTGCGCTCCGTGAAACCACAGTGCTCGGCAACGGCTTCGTTCTGCCAGTCGGGGTGCGCCTTGATGGTACGCTTGGCTTCCTCCACGCGCAGCGACGCTATCCAGTCGGTGTATTTCAGCCCTTTCTGGTGCAGCCAGCATGTCAGGCGGTATTTCGGCACGCCGATGCCTGCGGCAGCCAAGGGCAGCAGCAGCCCCGTCCGGCAGTGTTCACCGCGAGCTGTCCATGCCGCTACGGCCTTGTCGATGGCCTGCATCGTCTCGTCGGTCAAATGCCCGCCCTCGCCACCTGTCGGCGCCACGTCCTTCTCGCCCACAATCTCCTGCTCCACCTCGTCGGCGTTCACCTCTGCCTCTAAGATGCGTGCCGGGGCGCTGCTGTTCAGGTAGGAGCAGAAGCTGTCCACGAAGTAGAAGATGGCGAAATAGATGATGAAGCTGACCAGCAGCAGCCACTTTCCCGAGCCGAAGATGACCAGTGGCACCATCATCGACAGCATCATCAGCAGGATGATGCTCAGTTTCATCCAGGTCAGTATGTGGTGGTTTTCTTTGTCGTAATAGTCTTGGAGTGCGCGCCGCATGGCTATCAGGTTCATGGCTTCCCTTGTGACGTAGTAGCACTGCATCAGTACGTAGACTGCGGCCCCCGCTATCTCTGCGTGCCGCAGTTCGGGCGTGCCGCTGAGCAGAGGTTGGCCGTCTGTGGTGGCTGCTGCGCCGAGCATGGCCATGACCACTATCCACGTGATGGGTCCCACGAGCCAGTCCGTGCGGCTCAGCTGTCCGCGCCGCTGCAGCAGCAGTATCGCCCATGCGAAGAAGAAAGTGGTCGGTATGAACATCGCCAGGTTGAGCATGACGGCTTGCGTGACCCCCATCTGCCTGAGTCCCAAAGCCAGTTGCAGGGCAAAGTGCAGTGCTAACGTCAGCGTACCCGACACCATCAGCCAGCGCGAGTTCGCAGCCCCCTTGTTGGCCGGATGCCGCCCGGATAGCATCAGCAGTTTCATGGTGAGTGCCGTCATGAATACCGCTGCCGTGAATTGCATCATCTGAAATGTTACCATATCGGCGGCAAAATTACGAAAAGTTCATCAAAATACAATACATTCGACCGACAATTTGCGAAATTGGCGGTGCTTTTTTGGCCCAATTAGTGTTTTTGACGCACTATTGTCGTTTTTGTCACCCCTTGCTTTGTGTTTTTTTCATACTTTTGCCACCGTATCAAACATAAATCTATCAATATAGTGGAACCGCAGCTTTATACCACCGCCCTGATCTTCGCCGCCATCCTCAATCTGATGATGGCGGTGTCGCTGGTGCACAACAATCTTTGGTATAGCGACTACGACGTCTATCGTCGCTCTCGCGTGCTGTCAGCCCTTGTCTATCTGGCCTTTGCCGTCGGTTACCTGCTCCACTGGCACTTCCAGTGGCGCACGTCGTGTCCCGCTGCCGCCTCGGCACTCAGCCTCAGCTATTTCCACATCGGTGCCGTGTTCTTCGGCTGGAGCCACACCTCGCTGCTGCATCCCTGCTACCTTACGCGCCGTATTGTGGTACGCGACCTGCTCATCCTTGCCCTTGGCATCACCGCGTACGTAGCCCCCTTCCTGTCTCCCCTTGGAGCCCAGGGCGCTATCCATTCCCAGGCGGGCAGCTGGGCGAAGTATGCTTTTCTCATCTTCTTTCTCCACGCCTCTTACATCGCCTTCTACTTCTACCGCACGTACTACAGCGTGCGCTGCAGCCTGACTCTGCGCACTGCCGACGGCCAGTCGCCCAAATGGTGGTCGGCCCAGACGAAGCATGAAGTGCTGGTGCACCACCACTCCTTCGCCATTTCCTGTCACCTGATTATACTCTTCGGCATTGGCAGCATCGTCGTCACCGCCCTGCTGCCCACTGCTGTATGGCCCTACACCCTGCTGCTCACCCTGGGCGTCGCCGTGTTCGGCTACATATTCTATTCCCTTGAAGCCTACGGCAGCGTCATTGAGGCCGCCACCAGTGCCACGGAAAGGGTTGAAGAATTGAAGTAAAACCATTATAAAACAAAATGATCAAGATGAACCGAAGAACAAACACAGGCGTAAGCCAAAGATGGGCCTTGCTCATCGTAGCCGCCCTGCTCATGGTGTGTACGTCGCTGACGGCATCAGCCCGTGAACACAAGTACACCGGGGTGGGCGAAAACAAGTACTACAGCAACATGACCATGACAACCCGTGTCATGATTGGCGACGACGTGTTGCTCGACTGCGAGGTCGCCGCTTTTGTCGGCGACGAGTGCCGCTCCAGCTGGCTCAGCCATCCCGAGCAGGACGGTCTTGTCTTCCAGCTCATACCTGGAGAAAAGACAGGACAGATACTCACATTCCGCGTGGTCTATACCGACGACAACGGGCAGGAGCAGGACGTCCTGGCCGACCAGACCTTCGTCTACAAGAACGACACCACTGTGGGCGATGCCGCGAAGCCCTATATCATTGAGCTGCCCGGCAAGCCGAAGGTGCAGGCCCGTTACGCCGACGGCACGGAGAAGGAATTCTGGCTCAGCGATGCCACGGGCGACAAGCTTGACAGCGTGGCCATGGCCGCCAATATATATATAAAAGGTATATGGACGGCTGACGACTATGCTTCACTCCGTGACGCCCTCACCACTTCACAGAAACTGAACCCCTGTCAGCTCCGCTATCTGCCCGCTGACACGGAATTGCCCACGGGCTGGACCAACACCATCAGCGGCACCAAGGCACTCACCGACATCACCCTTGCCGACGGCACGCAGCAGGCACCGGCCTCGCTGTTCATCGCCCAGGACATCGACCTCAACGGACACACCGCCACCTATACCCGCAACTTTGCACTCGCCAATGGCAAGGGCGGTTGGAACACCGTCATCATGCCCTTCGCCTTCGAGGTGTATGCCGATGACGAGAAGGTGAACCTCTACACTGAAATGGAGGCCGAGGACACCAAGGGCTACTGGGCATTGCGACTGGACTATGGCGATGATGACGGACTGGACTTCGAACAGATGACCGGGAAGGGCAAGAAGCAAAACAAGATAGCCGCCTACACCCCCTACCTGATTGCCTTCCCCGGCAATAACTTCAACGTAGGCACGCGCAACATCAGCCTCGCAGGAAAGACCATCACCCTGCGCAGCACCAGTCAGACGCTCGCTGCCACGCCCGACTACCTGTCGAACCTGACGGTGGAGGAGGATGAAACCCAATATGCCCTCATGGGCACCTTCACTGCCATACGCAAGCAGCCCATGTACCTGCTGCGCCCTGGCGTGAACAGCGACGGCTCCGATGCCTTCTGCTACTATGCCGAGGGT
>CACXAG010000014.1 GCA_902765585.1 uncultured Prevotellaceae bacterium
CAGACTCATCTTCAGCCAGCTCTTCAGCTGAGCGTCCAGATTGGTACGGGCGGAGAAACGCTTGAACTCAGAACCGATGATTGTACCCTCCTGGTCCATATAGCTGCTACTGACGTAGTATTGCACCTTGTCGGAACCACCCGTGGCGCTCACCTGGTGCGAGTGCTGGAAGGCGGTCTGGAAAACGGCGTCCTGCCAGCAGAGAGTTTTTACTGCAATTTAAGTTCATACTTTGTTTGTTAGTTAATAGTATATAATATAATTAAGTTTGCAAGTTTTGATATAATCGATGCAAGGATAGTATAAAAAAACGAAAACCGCCTCATTAATTGTCGGAAAATTTGAGAAAAATAAAAAATTTTCAAAATTTGTCCTTAAAAAATGTTGTGTTTCAAAAAAAAGTATTACCTTTGCAAAGCCAATTCGAAATATCAAACATAACCATATAAACAATATTATTAACTAACATTTAAAATTTAAATGACTATTCGAAAAAAGTACTATTAATTACACCATTGCGGGTCTGGTAGGCTTGGCGTGGAGGAGGCTTTATGTCTCTGACTAACACTAACTAAAACCAAAATGTATTTATTCTAATTCAACCAAAGAAAATACCTAAGTATGAATCAAAAAATCAGAAAAACAGCGCTGTTGATGGGTGCATGTTCCCTTTTAGGAATGTACTCGCCAGTATCAGCCAATGCCGAAAGTTCGGTACAGGCTGTTCAGCAGTCAACGAAGAAGATCACGGGTACCATCAGTGACTCACAGGGGGCCGTGATTGGTGCAAGTATCGTTGAAAAGGGTACCAGCAATGGAACGGTGACCGACTTCGACGGAAGCTTCACACTCAACGTAAAGCCGAATGCTACGCTGGTTATCAGCTATATCGGCTACACTACTCAGGAGATTGCCGTGGGCAATAGGTCGGAATTCAACATTACACTTCAGGAAGACAACACTTCACTCGATGAAGTCGTTGTTGTGGGCTACGGTACGATGAAGAAGAGCGACATCTCTGGTTCTGTTGCTTCTGTAAACACAGCCGATATGTTGAAGCGTACTCCGACTAACATTGCTCAAGGATTGCAGGGTGCAGCCCCAGGTGTAATGGTTACTATGCAGGACGGTGCTCCTGATGCCAACGCAGCAGTACGCATTCGTGGTGTCGCCACCATTAACGGTAACGCTGCCCCCCTTTACGTTGTAGACGGAGTACAGGTGGGTACAAATGCCAATTTCTTGAATCCATCTGACATTGAGAGTATTGAGATCTTGAAAGATGCTTCTGCTACCGCTATTTACGGTGCAGCCGGTGCAAACGGTGTTGTCATGATTAGCACCAAACACGGTACCAAGGGAAAGACTAATGTTAATATTACTGCAAATTGGGGACTCCAGAGCGCTCCAGGTAACCTTGACGTAGTTAGCCTTGACGGCTATGCCAAGACAATTCGTCAGGCACGTGCTAACGATGGCTCTGACATCTGGAATCAGATTTGGAGTGAGCAGTATGATGGAAAGCGTAAGTACATCGACTGGCTCGACATCATGACTCGCACCAGCCTCAAGCAGGATTACAACCTCTCTGCTGCAGGTGGTAACGACAAGACGCAGTATAGTGGTTCAGTGGGCTTTCTCCGCAACGATGGTGTAGTTGTCAACACACAGTTCCAGCGCATAACAGCTCGTGCTAACTTGAAGACTCAGGTGAATGATTACATTGAGTTCGGTGCTGACGTTTATTTCGTACATACTGACTCTCATGGTTCTAACAACTCAGTTGGTAACTTTGGTAACTTGTCTTCATATCGTGACTATGCTTTCGCATGTCCTACAATGGACTTCGTAACCCGTGGTGATGCCACATATGATGGTGTTGCTCCGGGTACCTATGTATCTCCTAATGTAGTGAATCCTGACGGAACCTTCGGTGAAGTACTGAATGGTAAGGACACCAACGATGGCTTCTGGGGAACTACCCTCGGTAACATGTACGCTAAGCAGATGGAGAAGGCTGGCCGTAACCGTACCAACCGCGCTCTGGCTAGTGCTCACATCGCCATCACCCCAATTAAAGGTCTGACATGGAAGACTTTGGTTTCTTATGACTATACTGGTTCTTCAAGCAATGACGTATCAGGAGCTATCTCTCGTTACAACATTGTTAATGACAAGTACATCAACATTACTCAGGGTACAGCTGCTTACGTAAACCCAGGTAACAACAATGCCATGAGTTTTAGCGTATCTAACAGCGATGGCCAGACCTTGGACATTCAGAATACCCTGACCTACAACTGGAGCAATGACAAGCATGATCTGACCCTCATGCTTGGTAACGAGGTTTCGCGTTGGTATGGCCAGTGGGCATCTGCCGGAGCACGTGATTTCTGGAGCAAGGACAACCGTAATGTTGGCTTGACCAAGGATCCGTCAACCATCAGTGCTGGTGGCGCTCTTAGCCTTGAGACTCGTGGTATCTCTTACTTCGGTCGTATGGCATACAGTTTTATGGGCCGTTACAACCTGACTGCAACAATCCGTCGTGATGGTAGCTCGAACTTCGGTTCTGGCAACCGTTGGGGTACCTTCCCCTCCGCAGCTGCTTCTTGGCGTATCAGCGAGGAGTCATTCATGAAGGACGTTGATTGGGTTAGCAATCTGAAGCTCCGTGTTGGTTGGGGTCAGACGGGTAACTCTGGTGGTGCAACCGACTTCGCTGTTGCTGGTTTGTCAACTGCCAACGTAAAGTATTCATATTATCAGGAAGGACAGGGAATCGGTGCTAATAATGGATTGAACTTCTCTACTGGTTTCTATTCTCCTCTGGTAGACACTAACTTGAAGTGGGAGACCAACGAACAGCTGAACTTCGGTCTTGACTTCGGTTTGCTGAATGGCGACTTGAACGTTACTCTGGACTACTTCATTCGTACTTCTAAGGATCTGCTGCTTAACCGCCAGATTCGTCCTTCTCAGGGTAATACCGCTATCTATACCAACTATGGTGAGATTCAGAACAAGGGTTTTGAATTTGGTATTTCATACAATAAGCGCCTGAACAAGGATTGGACTATCAGTGCTCAGCTGAATGGTTCTACATTGAAGAACAAGGTGAAGAAAATGGGTGAGCCTCTCTATAACACCAACTCAGACTCATCTGGTCAGGGAACTGGTGATGGTTCTAACACGGGTGCCGTAGGTGCTGCTTCTGGTTACTATTGGGGCAACCACTCTATCTGTATGGAAGGTGAGGCTGTTGGTTCATACTATGGTTATCGTTGTATCGGTATCTATACTAATGAATCGCAGTTTACTGAGACAGAGACAGTTATTGGTGAGGACGGAAAAGAGAAGACCATCCTGAAGTATCCGCATGAGGGTGGTGATGCTGCTGCTAAGCTCGGTGACTATATCTTCGAAGATGTCAATAAGGATGGTGCACTTGATGAGAAAGACATGGTTATTTTGGGCAATGGATTCGCCTCATTTAACTATGGTTTGAATCTGGGGGCAAGTTATAAGGACTTTGATATCTCTCTGTACATGTATGGTGAGTTGGGTAAGGAAATCTTCTCATACTCTGCCATGCGTTTGAGCAACATGTTCGCATCTGACGACGGTACTACTCCCCGTATTCTACAGGAGGTTGCTGGTAATGCCTGGTCTGCAGAGAATCCCAATGGTACATATTCTCGCTTATCAATTAAAGATACTGGTCACAACATGCGTGCTTCAAGTAACTGGGTAAAGAATGGTAACTTCCTCCGTATCTCTAACCTCCAGATTGGTTACACATTGCCAAGAGAGATTTCCAAGAAGGCACTGTTGCAGTCTGCTCGCGTTTATCTTTCTATTTCCAACCTGGCTTGTATTTCTCCCTACAACAAGTACGGAGATCCCGAAATCGGACAAGGCAGTGTGCTATACACCGGTCTTGATACAGGTCGTTACCCCATGCCTCGTACCTATACATTAGGTCTTAACGTAACTTTCTAATAGTGAAAAGGCAAGTAAGGCAATAAAGATTTTTTTAATAAAAAAACAGATATGAAAACAAAATATTTCATTTACGGAACAGCGTTGTGCGGTCTGATGGGGCTTGGACTCACTTCCTGCGATAATGACAAGTTCCTTGATGTGCCTCATGGAAACATTCTTCCTGCAGATGCAATCTTTGATACAGATGAGGCTGCTATTGCAGCACTGACAGGTTGCTACGATTTGATGCTCCCTAGTCAAACTAAGGACTTTGCGGGTAATGCCGTTCACAATGACGATCCCTTCAAGCCTTATGTGTTCACGACTTCTCACCCCACAATGGACTCGCAGGCCTCTGGTTGGGATGCCGCTTTCTGTCGTCAAGGTTGGAATGCCCAGACCACCGAGTTGCTTTCAGGCTGGCGCCACGCTTATGCAGCCATTTCTCGCTGTAATGAGTATCTTGCAGGTATTGAGACAGCCGATGCTCTGACTCCTTCTGTTAAAACCCACCTGCAGGGTGAGGCATTGGCTCTCCGTTCTTATCAGTATCACTGGTTGGCAACAACTTTCGGACGTGTACCCTGGCTGGAAGCTGGTGAAACGTATGTAAATACCCCTGCTAAGGCTCGTGTAAAAACTCATGAGGAAATGTGGGACAACATCATCGCTGACTTTCAGAAAGCAGCCAGCCTGCTTGACTGGGAACCGATGAATGGCGAGTACGGACGTTGCACTAAGGGAATGGCTCTTGCTTACCTGGCCGACGCCTATATGTGGAAAGCCTATCGCACCGGTAATGATTCATATTACACTGATGCCAAGAAGTGCCTAAAGGAGATTATCAATGATGGTCCTTACGAACTGAATCCCTCATTCTCTACCCTGTTCGATGCTGATGAGGCCTGGGGTAAGGAAGCTATCTGGCAAGCTGTCCTCAACGAGGGCGACCAGTGGGGTGGCTGGGATGGCGCAAAGTGGTCTGAAGCCCATGGTTGGGTTGGATTCTATTTTGGTGCTCCTGCCAACGGTGCTTGGGGAACTTACGCTTGTTCTTACGAGCTGTATGATGCTTTTGAGGATGGTGACAAGCGCCGTGACGCTTCGCTCGTAACTGCATGTATTCCTGAATCTGAGCTCGACCGTATCAGCAAAATTGAGGGTCGTGATATCAAGAATCACTGGAAGCAGAGTTTCAATCCAACTGTATGGCTGTCTAATGAAAATAATGCGAAATATCTTGGAAAGGGTACTGTTGATTTCGATGACTATAATAAGAACAGTATCAAGTACGATCCCAATTGTCCTATAGGCTTCAATCCGTTCGCACAGGAATGGGTCAATTATAACACATTCCATCGTGAGCCTGGTGATATTCAGCCGACTGTCTATTCAACCAAGCACTGGCGTAATGGCCGTGGTACTCACTGGGCAGGTGACCAGTGGCTTCCCGACCATATCTACATGAAACGTCTGGCAAATGTCTATCTGGATTATGCAGAATGCTGCTTCCGTACTGGTGAAGCTGCAGAGGGTTGGAAGTATGTGAATATCATCCGTAACCGTGCATTCGGAAACCTCGAGGTAGGCAAGAAGGATGAGTTGACTGCTAAGTATAATAATTACTATAAGTGGCTGGGAACAGTCTATAAGGACAATGGTTTTGGTGATTACACCGTATCAGATGAGTATCCTATCCCATTCAACGAAGAGCCTGTTACTGTTCCTGATGCAGAGACTTACTATGCTAAGCTAAAAGCAGACAAGGGCTTCACCTCTGATGTTTGGAAGGTTGCTGTCAACGAGGAGCGCCGTAAGGAGTTCAATGCAGAGTGGAGTTTGAAAACTGATATCCAGAAGTCTGGCTATTTGGTTGACCACATGGATCATAACTATCCGAAGGGGTATGGTTATGAGAAGGGTATGGAACAGATTTACACCTGGCGTACCTATCGTAACTTCGACTTCGATGAGGGTAAGATGGATATGCCTATCCCACAGGATGAGCTGACCAAGAATCCGCTTTGTGACCAAAACGAGGCCTATGTAAAGTCTGGTGAATAATCAAGCTCTGAATAATAGATTCAAAAAGATGCTGTGCAATTGCACAGCATCTTTTTGTTTTTTCCCTTGGCATTTCCCTCAGTTTTTCGTACCTTTGCATGCAAACAGAGAATCTATGAACAAAAATAGCATCATATCCAAATACTGGGAGCAAATTGCGGTGTCGCTTTTGGCCATTATCGTATGCTGTTTCTGGCTTTTCTTCTATCCTTTCATTCCGGTAGCTAGAGAGATGTCACAATTGTTTCTTTGGAATGGCGACTATCTGACAGAACGTCTTTCTGTCCCAGGAGGAATTGCCCAATATTTGGGAGAATGTATTACCCAGTTCTTCATAAATCCAGTCTATGCGGCATTGGTGTATGCCATACTCTTTGTTGTTGCCCAACAGCTTTCCTCCAAGTTACTCCGTCAGTTTTTTCCAACCATAAAAAGCAAAGTGCGTTTTCCGCTCTCTCTGCTTCCTCCCATCTTATTATGGTATATGGCTATGCTTCCTCACATTCCGTTGACACCAATGATAGCAGCACTTCTTGTCATGATGATAGGATGTGTGGTCATGAGCATTCATGCTAAGCGTACACGGCTTATCATATTGTGCTTTGTAATTGCCGTTATGTACTGGCTGACAGGTCCTATGTCAATTCTTCTCGTTCTATGTTCTATCCGATGGATACCCCTTACTGCCACCTTGTTCGCTTCTTGTCTGATAGGCAGTTCATACATAACACCTTATCCGCTTGAACAAATAATCAAAGGTATCGACTACGATTGGTCGGGTGTCAAAGAGATGGGAACCTACGAGGAAATGGAGTGCGACATGCTGATACGTCAGCAGGAGTGGATTCAGGTTTTACGAAAGTTCAAACATCCTGTCTCTCCTGCTGTAAGGAGTGCCGTTATATTGGCCTCCTATCAGTCAGGGCAAATGAGTTATCAGGAACTCATGTCCAAACTTGTCGTACCAGTTAGCATGTATGATAGCGAACCTTCTGTATTCTGTATGGGCGAAAACCACTTTACTTTATATTTGGGCAGTTTGTCATCCGCCTTTATCGTTAGCGAACTGGCTACCCAATTAAGTTGGACTGCTATTTCTCAGCGTGCAGCTTTCGAGGCCATGGAATATATTCCCAATGCCAATAAAAGCGGTAGGGCACTGAAGACCTTAACAGAAATCTGTATCATTACGGGACAATATGCCTTGGCAGAGAAATATCTTTCCATCTTAGACAAGACAATATTTTATCGCCGATGGGTTAAGAAGATTCGCTCTTTGGTTGATAATCCCAAGTTGATTGAGCAATATCCTTTCATGAAGGCATCACGTGAATCCTATCTGAAAACTAAAGACTATTTCTTTATCTGATTGTCGTATGAAACATCAACTATTTCATATCATCATATTATCCCTGCTCGTCACCATCCTGATGGGGTGCCACACTGTGCCTACGAATGTAACCGAGAAAAATGAACTGCCTGACATTTATCCTGACTATATTGGCGTCACTATTCCTGTGGGTATTGCGCCTCTCAATTTTTCGATGACAGACGATGAAATCGAGGCTGTCGATGTCAAGGCGGAAGGATCGAAAGGAGGACTATTGCATGTCTGTGGCGACTATGCTGACTTCGATATAGACGAGTGGCACCAGCTGTTACAGACCAACAAGGGTGGAAAACTGACGTTGACGATATGTGCTAAGAAGAATGGGCAGTGGACACGCTATCGTAGTTTTGAGATAATAGTAAGTAAGGAAGAGATTGATGAGTGGGGAATTACCTATCGTCGCATCCCTCCCGGCTATGAAATTTACAGTAAGATGGGACTCTATCAGCGCGCTCTTGCTACCTTCGAAGAGACACCCTTGATAGAAAACACGCAGATACCTAACCAGTGTATCAACTGTCATACGGCCAACCGCACCAATCCGGACCAATATATCTATCATGTGCGTGGATCACATGGTGCCACTGTCGTTCACCGTAACGGACAGGACGAATTGCTGATGTCCAAAAACGAAACGCTTGGAGGCTCAATGGTCTATCCCTATTGGCATCCTGGCGGTCGCTACTGCGCCTTCTCCACCAACAAAACGTCACAGATGTTTCACGCTGCAGGCAAAAAGCGCATCGAGGTCTATGACAGCTCGTCAGACGTCTTCGTCTACGACACTGAGACACATTCCATTCTGAAGGATACACTAACCATGAAACTGCTATGGGCAGAGAATACTCCTGCTTTCTCGCCTGATGGCAAATGGTTATACTATACTACAGCTCAACGGCAATTATATCCCACTGACTATGATATGGAGCGTTACAGCCTCTGTCGCATCAGATTTGACGCTCAAACAGGTCGCTTAGATACTGAGGTGGACACACTTATCAATACGTCCCAGACAGGCAAGAGCGTTACTTGGCCCCGTCCTTCCTATGACGGACGCTATATCATGTACACCCAGACTGACTATGGATATTTCTCCGTATGGCACCCTGAGGCAGACCTTTGGATGCTTGATTTGCAGACAGGAGAAACGCGTCCTGTTGACGAGGTAAATAGTCCTTGTTCCGAGAGTCTGCACAACTGGAGCACTAATAGCCGCTGGTTTTTGTTTACCAGTCGTCGTGATGACGGCCTCTACACCCGTGTTTATTTTTCCTGTATCGGCGTAGACGGAAAGGCGACTAAACCTTTTATGCTTCCACAGCTAAATCCCAAGGATTACTACCGCAAGCTGCTCTACTCTTACAATACGCCCGACTTCACTATGCGACGCGTTGATACCAATGCCCAACTGACATCTCGTCGTATCATAAGCGATCAACGTGTGACGACAATATTAAAACACAAGTGAAAAGGCAATTGATTAATCTCATCTTAGACAATAAGAGAGAAACTGTGCCACAACCATGCCACAACGTGTGACCTTGCAGATGAAGAATTGAATTGAAAAAAGGAAGTTTTTTTCGCGGCGGCAGCAAAATTTTCAATTTTTTAATTTTAATTCCCCCCCCTTTTTTATGGAACAAGAGGGATGTTTTTAAGACTTTTTAAGTGTATGTTTTACGAAAATACGCAAGTTTGTTAAGAAAGTATTATGATATTTCGAAAATAATAACTAACTTTGCAACGAGTTTAAACGTTACAAACAAACTAAAGACCAAAAAACATGAAGAAGACTGGTTATCTCGTCCTTCTGCTGACGCTCCTCACCGTATTGCCGATGAAGGGACAGATTCGAGGGAATAGCATCCTTGTCGAAGTCATTCCCAATCATCAGGACTGGCGTTATGAAGTGGGAGAGACCGCTGAGTTTTATATTAAGGTTACGCGCGAACATACTTTAATAAATAATATTAAGGTTGACTATGCTGCTGGCCCTGAGATGTATCAGGACGTCAAGAAAGAAGGGGTGCTGTTGAAAGACGGTACGCTGACACTGAAGGGAAAGATGACGAAGCCCGGCTTCTATCGGGTCGATGTGACTGCTCATGTGGACGGTAAGGAATACAAGGGTGCTTGTGGTGCTGCCTTCTCGCCGGAGAAGTTGCAGCCGACGACGGTGATGCCCAAGGACTTTAGCGAGTACTGGCAGAATGCTATCAAGGAGGCCCGCTATACCGACTTGAATCCAACGAAGCACCTTTTGCCGGAGCGTTGCACCAAGGATGTCAACGTCTATGAGGTGTCGTTCCAGAATATGCGCTGGGGTTGGCGTACGTACGGCATTCTCTGTGTGCCGGTGAAAGAGGGCAAGTATCCGGCATTGCTGCGTGTGCCCGGTGCAGGCGTCCGTCCATACGGTGGCGACGTCTATACGGCATCGCAGGGCGTCATCACGCTGGAGATTGGTATTCACGGTATTTCGGTAACCATGGACCAGAAAGTCTATGACGATGTGTTCAATGGTGCCCTGATGAATTATTGGAACTTTGGCAATGACAACCGCGACGATAGCTATTATAAGCGTGTGGTGCTGGGTTGCATCCGCGCCGTGGACTATATAGAGCAGTACACACCATGGAATGGTAAGGAATTGGGTGTCACTGGTTCCAGCCAGGGTGGCTTCCTGTCGCTGGCCACAGCAGGTCTTGACAAGCGCGTCACCTGTTATGCACCTGTCCATGCTGCCATGTGCGACCATACGGCATCCTTGAAGGGAGTGGCTTGCGGGTGGCCGCACTATTTCTACTGGAATAAGGGCAAGGGACAGGAACAGAAAATCGAGACCTCACGTTATTATGACGGTGTGAACTTTGCCCGTTTGATTAATGATCAGCAGAAAGGCTGGTTCTCGTTCGGATACAATGATGACGTAGTGCCCCCGACAACGGCATGGGCTACCTACAATGTCGTGACCGGACCCAAGGAGATCTCGCCCTATCAAGCTACGTGGCACTTCTGGCACCAAGAACAATGGGACGAGTGGGAAAACTGGCTGCTGAAGACGTTGAACGTTAAACATTAAAGATAAAAAATGAAAGATTAAATAAGATGAAGACATATATATATATAATAGGTGTAGCCATGCTGATGGCTGCCTGTGGAAATAAGGAAGAAAAAGAGAATACCGCTGCCGACCTGCTAACTGAGCGTCTGCAAAACTTACAACAGAAGGGTTATATGATGGGACACCAGGATGATCCGTTCTATGGCGTCACCTGGGACGGCACATACAGAGGAGATAGTGCAGAACTGGGCCGAAGTGATGTCTTGGCCACTGTTGGTGACTATCCTGCCGTGATGGGCTTCGACCTGGGTGGTATTGAGTTGGGAGATGCAAAGAATCTGGACAGTGTACCCTTTACCCGCATTCACGATGAGATAATCGCCCATTATGAGCGTGGCGGCATCGTCACCATCTCATGGCATCCCCGCAATCCCATGACTACTGCTCCGCGTGGAGGATTGGATGGACAGAAATTTCCTGATGGTACTGCTTGGGATACCAGTGACTCTACTGTAGTAGCCAGTGTCCTGCCTGGTGGTTCACAGTATGAGAAGTTCCAGACTTGGATGCAGAGGGTCGGTGATTTCCTGCTGACACTGAAGACGAAGGATGATCAACCCATACCCATCATTTTCCGTCCCTGGCACGAGAACAATGGTTCTTGGTTCTGGTGGGGGCAGGCTTTGTGTTCGGACAATGAGTTCCACGGTTTGTGGGACATGCTGCAGGATGAACTGAAGAGCCGGAAATTGTCGAACTTAGTGTGGAGCTACTCACCCAATCTGGATGGTAACTGGACGGAAGAGCGCTTCCTGGCACGATATCCTGGTAACGAGCGTGTGACGCTCATTGGTGAGGATGCTTATCAGTGGGGCACGGAGGAGGACTTCGTGAAACAGTTGAATGCCGACCTGACTTTCCTGAGCGATTTTGCCCAGAAAAATGGGAAACTGTTAGCCATGACGGAGTGCGGCTATCAGAATATTCCTGATTCCACATGGTTTACCCGTGTACTGAAGCCTCAGATGGACAAGTATCCTCTCTGCTATTTCCTGCTGTGGCGTAACTACAAGAAGGAGTATTTCGGTCCGTCGCCTGAATTGCCCTGTGCTGCCGATTTCAAGAAGCTGTATGAGGCCAAGAACACACTGTTCCTCAAGGACATCATCTCGGACATTAAAGATTAAACATTAAAGATTAAATAAAAACCAATGAGCAACTTTGAAGAAAGAGTCAAGGCTCTACGCGCTCATCATGAAGAGCTGTTGACGCGCAAGAATGAACCCATGGAGTGGGGGAATGGTATTTATGACAAGTGGAAGAATCCTATACTTACTGCTGAACATACGCCGCTGGAATGGCGCTATGATTTCTGCGAACAGGACAACCCGTATTTGATGCAGCGTATCATGATGAATGCCACGCTGAATTCGGGAGCCATCAAATGGCAGGACAAGTATTGTCTGGTAGTTCGTGTCGAAGGTGCTGACCGCAAGTCATTTTTTGCCGTGGCCGAGTCGCCAAACGGCGTGGATAACTTCCGCTTCTGGGAGGAGCCTGTCACCATGCCTGACGACGTCATCCCTGCTACCAATATTTATGATATGCGTATCACACAGCATGAGGATGGCTGGATTTATGGTGTCTTCTGCGCTGAGCGTCACGACGACAGCCAGTCCGGCAACCTGAGTGCAGCCACTGCAACAGCTGGTATCGCCCGCACCAAAGACCTGAAGACATGGGAGCGCCTGCCCGACCTGAAGACGAAGTCGCAGCAGCGTAACGTAGTGCTGCACCCGGAGTTCGTTGATGGCAAGTATGCTTTCTACACCCGTCCGCAGGATGGATTCATCGATACAGGAAGTGGTGGCGGTATCGGATGGGCACTGGTCGACGACATCACGCATGCCGAGGTGAAGGAGGAAAAGATTATCAATGCTCGTCACTACCACACCATTACAGAGGTGAAGAACGGTGAGGGTCCACACCCCATCAAGACCCCGAAGGGCTGGCTGCATCTGGCTCATGGTGTGCGTGCCACGGCCGACGGCCTGCGCTATGTGCTCTATATGTATATGACGGCCTTGGAGGATCCGACGAAAGTTATTGCGCAGCCGGGTGGCTATTTCCTCGTTCCTCAGGGCGACGAATATCTGGGTGACGTGATGAACGTGGCTTTTGCCAATGGTTGGATTGCCGACGAGGACGGCAAGGTGTTTATCTACTATGCATCGGCAGATACTCGCATGCATGTGGCTACGTCGACCATAGACAAGCTCATCGACTATTGTATGAATACTCCCGAGGACGGTCTCTGTACTGCCGCCAGCGTGGAGACCATCAAGAAACTGGTGGCTAAGAATCGTGCCAATTTATAACTAACAGACTTAATGTATAACCGTAAACGTGAATCAACTATGACAAATCTAAAAGAAAAAATCGCCTACGGCTTTGGTGATATGTCATCGAGCATGTTTTGGAAAATATTTTCCTATTACTTGCCGTTTTTTTATAGTAATATCTTCGGCCTGTCGCTGATAGATGCCGGTGTGCTGGTGTTGGTGACCCGTATCTGGGATGCTGTCAGTGACCCGATGATGGGTGTCATCGCTGACCGTACTAACACTCGCTGGGGTAAGTATCGTCCCTACCTGTTATGGGTGGCTCCGTTCTTCTCCATCGCTGGTATCCTGCTGTTTACGACCCCCGATTTGGATTATGGCGGGAAACTCGTCTGGGCATACGTTACCTATATCCTGATGATGACCGTCTATACGGGTATCAATGTGCCATACGGTGCCATGCTGGGTGTGATGACTGACGACTCTAATGAAAAGACGGTGTTCTCGTCGTTCCGTATGTTTTTTGCCTATGGCGGTTCGTTTATCTCGCTGTTCTGTTGGGAGCCGCTGACTAATATGATGGGTGGATACGATTCGCCTAAAGGTTGGTTCTGGGGTATGGTGGTCATTGCTACAGCTTGCTTCGTGATGTTTATCATCTGCTTCCTGATTACCCGCGAACACCTGAAAACCGTGTCTACCGTATCGGTGGGGAGCGACTTCAAGGCACTGCTTAGCAACAAACCCTGGTGGTTGCTCATCGGTGCAGCCCTGTGCTTCAACCTGTTCAATACGGTTCGTGGTGCTACTGTAGCCTACTATTTCCAAGATATTATAGGCTCCGATATCAACCTGGTGTTCTTTGGCATCATGTTTGCTTTCTATGCCGGACTGTTCTTGGGAGTGGGAGAGGTGTCGAACATGGTTGGTGTGGCTTCGTGCGTACCTATTTCTAATAGACTGGGTAAGAAGACGACTTTCATTTTGGTCAATGCCTCATTGTTTGTGCTGAGCTGTCTCTTCTTCTTCATCCCATGCACTCCTACTGGCTATTGGCTGATGCTGATATTCCAGATTGTCATCTCTATCCTAACAGGTATCATGTCGCCGCTGGTATGGTCGATGTATGCTGATGTCAGCGACTATGCGGAGTTGGAGTTCAAGACGGCCTCTACGGGTCTGATCTTCTCCAGTTCATCGATGGCGCAGAAGTTTGGTGGTGCTATTGGTGGTGCTGCCGTTCTGTGGTTGCTTGACAGCTTCGGCTACATCACTGACGCCACGCAGCTGGCTGCTGGTGTGGCACAGCCTGCCGAGGCACTGACCTGCTTGCGTTGGTTGATGAGTTTCATCCCCGCTTGCGTGGCCCTCGTCTCTATGTGTATTGTGTGGTTCTATCCATTGACGACAGAGCGCATCCGTCAGATTAATGCAGAATTGAAGGAAATACGTGAATTGTAAATGATACAGACACTGAAACGTGAAATGCAGGATGTTGTGGAGAACAATATCCTGCGCTTTTGGCTCGATAGGATGATTGACCGTGAGCATGGAGGGTTCTATGGTCGTATAGACGGTCATGGCACGCTGCATCCTGATGCCGAAAAAGGCGCTATCCTCAATGCCCGCATCCTCTGGTCGTTCTCTGCTGCCTACAGGGTGTTTTCTCACCTCTCGCCTCTTACCTCTCACCTCCAAGAATACCTCGAGGCTGCAACACGTGCCAAGGACTATATCATCGACCATTTTATCGACAAGGAATATGGTGGTGTCTATTGGAGCCTCGACAGTGAGGGTAATCCGATGGACACCAAAAAACAGTTCTATGCCATCGGCTTTGCCATCTATGGCATGTCGGAATATGCCCGTGCTACTGGTGACCGTGAGGCACTGGAGTGTGCCTTACAACTCTTTGACTGTATCGAGGAGCATGCCTTCGACTCTGAGCATAATGGTTATATTGAGGCATGTACGAGGGAGTGGGGAACGATTGCCGATATGCGTCTGTCTGAGTTGGATGCCAACTATCCCAAGTCGCAGAATACCCATCTGCATATCATAGAACCATACGCTAACCTCTATCGGACGCTCAAGGAGTTTCGTGCTGCCGAGTCATGCGACTATGTGCCTGCTATTGGTTCCGTGCTTCCGATTGGCATCACGGTTCCCAATGACGATGTCATCAGGGTAGAAGCAGCCTTGCGCAATATCATCGGTATCTTTACGGATAAGATACTGAATCCAGAAACCCATCATCTTGATCTTTTCTTCGATATGGACTGGACGCGTGGTGCGGGGCATCTGGAGAGCTATGGTCACGATATAGAATGTTCTTGGCTGATGCATGAGGCAGCACTCGTACTGGGTGACAGGGACGTATTGGCCAAGGTGGAACCCATCGTCCGTGAGGTTGCGAAAGCCAGTGAAAAGGGCTTGCGCCCAGATGGCTCGATGATTCATGAAGCCAATCTCGATACTGGTCATGTTGATGATGACCTCCATTGGTGGGTGCAGGCGGAGAATGTCGTAGGTTGGTATAATATCTATCAGCACTTCGGTGATGAGAAGGCCCTGCAGCATGCCCTGCGCTGCTGGGACTATATCAAGCGTAACTTGATTGACTATGACAATGGTGAGTGGTATTGGAGCCGCCATATCGACGGCACACTGAATACTGTTGATGACAAGGCGGGTTTTTGGAAATGTCCTTACCATAACAGCCGTATGTGTCTGGAAATCATAGAGCGAATAGGCACTGAGAATTAAAAGAACACTAATATATTTAATGATTGTTCTATGAAAAAAATAGTTATATTAGCTGTCTTGCTGTGCTCATCCTTTCAGTTGATGGCACAGTCGGCATCTTGTGAGCGTCCGCAGTTTGGCGAGCGTCCCAAGCTCGTAGTAGGTATCGTTGTCGACCAGATGCGCTGGGACTACCTGTCGCGCTATTATGACAAATTCGGTGGGGGAGGCTTCCGTAGGCTGATAACCCAAGGATATAGTTTCGACAACTGCTTGATTAACTATCTGCCTACAGTGACGGCCATTGGTCATACTTCTGTCTATACTGGAACAACACCGGCCTTCCATGGTATCTGCGGCAATAACTTCTTCATTGATGGGCGCAAGACCTATTGTACGTCTGACAGTACGGTCAATCCCGTAGGTTCCGACAACCGCAAGGCAGGATGCATGTCGCCCGTCAACCTGCTCAGTACCACCATCGGTGACCAGTTACGTCTGCATACTGACTTCAAATCGAAAGTTATTGGCGTGTCCTATAAAGAGCGTGCTGCCATCCTGCCTGCCGGCCATGCAGCAAATGCTGCCTATTGGCTGGATACCAAGAACAGAAAGTTCATCACCTCTACCTATTATATGAAGGAGCTTCCTCTGTGGGTAAAGGATTATAACCGACAACTGTCGGAAAACAAGGAGTTCAAGCGTCTCGGCAAGGAAGTTGGCTCCTATCCCTTGACAGGCCATATCACCACTGACATGGCTATCGCTGCCATGAAGGGTGAGCAGTTGGGAAGGGGTGGCACGACTGATATGCTCTGTATCAGCTATTCCCAGACCGATGTGATTGGACATCGGTGGGGTACACGAGGAGAGCGTACTGACGAGGCTTATCTGGAGTTGGACAAAGACCTGGAGCGGCTGTTGAAGGCATTGGACGAGCAGGTGGGAAGTGGCAACTATCTATTATTTCTGACCGCTGACCATGCTGCTGCCCATAACCATCAGTTCATGCAGGACAATAATCTCTATGGTGGCCCATGGCTGTCCGCTGATGTGAAAGATGGTTTAGAGAAGTATATCGCCAAGCAGTTGGGTAATAGTCAGCCGGTTGTCCTGGGTATCAACAACTACCGTTTCTTCCTTGACCATCAGGGCATTGCTAAGCAAGGTTTGCAGTTGCAGCGCGTCAAGGAGGTGGTGATGGATTTCCTGCGTCAATGTCCTAACATTGCCTTTGTCGTGGATTTCGAAAAGGCAGCTACCTCTCCCGTGCCCGCATTCCTTCGCGAGCGCATTCTCTGTGGATATAACTTCCACCGCTCTGGCGATATCATCGTTTGTGCGGAGCCAGGGTATTACGAGTTTGGCAGCTGGTCATCGCCTGAAGGCACCGACCATGGCAAGTGGAATCCCTATGATGCACATATTCCTCTGTTGTTCTATGGATGGAAGGTTCCACAGGGTGCCAGCCCAGACGAAGTTTATATCACAGATATTGCTCCGACGGTGTGTTCGTTGCTTCATATTCAACAGCCGAATGCCACTATTGGTACTACTTTGACATTTAAATGAAAATGATAGAAAACATTTCGACAATAATCTGCTGATATATTGAGATTTATTCCGTACCTTTGCAGCCGAAACAAATTATAGAAACTAAATTTTAGGCTGAAGGTATGAATATAGGCAAGCAAATAGAGGAAACTCTAAGGAAGCAGGGAAAGTCAGCATCGTGGTTGGCATCAGAGATACCTTGCGAACGTACGAACGTTTATAACATATTCAAACGCAAGAGTTTGGATGTTCGATTGTTGATGAAAATCAGCATTATTTTGAACCACGACTTCTTTAAGGACTTGTCCCAAGAAGCGTTTCCCAAGGCAAAATAATTAAAGCCGCTGCCCGATGAGAGCAGCGGCTTAATTTTTTTCTTTCACTTTTTTTATAATTATGCCTTTTCTTTGCAAAAAAATGATTACCTTTGCACACAAATTGAATTCAATATAATATTTTAAACATTTTATGAACTTTACTTTGTTAGTTACCGTCTTGTTGACGGCAGTAACATTGGTGGTAGCGGCCTACGTAGTAGCCAAGCTGATAGGACCAAGATCCTATGCAAAGGTGAAGGGTGAGCCGTATGAGAGTGGTATCCCCACACGAGGCAGTTCTTGGCTGCCCGTTAGCGTGGGATTCTACTTGTTTGCCATCTTGTTCCTCATGTTTGATGTAGAAACGGTGTTTCTGTATCCATGGGCAGTAGTTGTGAAGGAGTTTGGCGCAGCAGCATTGCTGAGCATTGGCTTCTTCTTGGTAGTTCTGGTATTAGGCTTGGCATATGCCTGGCGGAAAGGAGACTTGGAATGGAAGTAAGAAAGCCGCACATCAAGAGTATTCCCTACGAGGAGTGGAATGACAACGCCTCGTTGGAGAAGATTGTTGACGAACTCCATGAGGGAGGCGTCAATGTGGTGACTGGTTCGCTGGACCAGTTGATTAACTGGGGACGTTCCAATTCGCTCTGGTCGCTGACTTTTGCCACATCATGTTGTGGTATTGAGTTTATGGCTTGTGGCTGTGCACGTTACGACTTTGCCCGCTTCGGTTTCGAGGTGACGCGTAACTCTCCTCGTCAGGCCGACCTGATTATGTGTGCAGGAACCATCACTCACAAGATGGCACCTGCGCTGAAGCGTCTTTATGATGAGATGGCTGAGCCGAAGTATGTGATTGCCGTCGGTGGCTGTGCTATCAGTGGTGGTCCGTTCAAGTCGAGCTACCATGTCGTGAAGGGTATCGAGGAAATCGTGCCCGTCGATGTGTTTATTCCCGGTTGTCCCCCACGTCCGGAGGCTATCATGTATGGCATGATGCAGTTGCAGCGTAAGGTAAAAATCGAGAAGTTCTTCGGTGGTGCCAACCACAAGCAGACCGCTGAGGAGGCTGCACTGGGTGTATCGAATGAGGAACTGACATTCCGCTCTAAGCACGGCGATCATCGTCGTGAGCCAATGGTTATCACAGAGGTTCCCCAAGAGTTTGTAGAAGAAATGAAGGCTGCAACAGAATCGCAGACAGTAAAAGAGGAGGGCAAGGCATGAAATTAGAATTCTTATCATTTGATTTCGACAAGTTCGCCTCTGAGATGCAGAACTTGAAGGACAAAAAGGGCTTTGACTATCTTGTAACCATCGTAGGTGAGGATTTCGGTCCAGAAGAGGGACTCGGATGTATCTACATCCTGGAGAACACCAAGACTCATGAGCGTTGCAGCGTAAAGCAGATTGCCAAGACGCAGGTTTGCGGCGACGGTATGTCGAGCAATGGTAGCTGTGATTTGGAAGGTCAGATGCTGGCTTACATCCCTACCGTTTCTAATATTTGGAAGGTTGCCGACCTGTTGGAGCGTGAGGTTTACGATTTCTATGGTATCGTTTTCCTCGGTCATCCCGATATGCGCCGTCTGTTCCTGCGTAGCGACTTCAAGGGCTATCCATTCCGCAAGGACTGGAAGTTCAACGACGAATATACGCTGGAGGATGATGTGGAGCCCGACTACGGTCTGGAGTATTTCATCGACAAGGATGGAAACTTGCAGAGCAAGCAGAACCGTCTGTTTGGTGCCGATGATTATGTGATTAACATTGGTCCGCAGCATCCCGCTACCCATGGTGTGCTTCGCTTGCAGACGGTACTTGATGGCGAAACTGTCAAGCGCATCTATCCGCACCTTGGCTATATCCACCGTGCCATTGAGAAGATGTGGGAAGGTATGACATATCCTCAGACGCTTGCTTTGACAGATCGTCTTAACTATTTGGGAGCTATGCAGCATCGTCATGCTTTGGTTGGTGTGATTGAGGAAGGCCTGGGCGTAGAACTCACAGACCGCATCAAGTACATCCGTACCATCATGGATGAGTTGCAACGTCTTGATTCTCACCTGCTGTACACCTCTTGTGTGGCTCAGGACCTGGGCGCTCTGACGGGTATGCTCTATGGTATGCGCGATCGTGAGCACGTGCTGAACTGCATGGAGGAGACCACGGGTGGTCGTCTGATTCAGAACTACTACCGCATTGGTGGCCTGCAGGATGATATTGATCCGAACTTCGTCAAGAACTGCAAGGATCTCGTAGCATATCTGCGTCCGACCATCCAGGAGTATATGGATATCTTTGGCGATAACGTGATTACTCACAACCGTCTGGAGAACTGCGGTCCGATGAGCCTTGAGGATTGTATCAACTACGCTGTGACGGGTCCTGCCGGACGTGCTTCTGGTTGGAAGAACGACGTGCGCAAGAACCATCCGTACGACATGTACGACAAGGTAGAGTGGGAACAGTGTACTCTGACTGGTTGCGACTCTATGGACCGCTACCTGGTTCACATCAACGAGATGTACCAGAGCCTGAATATCATCGAACAGCTCATCGACAATATTCCTGAGGGCGACTTCTACGTGAAGCAGAAGCCAATCATCAAGGTGCCCGAGGGACAATGGTACTACTCTGTCGAGGGCGTGGCCGGTGAGTTTGGTGTTTATCTTGATAGCCGTGGCGACAAGAGTCCCTACCGCATGAAGATGCGTCCGATGGGTCTCTCGTTGGTAGGTGCCTTCGACCCGATGTTGCGTGGTCAGAAGATTGCCGACCTCATTGCTACGTGTGCTGCTATTGACGTTGTAATTCCTGACATCGACCGTTAGTCGAAGAATTGAAACAATGAAGAATTGAAAAATTGAAGTAATTATGTTCGACTTTTCTATATTTACACAATGGTTCGACCAGTTGCTCAGGATTACAATCGGATGTCCTGACTGGTTAGCGATATTGATTGAGTGCATGCTGGTGGGTACGGGAATCCTGTTGGGATATGCCCTTATCGCCTGCGTATTGATATTTATGGAGCGTAAGGTCTGTGCCTACTTCCAGTGCCGTCTGGGCCCGATGCGAGTAGGTTACTGGGGTTGGCTTCAGGTGTTTGCTGACGTGCTGAAGATGCTCATCAAGGAGATATTCTTCGTTGACCGTGCCGACAAGCTGCTCTATGCCGTTGCTCCACTCTTGGTGATTATCGGTAGTGTTGGTGCCTTCTCGTTCCTGCCTTGGAACAATGGCGCTACCATCCTCGATTTCAATGTAGGTGTATTCCTGCTCACCGCCATTTCTTCTATCGGTGTGGTAGGTATCTTCCTCGCAGGTTGGGGCTCTAACAACAAGTACTCTGTGGTTTCTGCCATGCGTGGTGCCGTGCAGATGATTTCTTACGAGATGTCGCTCTGCCTCTGCCTGATTACTGCTGTCATCCTGACAGGTACCATGCAGATGAGTGGTATTGTGGAGGCTCAGACAGGCCCTTGGAAGTGGCTCATCTTCCAGGGACATATTCCTGCCATCATCGCCTTCTTCGTATTCCTCATCGCTGGTAATGCAGAGGCCAACCGTGGTCCGTTCGATATGGCTGAGGCTGAGAGTGAGTTGACGGCTGGTCACCATACGGAGTATTCTGGTATGGGATTTGGCTTCTTCTACCTCGCTGAGTTCCTGAACCTCTTCATCATCGCTGGTATTGCCGCTACGGTATTCCTCGGTGGTTGGGCGCCTGTGAACATCGGTGTGTCAGCTTTTGACGCCGTGATGAACTACATCCCCGGTATCGTATGGTTTATGGGTAAGACTTTCTTCCTGGTTTGGATCCTGATGTGGATTAAGTGGACGTTCCCACGTCTGCGTATCGACCAGATTCTGAAATTGGAGTGGAAGTACCTCATGCCACTGGGTCTCATCAACCTTGTGATTATGACTGTTGTTGTGGCCCTGGGCCTATATATTAAATAAGGTGTACTAGTCAGACTAGTAAAACTAGAAATACTAGAATATGGAAGATAACAAAACATATTTCGGAGAAATCGGGCACGGTCTGAAGACATTGGCTGTTGGCATGAAGACCTCTTGGAAGGAATATTTCAAGGACTTCTTCACCAATAAGTCTACAGAGCAGTACCCTGAGAACCGCAAGACCACACTGCACGTGGCTAAGCGTCACCGTGGTCGCTTGGTATTCAAGCGCAACGACGACGGCAGCTACAAGTGCACGGCTTGCACATTATGTGAGAAGTCTTGCCCCAATGGAACCATTAAGATTGTCAGCCACATGGCTGAGGATCCTGAGACGGGCAAGAAAAAGAAGGTGCTCGACGATTATCAGTACGACCTGGGTGACTGCATGTTCTGCCAGCTCTGTACCAACGCCTGCAACTTCGATGCCATCGAGTTTACGAATGATTTCGAGAACGCCGTGTTCGACCGCTCTAAACTGGTGCTCCACCTCGACAAAGAAGTATATCAGGGTGGTTCGCTGCCTAACCTCCTCGAAGGTGGCGCTGAGTGGCAGATTGGTAAGTTTAACACTAAAACGAAGTAACGCGCTATGGGTAATACAATCATGTTTATCATTCTCGCAGTGTTCATCATCGGCTCAGCGCTGATGTGTGTCACCACAACGAGAATTATGCGAGCCGCAACATTCATGTTGTTTGTGCTCTTTGGTGTGGCAGGCATCTATTTCCTGCTCGACTACACCTTCCTGGGAGCTGCTCAGATTAGCGTATATGCCGGAGGCGTTACGATGATCTATGTCTTCGCCATCCAGCTGGTATCGAAGCGCACCCTTCAGGGTCTGGAGGAGCGTGTGAAGTCCAGCAAGATGATTGGTGGTGGTTTGGCTGCTCTTGCCGGACTGGTAGTGGTAGCTCTTATTCTGCTGAAGACAGGCTTCTTCACAATGGCTCCTGCCAATGTGGAAGTTCCTATGAAAGAGATTGGTACGGCCCTCGTGGGTGCTGGCAAGTATCAGTATGTGCTCGCTTTCGAGTTCATCTCACTGTTCCTGCTGGCCTGCATCATCGGTGGCTTGGTTGTTGCACGTAAAGAAAAGGGGGAGAAGTAAGCTATGATACCTGTAGAATGTTATTTCGCGCTTAGCGCTCTGTTGTTCTTCATCGGTGTCTATGGTTTCGTGACACGTCGCAACCTGATCGCCATGCTCATCTCTGTCGAGCTGGTGCTCAACGCCGTTGACATCAATTTCGCAGCTATTAACCGCCTGCTCTATCCCAATGGCATGGAGGGTATGTTCATGACCCTGTTCGTCATTGGTGTGGCAGCAGCTGAGTCGGCTGTGGCTATTGCTATTATCATCAATGTCTACCGCAACTTCCGCAGCGATAGTGTTGACAGTATTAAGAACATGAAATGGTAGTTAAGGTAATAAGTAAAAGTGAAAAGTGAAAAATTATGGAAATATATAGTTATTCATTTCTGATCCTTCTGCTGCCTGCGCTGTCATTCGTGATTCTTGCGCTTGCTGGCATGAAGATGTCGCATAAGACTGCTGGTCTAATCGGCACCACGTCGCTGGGACTGGTTACCGTGCTCTCTTACCTGACGGCATTCGCCTATTTTGGTGCCGACCGTCTGGCTGATGGCACATACGCTACCATCGTTCCCTATAACTTCACCTGGCTGCCTCTGGGCAATTTGCATTTCGACATGGGTATCCTCTTGGATCCTATCTCGGTCATGATGCTCATCGTCATCAGCACGGTGTCGTTCATGGTACATATCTACTCATTCGGCTACATGCACGGTGAGAAGGGTTTCCAGCGCTACTACGCTTTCCTGAGCCTGTTCACCATGTCGATGCTCGGACTGGTGCTCGCCACCAACATCTTCCAGATGTACACCTTCTGGGAACTCGTGGGTGTCAGCTCTTATCTGTTGATTGGATTCTACTATCCGTTGAAGCCCGCCATCGCTGCCTCTAAGAAGGCTTTCATCGTGACGCGCTTCGCCGATATGTTCTTCCTCATCGGTATCCTGATGTTCGGTTACTACACCGATTCGTTCAGCTTCTCGTTTGCTGGCAACATCGTGATGGGCGAGGGTACTACTCCGTTCATCGCAGGCAATGCTGCCAAGGCCGTTGCTGCCGCAGGCTTTATCCTGCCTACCGCACTGGTGCTGATGTTCATCGGTGGTGCCGGTAAGAGTGCCATGTTCCCGTTGCACATCTGGCTGCCCGATGCCATGGAGGGTCCGACGCCTGTTTCTGCACTCATCCACGCTGCTACGATGGTGGTAGCCGGTGTGTTCCAGATTGCCCGTATGTTCCCCCTCTGGGTTGAGTACGCTCAGCCTCAGATGAGCATCGTCGTCTGGGTAGGCGTGTTCACCGCTTTCTACGCCGCTGCTGTGGCTTGTGCACAGAGCGACATCAAGCGTGTGCTGGCCTTCTCGACCATTTCCCAGATTGCCTTCATGATGGTGGCTCTCGGCGTTTCGCTGCCTGGTCATCATGGTGTGCTCGACAATCACGCACAGCTCGGTTTCATGGCTGGTATGTTCCACTTGTTCACCCACGCTATGTTCAAGGCTTGTTTGTTCCTTGGTGCCGGTTGTATCATCCACGCCGTTCATTCCAACGAGATGGCTATGATGGGTGGTCTGCGCAAGTATATGCCGATTACCAACATCACCTTCCTCATCAGCTGCTTTGCCATCGCAGGTATTCCTTTCTTCTCGGGCTTCAGCTCGAAGGATGAAATTATCACCGCCTGCTTTGCCTACAGTCCTGTGGTAGGTTGGATTATGACGGGTATCGCTGCTATGACCGCCTTCTACATGTTCCGTCTGTACTATGGCATCTTCTGGGGTACTGAGAATGTGGAAGCCCATGAGCACCATACGCCCCATGAGGCTCCTGCTACGATGACCATTCCTCTCATTGTGCTTTGCGTCATTACGATGGGTGTGGGTATCTATTCCACCATCGCAGGTTTCGCAGGGTGGGGTGGCAGCTTCGGTCAGTTTGTCAATGCCGAGGGTACCAACTACACCATCCACTTCGACACGCAGATTGCTGCTACGTCTACGATTATTGCCATCCTGAGCATCTGTCTCGCCACCTATATCTATAAAGGTGAGAGTCAGCCCATCGCCGATCGTCTCTATAAGACGTTCCCCAAGCTGCACCGTGCAGCCTACAAGCGCTTCTATCAGGACGAGATTTGGCAGTATGTCACTCATCGCATCATCTTCCGCTGCATTTCCACGCCTATTGCTTGGTTCGACCGTCATGTTGTTGATGGCACGTTCAACTTCATGGCCTGGGGTGCCAACGAGGCTGGTGAGTCTCTCCGTCCCTGGCAGAGTGGCGATGTCCGTCAGTATGCAGTATGGTTCCTTACGGGTACCGTCGCATTAACGTTAATCCTGCTTGCAATCTAAAATCGAAAGTACAATTATGAGTATATTAACATTATTCGTAGTAATTCCCGCCCTGATGCTGCTCGGCCTTTGGCTGGCCAAGTCGCTCAATCAGGTGCGTGGCGTGATGGTGGCTGGTGCCTCGTGCTTGCTGGCCCTGTCCGTATGGCTGACCATCTACTTTGTTCAGCAGCGTGCAGCAGGTAATACCGATGTGATGCTGTTGACGGCTTCTACGCCTTGGTTCAAGCCACTTAATATTGCCTACAGTGTTGGTGTCGATGGTATCTCTGTCGTGATGCTGCTCCTGTCGAGCATCATCGTGTTCACCGGTACCTTTGCCTCTTGGCAGCTGAAGCCCCTCACCAAGGAGTATTTCCTTTGGTTCACCCTGCTCTCGACGGGTGTTTACGGCTTCTTCATCTGCACCGATATGTTCACCATGTTCATGTTCTACGAGGTAGCGCTGATTCCCATGTACCTGCTGATTGGTGTCTGGGGTTCCGGCAACAAGGAGTATGCTGCCATGAAGCTGACGCTGATGCTGATGGGTGGTTCCGCCCTGCTGATTATCGGTCTGCTGGGCATCTACTACTTCAGCGGTGCTACCACCATGAACGTCAACGAGATTGC
>CACXAG010000015.1 GCA_902765585.1 uncultured Prevotellaceae bacterium
TTTCCGATGCAAGGACAGTGCAAGGCGAATGCAGAGAGCTCGCTCTATGCTGAGCCGCAGCCTGTTCTCGCTATTGCATCTCCAATGCAATTGCAAAGGTACTACAAATAAAATGAACGTTCTCGCTAACTTCCGTTACCTTCCGCTAACTTCGACTAATTTAGGTTACTTTCCGCTAACTTCCGCTTTTTTTTTCAGTAGGGGTCGCCCAATTCTTCGGTGATAATCTTCACTTGCCGGGGCGTGAAACGATGTACATTCTTGTTCACCAGATGGCATAGCCTGGGGTTGCGCTTGGCAGCTATGGCCTGCTGCTCGGCGGTATTCGCTGCCTGCGGTGAGGATTTCTTTCCCTTCGTCCGTTCAAGACGCAGGGCGGCGGCCTCGTCGTTCTTAGCAAAACTCCGCTTCGACCATGCGGCCAGACGATAACTCGTGTTCCAAGACTTCTGGATTTCCCAACGCATCTGGTCAACGCCCTTCATTTCCTCAGCCCAGTAGTAGTAGAACTGCAACACCATCTGGCGATTGTACTTGCCAATGTACTGTTCCAACTCGGCCCAAAACTTCTTTTTTCTCTCGTCCAAGGCCCCGCCATCTCGTCCCACAGAGAGAGAGATTTTATGCCCTTTTTCAAGAAGGCCTTTCCTTATTAGAGGGGTACAGGGGGGATTTTTCCTTTCCCTGTGTCTTTTTCGCTCTTTTAAGAAATTTCTGAGCGAAAAAGAACGTCTGAATTTCTTATGCCATTCCGAGGCCAGAACCCGGTCCTCCTGGCTCATGGCCCAGTACATCTTCACGGCCATGTAGGCGTGGGTCAGAAGCAGTTTTATCTGCTGCTCCCTGTCGCCCTTCTTCAGTCCATTGTTCTCTAACTGCCGCACGATGCCGTTGTCAATTAATTCTATGTCTCCTGTCATTTGATTAAATTTTCAATTAGCGAATACCACGTTAACTCTTGCAAAACTTCTTGGCGCCTTCAGAATTGCAAGTGCAAAGTTACGACAGTTTATTTTGGCATTATTGTTAATTTACGCAACCTTGCGCAAAGTTACGCAACTTTACGCAAACTTACGCTTTTTTTTCAGTAGGGATCGCCCAATTCTTCGGTGATAATCTTCACTTGCCGGGGCGTGAAACGATGTGCGTTCTCGGCCACAGGAAACTCACGGAGTCTAACCTCGTGAGTCTTTCTTTTGTTAGAAAAAACGAATAATTGTAGTGGTGTTATCCTTGGCCTCTTTGGGAGTCCGGCTTGGGCGGACTGCATGGGGGCTTTTAGTCGAAATCCGTCGATGTGTAAGGATTCTTTACGGTCTCTTCGCCATGTACAAGCCACACCCGAACTCAGCAAAAAGAACTCAAAGGGTCTGTCCCCCACGAGTTCCAACTCACGGTTGAACAGTCAGCTATAGTTCAATGGATTCAACAGCAATTGGATAAATGAAATGTTTCCAGAAGTAAAGAAGATAACGGAGTTTCACGCTATTATCACATTTTAAAAAAACATCGAGTGCATATCATGACACAATATGCACTCGATTTTTGAATGTGATGCTAATACTTTTCCATCATTTTTTTCCAATCATAAGGACTATCTTTAAATGTCTGAGAGATGAACCTTGACAAACATCTTGATAAATATGCAACTATAACAATTGCACAGAAGATTATTGGTATGTTTAGAGGAAATATATGATTTAGTTTGTCTGTAAAAATGCAACTTTGAATAAGATACACTTCTAAACATAATCCACCTATAAATCTTACAATAAAGTAGCATATTCTGTTCTGATATAAAGACTTTGCCATAGGACTATTACCCCAATGATAAAGATAATAAACTGCAAATAGCAACGGTATGAAATTAAGTATTTCTATATATTCTATTTTTTCAACCTTTACTCCAAGGATATAAAAAACGTAATATACAACAATCCCTAATAATGCATATACAAAATATTTAAAAGACTTATTCCTGGGGATAAGACCTTTAGCTCCCAACTTAGCACCTAAAAGCATGAAACTAAAATATAGGAGCCATTTCAAATATCCACCTTCTGGTCCATACATGTTAAATGGGAATGTACGTTCCACAGAAAGGAACCATATTAATGAAGATAATGAGACAATGCCAATTATCAAATTGATTTTATTCTTACAATATAAACCTATGAAATATATGATGATATAGTAAATCATAATACATTGAACGAACCATCCTCCTCCTGATAAGATAATGCTATTAATGTCTGGGTGAGAATCAAAAAATGTGCATTTTACAATTGCAATCGCTAAAACTGTTGGATAGATTCGGTTTATGCGACGTTTATACCAATTAGGGAACTCTTTAATTGAAGAAATCGGCTTCATAAATAATGTGAATCCCGAACAAAAGAAAAACAAAACATCTCCAATAGTGCCACCAGTTGCTAATACACTATATTTTCCATACAGCAGTTCCATATGTGAGTTAGTAATTAGAAGAACTGCAAAGAACTTTAGAATATCGATTCCAATATTTCTTTCTTTCATACTTGTCAGAGAACTCAGAGGGCCTGTCCCTGTGAGTTCTTTAGCCGATACTTATTCCCAGACTGCATCGTAATTCTGAAGCACTTTGCGGGAACGACGAATACGACCAATCACATTGCAAAGATACAAACTATTTCTGAGACTTCCAAATTTTAATTAGGAAAAGAGAATAAATGACCACGGGTTTGTCCATTCGTGAGCGCAAAGAGACTCGTTCTTTGCTGATGCAAAGAGATGAATAATGTTTGTAATGTTAAAAACAGATACAAAGATACGCTTTTCCTTTCGTAATTGACTTTATTTGACTAAATTTGCAACAAAAACAAGTATTAATGGAACGAAAACTGTTTTGCGAGATATCACCTTTCACCTATCGGCTGTCGATGGAAAAGGAAATATTGAAGCGCCACGTTCAGGATATGCTGCGGAAGACGCAGTTCGCCAAGGAACGGACGGAGGAATCGCTGCCTGCAGTTATCTATCGCCACAACTCACTCATTCGCCGTCGGCTTGGGAATGTGAATATGCAGTTGCAGGAGAACAAGGCGACGAATCTGGCCTTGGCGGTGAAACACATCGACGGGCTGCTCATCCATCCGGGCGAGACGTTCTCCGTTTGGAAACTCATCGGTCGTACCACCAAACGGAAGGGGTACAAAGAGGGACTCACCATCGCCAAGGGCAAGCCCTCGCAAGGCATCGGCGGGGGAATGTGCCAGTTGTCGAATCTTATCCATTGGCTCGTATTGCACAGCGAACTGACCATCACGGAGCATCATCACCATGACGGACTTGACTTGTTTCCAGACTTCGGGCGTCAGATTCCCTTCGGCACTGGCACCAGCATCTCGTACAACTATATAGACTACCGCTTCCGTAACGACACCCGAAATACTTATCAACTTCGACTTTGGACAAACGAAGAGTACTTGTGTGGCGAACTGCGGGCTACAGAGCAGCAGCCCCACACCTTCCATATTCATGGCGAAAATGAATACTTCTCGCGTGAAGATGGGGTGGTCTATCGCAATGGAGAGGTCTATCGTGACATCATCG
The DNA here is from genome assembly GCA_902765585.1 of uncultured Prevotellaceae bacterium. Lineage (GTDB taxonomy): Bacteria > Bacteroidota > Bacteroidia > Bacteroidales > Bacteroidaceae > Prevotella. Next base: position 3,592 of record CACXAG010000015.1, read on the forward strand.
ACCGCGAGACTGGCAAGTGTATCGAAAGCCAGCTCATCCGTATCAATCATGCCCAGGTGATGTACGACTGCCCACCGTCGATGATGATCAGAGAAGTAAATCAGTAATAAAGAGAGTCTGGTCAGTTGGCCATTTCGGAAAGGAATTTGATGCGCACGAGGCGGATTTCGTCCTCGGAGCATTCGGCGCCGAGCTCCTGCAGGGCGTCCTCCAGGGAGTCGGTCTCGCTCTCGGCAAAGTAGTCGTAGATGTCGTCGACGTGGTCTTCGTCCATCACCTCTTCCAGGAAGTAGTCGATGTTGAGCTTGGTACCGCTGTAGACAATGGCTTCCACCTCGTCGAGCAGTTCATCGAACTCCAGGCCCTGAGCAGTAGCAATGTCGTCGAGCGCAATCTGGCGGTCGATAGCCTGAATAATCTTCACCTTTAGGATGGACTTCTTGGCGACGGTACGCACACGCAGGTCGCTATGACGCTCTATCTCGTTCTCGTCGCAATAGCGCTTGATGAGGCTGACAAAATCCTTGGCATACGGCTGACGCACCTTGCCCTCGCCGACGCCCTGGATATTCTTCAACTCCTCGAGGGTGACGGGATAGTCGGTTGCCATCTGTTCGATACTGACATCCTGGAAGATGACGTATGGCGGACGGCCCAGCTTCTTGCTGACCTTCTTGCGCAGGTCTTTCAGCATAGCGCTGAGCGTGGGGTCGAGGGCACTGGTGCCGCCCTCGTGGTCGACGGAAGAATCGTAGTCCTCGTTATACTCGTGGTCTTCGACTATCATAAACGACTCCGGGTTCTTCATGAACTTCTTGCCGGCAGAGGTCAGCTTCAGCAGTCCGTAGTTCTCGACGTCCTTCTTCAGATAGCCGGCAATGAGCGCCTGACGGACGACGGGATTCCAGTATTTCTTCTCGGTCTTCTCGCCAACGCCGAAGAGTTCGTGGTCCTGATGCTTGTGAGCCAGCAGTTCCTCGGTCTCATGTCCCGACACGAAGTCGATGATATAGTCGGAGCGGAAATTCTCCTTCAGCGCATGGATAGCCTGAAGTACCATCAACAGCTGGTCCTTGGCCTCAATCTTCGTCTTGGGGTGCAGGCAGTTGTCGCAGTTTTGGCAGTTGTCTTTGTCGTAGGTCTCGCCGAAGTAGTTGAGCAGCATCTTGCGGCGGCATACCGACGACTCGGCATACGCTGCCGTCTCAGCCAGCAGCTGGCGGCCGATGTCCTGCTCGGCAACGGGCTTGCCCTCCATGAACTTATCGAGCTTCTGCAGGTCCTTCTGGGCATAGAACGTGATGCACATGCCCTCACCGCCGTCGCGTCCGGCACGCCCGGTCTCCTGGTAGTAACCCTCCAGCGACTTGGGAATGTCGTAGTGGATGACGAAGCGCACGTCTGGCTTGTCGATGCCCATGCCAAAAGCGATGGTTGCCACGATGACGTCAATCTCCTCCATTAGGAAGTCGTCCTGCGTCTGCGAACGGAGGGCGCTGTCGAGACCGGCATGATAGGGCGCCGCCTTGATGTCGTTGGCCTTCAGCACCTCTGCCAGCTCCTCGACCTTCTTGCGCGAGAGGCAGTAGATGATGCCGCTCTTGCCGGGATGCTGCTTGATGAACTTGATGATGTCCTTGTCCACGTCCTGCGTCTTCGAGCGTACCTCGTAATAGAGGTTGGGACGGTTGAACGACGACTTGAACTCTGCGGCATCCAGGATGCCCAGATTCTTCTTGATGTCGGTTCGCACCTTGTCGGTAGCCGTTGCCGTCAGCGCAATGACGGGAGCCTTGCCTATCTCGTTGATAATGGGACGGATGCGGCGATACTCCGGACGGAAGTCGTGACCCCACTCAGAGATACAGTGGGCCTCGTCGATGGCGTAGAACGATATCTTGGCCTGGCGCAGGAATTCCACGTTCTCATCCTTGGTCAGCGACTCGGGAGCCACATAGAGCAGCTTGGTCTTGCCAGCCATGATGTCGGCTTTCACCTGGTCGATAGCCGACTTGTTGAGCGATGAGTTCAGGTAATGGGCCGTGCCCTCCTCACTCATCGAACTGATGACGTCGACCTGGTTCTTCATCAGTGCTATCAGCGGGGAGATGACAATAGCCGTGCCATCCATCAGCAGCGACGGCAGCTGATAACACAGCGACTTGCCGCCGCCCGTGGGCATGAGCACGAAGGTGTCGTTGCCATCCAATACATTCTGGATGATTGCCTCCTGATCACCCTTGAACTTGTCGAAGCCGAAGTATTTCTTGAGCGCTTCAGTCAGATTCTGTTTCTTTTTTGCCATAGACTTTTTGGGGGTATTATTGCAGATGCGACTTGTCAAGCTGCTCCTGAGCATACTCGGCAGTCACTTCAAAGGATTTTGTTCGCTTAGAGGGGACTTCAAACATGGCGTCCATCATGATGTTTTCCACGATGGAGCGCAGACCGCGGGCACCCAGCTTGTACTCGACGGCTTTGTCGACGATGAGCGTGAGCGCCTCGGGGGTGAAGGTGAGCTTGATGCCGTCCATCTCGAACAGTTTCTGGTACTGCTTGATGATGGAGTTCTTAGGCTCGGTCAGTATCTTGGTCAGGGCGTCGCGGTCGAGCGGATTCAGGTAGGTCAGCACGGGCAGACGACCGATAATCTCAGGAATGAGTCCGAACGACTTCAGATCCTGCGGAGCAATATACTGCATCAGGTTCTCCTTGTCTATCTTACGCACGTTCTGCACTGAGTTATAGCCCACTACATGCGTGTTCAGACGCTGGGCTATCTTGCGCTCGATACCGTCGAAGGCACCGCCGCAGATAAACAGGATGTTATGCGTATCGATGGAGATATAGTCCTGGTCGGGATGCTTGCGGCCGCCCTTGGGGGGAACGTTGACATTGGTGCCCTCCAACAGTTTGAGCAGTCCCTGCTGGACGCCCTCGCCGCTGACATCGCGGGTAATGGAGGGATTGTCCATCTTGCGCGCTATCTTGTCTATCTCATCGATAAAGACGATGCCGCGCTGCGTGGCCTCCACATTATAGTCAGCCACCTGCAGCAGTCGGGTGAGAATGCTCTCCACGTCCTCGCCCACATAGCCAGCCTCCGTGAACACCGTGGCATCGACGATGGTAAACGGCACATCCAACTGTCTGGCAATGGTACGTGCCAGCAGCGTCTTGCCTGTGCCCGTCGAACCTACCATGATAATGTTCGACTTCTCTATCTCTACCTCGTTGTCGTTCTTGGGCTGCTGCAGGCGCTTGTAGTGGTTGTAGACAGCCACGCTCAGGTAGCGCTTGGCCTCGTCCTGACCAATGACGTACTGGTCCAGGTACTCCTTGATTTCCTTGGGTTTGGGGACGCGCTTCATGTTGAACTTGCTGGTCTGGCGGCGAGCCTCAGGACCATAGCCGTTGGCTGTAGCCACTTGGTAAGCCTGCACGGCACAATCCTCGCAGATGCAGCCGTCCACACCTGTTATCAACAGCTTCACCTCACGCTCAGAGCGTCCACAGAAATTACACTTCTTAGCCAATTTCTTTATTATTTATTATCTATTATTTAGGGCAAAGCCCGCCTTATTTCTTCTTCAGCACCTGGTCAATCATTCCATATTCCTTGGCTTCCTCGGCCGTCATCCAGTAGTTGCGGTCGGAATCGTTCCACACCTTGTCGTAGGGCGTGTGAGAATGCTCGGAGATGATGGTATACAGTTCCTTCTTGAACTTCATGATTTCCTTGGCCTCAATCTCGATATCGGAAGCCTGACCCTGGACACCGCCCAACGGCTGGTGAATCATGACGCGGCTGTGGGGCAGTGCCGAACGCTTGCCCTCAGTACCAGCCACCAGCAGCACTGCCGCCATCGAGGCTGCCATACCCGTACAGATGGTTGCTACGTCGCTGGAGATAAACTGCATGGTGTCGTAGATGCCGAGACCTGCCGTCACGCTGCCGCCAGGGGAATTCAGGTAGATAGAGATATCCTTGCCCGAATCTACCGAGTCGAGATAGAGCAGCTGGGCCTGCAGCGTGTTGGCGGTATAGTCGTCAATCTGGGTTCCCAGGAAGATGATACGGTCCATCATCAAGCGTGAGAAGACGTCCATCTGCGTCACGTTCAGCTGACGCTCTTCCAGGATGTAAGGGTTCAAGTACTGGGCCTGTGCACTCATCACCTCATCGAGTACAAGACCGTTGATACCTAAATGCTTGGTAGCATATTTTCTAAAATCGTTGTTCATCATTTCTTTCTCCTTAAATAAGCAAAGGGCACTTTTCTCTACCCTTTATTGAAAACGTAGATACAAAATTACGAAAAAAAGTCGGAACGCAAAGCATCCCGACTCTTTTTTTTGGTTAAAGAAATATAATTGTCTCTTACCTCTTTACTTTTTTACCTTTTTACTTCTCATTTAGCATCTTCTGGAAGTCTTCCATGGTGATAGACTTCTCGTCCAGCTTCACCACAGTCTTCAGAGCGGCCGTCAACTTGGTATCCACGGCGCGGTCGACAATGCCGTCGAGATTCTCGCGCTTCTTCAGCATCTCCGAAGCATAGTTCTCCAGATACTCGTCGGGAACATTGCTCATGCCATACTGGGCAAACTGTGCACGAGCAGCCTCCTTGGCAACGGCCTTCAGGTCATCGTCCTCGACCTTGATGCCCTGGGCAGCAACCAACTGCTCCTTGATGAGGTGCCAGCCCAGTTCCTTGATGCTGGCCTCGAAGTTCTTCTCGACATACTCCTTGGCATCCTTGCGATCTTTGTTGTTCTGAATCATCACGCGCTTGAGAATAGCCTCGGGGAACTCCAGCTTGCCAACCTTCTTCTCCATATAGGCGCGAACGTCCTGCAGGAACTTGAAGTCAGCGTCCATCTTGAACTGCTGGGCAATCATGTCGGCAATCTTCTGACGGAACTCCTTCTCGTCCTTGACAGTACCCTCGCCAAACGTCTGGTCGAACAACTGCTGGTTGACCTCGGCCTTGACAAAGCGGGAAATCTCGGTAATCTGGAACGTGAAGTCGCCGGTATGCTCGGCTACCTGGTCCTTCTCAATCTTCAGCAGGCTGCTCACCTCGATGTCGCTCTCGGGATAAGCCTTACGGGGATTCCAGGTGATGATGTCGCCCAGCTTAGCGCCCTCGAAGAGCTTCTTCTGGTCGTCCACCTTCATATACTGAGGCATCAGCACGGCGTCAGCCACCTCGATGGTGCCATCTACCTCGCGCAGGTCACCCTTCAGCATATCGCGCTGCTCGGGGTCGAACTGCTCAACCTTCTGGTACTCACCAGAACGGCTCTGATACATCTCAACCTGCTGGTCAACCAGCTTGTCCTCGACGGTAATGTTGTAGTAGGGCACCTTGTCCTTGGCGCTCAACTGAGCCTCGAAGGCAGGAGCCACGGCGATGTCGAACTTAAAGGTCAGCGGAGCGTCGCCCTCGAAGTCGAGAGCTTCCTGCTGCTCGCTGGGAAGGGGCTCGCCCAGCATCTGTATCTTGTTCTCGCGTACATAGTCGTACAGCTTCTCGCCCAGCATCTTGTTGACGACGTCAACCTTGACACTTGTACCAAACTGGCGCTTAATCATGCCCATCGGGGCCTGACCAGGACGGAATCCGGGAATATTAGCACGCTTGCGATAGTCTTTCAGGGTCTTCTCGACCTCAGGCTGATAGTCAGCCGTCTCCAACGTAATGGTCATCAAACCATTGATCTTGTCAGGAGCTTCAAATTGAATATTCATTGTCTCTTTATACCTTATTTATTATTATATATGCGTTTCGAGCGTGCAAAGGTACAAAATTTCTCTTACCTCTTGCCTTTCGGCTCTCACCTCTTAAGAATTATTAACTTTCTTCTTCCTGTCTACGCTGTTCCTCTAAGAGAGAAAAGTCCTTCTGGCGCAACACAAACGACTCCGTCAGATAGTTCTTGCGCACCACCGGATTGGCTGCCAATTCCTCTGGCGAACCCTGGAACAGAATGCGTCCCTCGAACAACAGGTAGGCGCGATTGGTGATGCACAGCGTGTCCTCGACGTTATGGTCGGTTATCAGAATACCGATGTTCTTGTCCTTCAGTTTCCACACGATAAACTGGATATCCTCAACGGCAATGGGGTCCACACCGGCAAACGGCTCATCAAGCATGATGAACTTCGGCTCAATGGCCAGACAGCGGGCTATCTCCGTACGGCGGCGCTCACCACCCGACAGACGGTCGCCCGTATTGCGGCGTACCTTCTCTAAACGGAACTCCTTGATGAGGCTCTCCAGTTTCTCCAACTGATAGTCGCGAGGCTTACCCGTCATCTCCAAGACACTCAGGATATTATCCTCCACCGTCATCTTACGGAATACCGAAGCCTCCTGAGCCAGATAGCCGATGCCGGAACGGGCACGCTTGTAAACGGGATAGGTCGTCACCTCCTCGTCACCCAGATAGATGTGACCGCCATTGGGCACGATGAGTCCGGTAGTCATATAGAACGACGTGGTCTTGCCAGCACCATTCGGGCCCAGCAGACCGACAATCTCGCCCTGCTTGACATCAAACGACACATCGTTGACGACCGTACGCTTACCATAAATCTTCACCAGTCCTTCCGCACGCAGCACAAGGCTTTCCTGCTCTTTCTGCGGCTGTCCTGTCTGTATATTCAACGTTTCATCCATATTGGCTGCAAAGGTACGACAATCTTTGAACTTTGAACTTTGAACGATGAGCTTTATCACCGTGCGTTAGGTATATTTAACACTTTGGCAAATCATAAAGTTGAAAGTTCAAAGCTCAAAGCTCAAAGAAAATAACTACCTTTGCACCCGCTATGGTGAAATTACTGCATAAATGGCTGACAACGTTCGGCAAATTTGTCATACTGATGGGGCGCACCTTCTCAGTGCCTGAGCGTTTTCGGATGTTCTGGAAACAATATGTCAAGGAGATGGCCCAGTTAGGCATCAACTCCATTGGCATCGTGCTCCTGATATCTTTCTTCATCGGTGCCGTCATCTGCATCCAGATGAAGCTGAACATCCAGTCGCCCTGGATGCCCCGCTGGGTCAGCGGCTACACAACGCGTGAAATCATGCTGCTGGAGTTCTCCAGTTCTATCATGTGTCTGATTCTTGCAGGCAAGGTGGGGTCGAACATCGCCTCTGAAATAGGAACTATGCGCGTCACGCAACAGATTGACGCCCTCGACATCATGGGAGTCAACTCGGCATGCTACCTCATCCTGCCCAAGATTTTAGGCATGCTCACCATCATGCCGTTGCTGGTCATCTTCTCGTCGGCCATGGGTATTATGGGAGCCTACGGAACGGCTTATGTCGCCCACATCATCGTGCCTGACGACCTGACGCTGGGTCTGCAACACCAGTTCAAGGCGTGGTTTGTATGGATGTCCATCATCAAGAGCCTCTTCTTTGCCTTCATCATCTCCGCCGTACCCTCCTACTTCGGCTATACCGTCGAGGGCGGATCGGTCAACGTCGGCAAGGCCTCGACAGACGCCGTGGTCACATCCAGCGTACTGATTCTTTGTAGTGACGTATTCTTGACCGAGCTGTTATCATGATAGAAGTAAAGAACCTATATAAGAGTTTTGACGAAGTTGAGGTGTTGAAGGACATCTCGACCGTTTTTGAGGACGGCAAGACCAACCTCATCATCGGCCAGAGCGGCAGCGGCAAGACCGTACTCATGAAGAACCTGGTAGGACTCTTCGACCCCACCAAGGGACAGATTCTCTATGACGGGCGCGATTTTGTGCGCATGTCCAAGCAGGAAAAGGTGCACATGCGGCGCGAGATGGGCATGATCTTTCAGTCGGCAGCACTCTTCGACTCGCTGACCGTGCTGGAGAACGTCATGTTCCCGCTTGACATGTTTTCCTCTATGAACCTGCGCGAACGGCAGCGGAGAGCCATGGACTGCCTCGACCGCGTCAACCTGGTTGGTGCCGAGGAGAAATTTCCTGGTGAGATTTCCGGCGGAATGCAGAAGCGCGTCGCCATTGCCCGTGCCATCGCCCTGAATCCCAAATACCTGTTCTGCGACGAGCCGAACAGCGGACTCGACCCCAAGACATCGCTGATAATCGACGACCTGCTGCACTCCATCACCCAGGAATTCAAGATGACGACCATCATCAATACGCACGACATGAACTCCGTCATGGGCATTGGCGAGAACATCATCTTCATCTACGAAGGGCATAAGGAATGGCAGGGCGTTTCTGCCGACATCATGCATTCGACCAACAAGCGCCTCACTGACTTCATCTTCGCCTCCGACCTGCTGAAAGAGATGCGTGAAGCCATTACCCACCAGCACTAAAATCCCCCTTTTTCCGTTTCTGATTGACCTGCATCAACGAAAGGCCGATTCCGTTGACGCAGGTCAAAATATAGGCTGTTAACGCAAACAATTCGCTTTTTTGCTTGCAAGGGAGCAAAAAACATCGTACCTTTGCATCGACAAAAAGAGATAAGAGCTGTCAAAGAGAAGACAGCAAGTAAGGATAACAAAGGATAACAATTAAAGAAAAGAAAGGGTAAAAAGATGAAAAAGTTATTTATGAAATGGATAAAGAGTGAGGCCTACAAAGATTATTGCTTGAACATGGCAAGAATGTATAACTATCACCCTGCATATTAAAAAAAGAAGAGAAGCATAGAAAAGGATTAAAAGAGGGAAACGGATTGAACTTGTAGTTCAGTCCGTTTTTTATTTCATATACCATTCGCCATCCTTCTCCACCATCGGGACTACTATCTCTTCCTGGGTAGAGTCGGCAAAGCAGAGCAACAGGAAGGCGTAGGTCAACTGCAATGTCGAGTCGCGACGGCCTACTTGAGGACTGATGCGCACCTCGCTGATACCGCCATGCTTCTCTTCGACATCGGCCATATACTTCCGATAGACGGCAACCAGCTGTTCACAATAGTCGGCAGGCAGGCTGTCAACAACGGCGCGACCTTCCAGGAAGTCCTCGGGGAAGCCTGCTGCCAAACGGTCGTAATACCCCTTGGCAGCCTCGGCAGCTTTTTCCTCAGGCGAAGAGCCTCCGCAGGAGAAACAGACCAGCGCAATAGCAAGCAAGGTAAGCAGATGCTTCATTTCTGACGGACAAAGACATTGATGGGCGTTCCTGTCAGCGTCCAGTTATCGCGGAGCTTATTCTCTAAGAAGCGACGATAGGATTCCTTGATATACTGAGGCAGGTTGGCATAGAACACAAAGGTAGGAATCTGCGTATCGGGCACCTGCGAAACGTACTTGATCTTGATGTACTTACCCTTGATACTGGGTGGCGGCGTCTGCTCGATGAGCGGCAGCATCACCTCGTTGAGTTTCGAGGTTCCAATCTTGATCTTACGATTCAGGTAGACCTGCTTGGCTGTTTCCAACACCTTGAAGATGCGCTGCTTGGTCACAGCAGAGGCAAAAATGATGGGGAAGTCGACGAAGGGAGCCATACGGTTGCGAATAGCCGTCTCGAAGGTGGTAATGGCAATCTGTGATTTGTCCTCCACCAAATCCCATTTGTTGACGACAACAACCAGCGACTTGTTGTTCTTTTGAATGAGCTGGAAGATATTCATGTCCTGCGCCTCAATGCCACGAGTGGCATCAATCATCAGAATACAGACATCCGAGTTCTCGATAGCACGGATGGAACGCATGACAGAGTAGAACTCCAAATCTTCCGTCACCTTGTTCTTGCGACGGATGCCGGCCGTGTCGACCAGATAGAAGTCGAAGCCGAACTTGTCGTACTTGGTATAGATGCTGTCGCGAGTGGTACCGGCAATCTCTGTAACGATATTGCGGTCTTCACCGATGAAGGCATTGATGATGCTCGACTTACCGGCATTGGGGCGTCCCACGACGGCAAAGCGCGGCGTACCATCCTCTAAGTCGTCCACCTCGTCGGTCTTCAATTTCGACAGCACGAAATCCAGCAGGTCACCCGTTCCACTACCCGTGGCGGCACTGACGCAGAAGGGGTCGCCCAGTCCGAGTTTATAGAACTCGTACTGACCATACAGGTCCTTACCGTCGTCAGCCTTATTGGCAACTAACACGACAGGAAGTTTCGAGCGACGCAGGATGAGCGCCACGTCCTCGTCAAGGTCGGTCAGACCGTTCTTGACATCCACCAAGAACAGAATCAGGTCGGCCTCTTCCGTGGCAACCAGCACCTGCTTGCGAATCTCCTCTTCGAAGATATCGTCGCTATTAACAACCCAGCCGCCCGTGTCGACCACTGAGAATTCACGACCGTTCCACTCACACTTGCCATACTGGCGGTCACGGGTCGTTCCTGCCTCATCGCTCACTATGGCGCGACGCGAGTTGGTCAGTCTATTAAATAAGGTGGACTTGCCGACATTCGGACGTCCTACGATTGCTACTAAATTGCTCATAATCTTTATTTTTTGCAAGGACTACAGGACTGGCACGACTCTCTTTCTTGATGAAAAAGTCCTTAAGTCCTGTAGTCCTTGCTGAATATTATTCTGGGTTATAACCAAAGGCGTCGAGCTCGCGCTGGCTGCTACGCCAGTCCTTGTCGACCTTGACGAAGGTCTCGAGATAGATGGGTTTGCCAAAGAACTTCTCCAAGGACTTACGGGCCTCCGTAGAGACCTTTTTCAGAGCAATGCCCTGATGTCCGATGATGATGCCCTTTTGAGAATCCCGCTCCACATAGATGATAACGTTGATATGGATGTTATTCTCTGTCTCCTTGAAGCGCTCCACGCGCACCTCCACGGAGTAGGGAATCTCCTTGTCGTAATACAACAGAATCTTCTCGCGGACAATCTCCGACACGAAGAAACGGGCGGGTTTGTCCGTCAACTGCTCCTTGTCAAAGTAGGCAGGACTCTCGGGCAACAGTTCCTGTATGCGCTTCAGCAGCATGTCGACACCAAACTTGTTCTTGGCCGAAATGGGCAGTATCTCAGCATTGGGCAGCAGCGTATGCCACTTTTCCACGATGTCGCCCAGCGTCTTCTGGTCGCTCTCGTCAATCTTGTTGATGAGCAACAGCACCGGAATGGTCATCCGCTGCACCTTGCCCAGAAAATCCATGTTCTTCTCGGGGTTCTCCACGACGTCCGTAACGTAAAGCAACACGTCGGCATCTTGCAGAGCTGATTCTGAAAAGGCCAGCATCGACTCCTGCAACTTGTAATTGGGCTTCAGCACCCCAGGGGTATCGCTGAAGACAATCTGCATGTCGGGCGTATTGACAATGCCCATAATACGATGGCGCGTTGTCTGCGCCTTGAACGTGGCAATCGAAATACGCTCACCAACCAGCTGGTTCATGAGCGTACTCTTACCTACATTGGGATTACCAACGATATTGACGAATCCTGCTTTATGCATATTAAAGCGGTAGCAAATTATTCACTTTTCACTATTCACTTTTCACTTCCGTCATACGCCCACTTATAGTAGCTGGCGCCATGTACGAAACCTGCTCCAAAGGCTGTCATGATGATGTTGTCGCCCTTCTTCAGCAGATGCTCGTTTTCCCAAAGAGCTAACGGTATGGTCGCAGCCGATGTGTTGCCAAAGTGCTCAATATTGACCATGACCTGTTCCATGGGGAGCTCCAAGCGTTTTGCCACAGCCTCGATGATGCGCAAGTTTGCCTGATGAGGTATCACCCATTGGATGTTGTCCTTGTTCAGTCCATTGCGCTCGGCTATCAAGGCGCAGTCGTCGCTCATATTGGTTACCGCATAGCGGAACACCGTGCGGCCCTCCTGATAGAGGTAGTGCAGACGGTGGTCTACCGTGAAGTGACTGGGAGGAGACACAGAACCGCCAGCTTTCAGGTGGAGGAAGGGGAGTCCTTTTCCGTCAGCGCGGAAATAAGAATCCATCACACCGATGTTGTCCTCTTCCGTACCTTCTACGAGCACAGCGGCAGCACCGTCGCCGAAGAGCGGACAAGTTGCCCGGTCTTTGTAATCAACGACGGACGACATCTTATCGGCACCTATTACAATAATCTTCTTGTAACGGCCACATTGTATCATCGATGCTGCCACGTCGAGCACATAGAGAAATCCACAGCAGGCAGCCCAGAAATCGAATGCGAAAGCATTCTTCAGTCCGAGCTTGCCAAGCACGATGCTGGCTGTAGACGGGAACTTATAATCAGCCGTTGACGTAGCTACTATGACGGCGTCGATGGTATCGGGATCCGTATCGGTCTTCTTGAGCAGCTGCTTGGCAGCCTTACGGGCCATATAGCTGGTGCCGAGACCTTCCTCGGTGAGAATACGGCGTTCCTTGATACCAACACGCGTCATAATCCACTCGTCATTGGTGTCTACAAGCCGCGACAGTTCCTCGTTGTTCAGGACATAGTCGGGCACGTAGCCACCAATGCCGGTGATTATCGCATTGATTTTACTCATTATTCAGCTGCTTCGTCCATAACAATGGCAATCTTGCCACGATAGTAACCACAGGTGGGGCATACAGTGTGGTAGATGTGGTATGCTCCGCAGTTGGGGCATACAGCCAGTGTGGGAGCTACAGCCTTGTCATGTGTACGACGCTTTGCAGTACGAGTGTTCGATTGTCTTCTTTTAGGATGTGCCATAATTCTATAAATGTTTAATGTTTAATCTTTAATTTTCAATCTTTAATCTTTAATTTACTCAGAGCTTCCCAGCGTGGGTCTATTGCTTCAGTCTCCTCTTCACCGCTTCGGACGGCACCGCTCAGCTCTTCCAGCTTCTGCGTCATCGCACTATTGCATTTTCCAGGTGCATGAACGTGCTTAATGGGTATGGCCAGCATCGTAAACTCATAGATGTACCATGCCAAGTCGAGTATTCCTTCGTTCTCGTCGATGGTCACAGTATCATCGTCTTCGCTGTATGTGTTGCCCAGCTTCACTGTCAGTCGGTCGTCGGCAGCAATGGGTTGCTGCATGTCGTCCAGACAGCGGTCGCAGGTAATGGTGACGGTGCCCTCGGTATGGAACGACAATTCGTAAAAGCCGGTCATCTTGCGTATAGATACCGACACATGCAATGAACCGTGTTCCAACTGCGAACCGTCCAAAGCCGCAAAAAACTGGTCATCCAGGTCAAACTCACGGGTGGTTTCCACCTCTTTCAGCCCCTTCAGGTCAATCTTCAACGTCTCCAAACTACACATATTCTCCAAATTTTTAATGCAGGAACTTGTGCCCGAAAAGCAACAAATACCCGCAAATCGGCTGCAAAGGTACAAAGAAATTGGCAAATAAGGAACAAAAATCGAGTTTTTTTTGCTTTTAACATATTAAAATGCTTGTATTTCATTTAAATTATGTAATTTTGCACCCCAACACAAACAGTAGATTATGTCAAGTAACAATTCTTTTGTTGGTTCCAAGATTAAAGGAATCAGAGAGACCAAGAACCTCTCTTTAGAGGAAGTATCAGAAAGTTGCGGTCTTACCGTTGAGCAGATAGTGGCCATTGAGAGTGGTCAGACCATGCCGTCGTTAGGTCCGCTGATTAAGATTGCACGTGCCTTAGGCGTCCGCTTAGGCACTTTCATGGACGACAACGACGCCCTCGGACCGGTGGTATGCCGTGCCAAGGACCGCGAAGCCGACAGTAGCATTAGTTTCAGCAACGGTGCCACTGATGCCCGCAAGCACATGGAGTATCATCCGCTGGCACAGCAGAAGGCTGGCCGTCACATGGAGCCGTTCGTCATCGACATCAACCCGGAAGAGAATCACGAGTTCCAGCTTTCTGCCCACGAGGGCGAGGAGTTCATCTATGTGATGCAGGGTGAGATAGAAATTGTCTATGGCAAAGATACCTACACCCTCACCGAGGGCGACAGCATCTTCTACGACTCCATTGTCAAGCACCACGTACACGGTGCCCCAGGCAAGAGTGCGAAAATCTTAGCAGTAGTATATATTCCTTTCTAAAGATGAGTAACGTAAAATTAGATATGGCGGGCCGTCCGTTGCCTGACAGAACATATCCTGCCGAGACTGGAAGCAAAGGCTACCAACTCTGGGAACGGACTTTAGGCCAGTGGTTGGAATACTGGGCTGAGACGACGCCCGACAAAGAGTACATCGTCTATTCAGACCGTAACCTGCGCTTCACGTGGAAGACCTTCAACGAGCGCGTCGACAACCTCGCCAAGGGATTGTTGGCCATTGGCGTGAAGAAGGGCAGCAACGTCGGTATCTGGGCTACCAACGTACCCGATTGGCTCACCTTCCTCTATGCGACCGCGAAGATCGGCGCCGTGTTGGTCACCGTCAACACCAACTACAAGCAGAACGAGCTGGAGTATCTCTGCAAGGACTCCGATATGCACACGCTGTGCATCACCGACGGCACATGGGACTGTAACTACGTCGACATGACCTACACCATGCTGCCGGAGCTGAAGAACTGCGAGCGCGGTCACCTGAACAGCGAGCGCTTCCCCTATCTGAAGAACGTAGTATATATAGGTATGGAGAAGTATCGCGGCATGTTCAACACCGCCGAGCTGCTGCTGTTGGGCCAGAACGTCGAGGACGAGGAACTGCTTGAAATCAAGAAGAGCGTCTCGTGCTACGACGTGTGCAACATGCAGTACACCAGTGGTACCACGGGGTTCCCCAAGGGCGTCATGCTGACCCACTACGGCATTGCCAACGACGGTTACTTCACAGGCGAGAACATGGGATTCACTGCCGACGACAAGTTGTGTGTCTGCGTACCCCTGTTCCACTGCTTCGGCGTCGTACTGGCCACCATGAACTGCCTTACCCACGGCTGTACCGAGGTGATGGTCGAGAAGTTCGACCCGCTTGTCGTGCTGGCCTCTATACATAAAGAAAGGTGTACCGCCGTCTATGGCGTGCCGACGATGTTCATCGCTGAGCTCAACCATCCTATGTTCGACATGTTCGACCTGACCTGTCTGCGCACGGGCATCATGGCTGGCAGTCTCTGCCCCGTGGAGCTCATGAAGCAGGTCAGCGAAAAGATGTATATGACCATCACCAGCGTTTACGGTCTTACGGAGTCTTCTCCGGGCATGACACAGACCTGCCTGAACGACACCTTCGAGCAGCGCTGCACCACCGTTGGCCGCGACTTCCCCTTTGTCGACGTCAAGGTGCTCAACCCAGAGACGGGCGAGGAGTGTCCCGTGGGCGTGCAGGGCGAGATGTGCTGCAAGGGCTTCAACGTCATGAAGGGTTACTACAAAAACCCAACGGCTACTGCCGAGGTCATTGACAAGAACGGCTACCTGCACTCTGGCGACCTGGGCGTTAAGGACGAGCAGGGCTTCTATAAGATTACGGGCCGTATCAAGGATATGATTATCCGCGGCGGTGAAAACATCTATCCCCGCGAGATTGAGGAATTCCTCTATCACATGCCTGGCATCCGCGACGTACAAGTGGCTGCTGTGCCGTCGAAGAAGTACGGCGAGGCTGTGGGCGCCTTCATTATCCTGGAAGAGGGTGCCAAGATGACGCCGGAGGACGTACAGTTGTTCTGCCGCGGCAAGATTGCCCGCTACAAGATTCCCAAGTATGTGTTCTTCATCGACCAGTTCCCCCTGACGGGAAGTGGCAAGATTCAGAAGTTCAAGCTCAAGGAGATGAGCCTGAAGCTCTGTGAAGAACAAGGCATTGAAGTTATATAAGGGAAAAGTTTCCCTTTATCTCGGCATTTCAATGCGGAAGGTCGTACCTTTGCCAAGCTCTGACTGCTTGACAAAGATACGACCTTTATGATACTCCTCCACAATACGACGGGCCAGTGAAAGGCCAAGACCCCAGCCGCGCTTCTTCGTCGTGAAGCCTGGCGTAAACACATTACCCAAATCCTTTTTACGGATACCCTTGCCCGTGTCCTGGACTTCTATCACGACCTGTTCTTGTTCGTCAGCCAGCGTCAACGTAATGGTACCCCGCCCTTCCATGGCATCTACGGCATTTTTGCAGAGGTTCTCAATGACCCACTCAAACAGCGACGCATTCATCTTGACAATGACCTCATGGTCGGGGAAACGGCGTATCATCGTCACCTGCCGGGAGGTACGACGGTCCATATAATCAACGACATGCTCCAACACCTCGTTCATGGAGCCCTCGACAGGCTCTGGCAGCGAGCCAATCTTCGAGAAGCGGTCGGCTATCAGCTGTAGACGTTTTACGTCCTTGTCCATCTCCGGCAACAGTTCATCGTCAGGATACTGTTCCTTCAGCATCTCCAACCAAGCCATGAGACTGGACACAGGCGTTCCCAACTGATGAGCCGTCTCCTTCGACAGGCCCACCCATACCCTGTTTTGTTCGGCTTTCTTCGACGACAACAGGGCAAAGATGGCAACGACGACGAATATCAGTACAATGCCCAACTGCACGTAGGGCCATGCCTGCAAGCGCTTCAGCATGATGCTCTCGTCATAGCATACCAGTTGGGAGTCGACGCGGATGGTATCGCCAGCCATTAGCATACGGCGGGCGTAGTCTTCAATATGCACTGTGTCGGTGATGTTACGATAGTCGTCGATGCCGCCTTCGCTGTTCAGCACGATGACGGGAATGGTGTTGTTTCCCTCCATCACGCTCGAAACCAATGCAAGGTCGGTAGTCTCGTCGGCCTCGTTCAGCGAATGTAGGGCTTCGGCCCATATCTGCATTCTGTGCAGTTCCTCCTTCGACAGGTCACGCACCAGGAAATGTGACACCAGCAGGGAGGCTAAAGCTATTACTACAGCCGCAGCCACCAGGATAATCTTCACTTGCCTGATACGGTCTGTCCACTGCATAGCGCATTTACTAATTCTTGCTCATCCCCTTGCGCAACAGGTTGACCTGGGTGACATTCATATAGAAGCCATTGATAAACAGGCCTTTCTCCTTCAGGTTTTTCACGTCCTTGGCAGTCAGCACGAACCGACAGGCGGTTGACATCTTACCCACCATGACGGCTCCCCAGTTGTTCTGCTCGCTTTCATTGCCTTCCAGCGTATCTTCGGTACCATTATAGATAGACTTGTACTGCCAGTAAGTCACGGTAGGCTCTGAGCGGTCGGTCGTATAGACCAGCTCCAGTTTGTCACCCTCGTATGCAGAGCTGAACTGCTCGGGCTTCACGGCGAAACCATTCTCCCAGTTGCCAAACTTGCAATGACCTGTCCAAATGGTCTGCGAGTCCCATACTGTAGTCACTGGCGACAGACGTACACTCTTCACATACACCGTCCCCGAGTCGGCAGCCTGCAACACAACCTCATCAACCGAACTGACATTCTGACCGTCGAAATAACACGTCAGCTTGGTGATGCCGGCCTTGCCCCACGTACTCAGCCGGTCTGACACCAGTATCTGCGTCTCCACCTTCGTAGGCTCGGCAAACTCTACCTGCACAGACTCATAGCCCGACCAATCGACAGGCATGTTGTGTTCCTTGACGGAAGCAACCAAACCACCCCAGGGGATGGCGTGGTAAGTGATGACACCATCACTGTTACGACTTATCTGCTCGTAGATGTTCCACGTGCCATTAAACTTCGAGGTAATGTCCAGCTTGTCATCATCACCCAGACTGATGCCGCACCCCGTCAGCAGAACACAGGACATCATGACCAACAATTTCTTCATGGAAGTAATATTTAAGTTTTTAAAATCTCGTGCAAAGATAGGCAATAATATCCAAATGCCCAAAAATTTCTTGATAAAAAAGAAATCGTTTTCCTTTGTTTTACTCGTAACTTTCCGTATCTTTGCAACTGTTTTCACTACAAAGGCTCAAAAAGATGAAGAAATTCTTGTTATTGACAATAGGTATCCTGCTGACGTCGGGGACGACAGCATTGGCACAAAAGCAGGGCGAAACAACTGTCCAGCAACGGGCAGAGGTATTGTTAGAGACCAGCGAGGGCAACATTCAACTGGTACTTTATAACGAGACACCGCAGCACCGCGACAACTTCCTCAAACTGGTACGCATGCAGCTCTACGACTCACTGCTCTTCCACCGAGTCGTCAAAGACTTCATGATACAAGGCGGCGACCTGAACAGCAAGCATGCACAGCCCGGGCAGCGTCTGGGAACGGGAGAACTGGACTATACCATCGAACCGGAATTCCGGCTGCCACAGCTGTATCATCGCCGTGGCGTGCTGGCAGCTGCCCGCGAACCCGATGAAGTCAATCCCGACATGTGCTCTGGTGCCTGCCAGTTCTACATCGTCTGGGGACGCATCTTCAACGATGTCGGCATCATGAAGGTGCAGGAACGTCTGGACACCCTGACTCACGGACGGGTTCAGCTCACTCCCGAGATGGTTGAGACATACAAGACCGTCGGGGGCACGCCCCACTTGGACGGGCAGTACACGGTCTTCGGCGAAGTGACAAAAGGACTTGACGTGGTAGACCGCATCCAACAGACGGCAACAGACAAATACCATCGTCCCCTGAAGGATGTACGCATTCTCCGCGCCAGCATCATCGCTGACCCCTTCGCTCCCGCACCTAAAAAGGAAGTCAAAAAGAAAGCCACTCCCAAGAAAGCGAAACACTAAGAATATTTTTTCACAATTATCATGTACAAACCAAGATTCAACATGAAGCGGCCGGTGCTCGTGTTCCGACAGTTCGGAAACAAGGGCTACTCGCTTTTCAACTGTCTGGGCCGTGAGGTAGTGTGCAGCGTGCTCTCAGTGGCGACGCTGACCTACGCCTCGGCTGAGAGCGTCAGTACCAATCCGGTGGTGACGGACTCTGTGGCGACGACAACGGCTCGTGAGATGATGCTCGACGAGGTGAGCGTGACGGGTTCGCGAGCGCCACTGACGAAGAGCCAAGCTGCGAGAATGGTAACTGTACTGGACCGTGCCGACATTGCGCAGGCTCCCGTACAAAGTGTCAACGACCTGCTGAAATACGCCGTTGGCGTGGATGTCCGTCAGCGTGGACCGATGGGTGCGCAGACGGACATATCCATTAGGGGCGGTACTTCCGAACAAGTCATCTTACTGCTGAACGGCATCAACATCTGTGACCCGCAGACGGGCCACAACACAATGGACCTGCCCGTTGACCTGAGCGACATCGTAAGGATTGAGGTGATAGAAGGTCCGGCGGGAAGAATCTATGGAACATCATCGATGGCAGGGGCTATCAACATTGTAACGAAGAAAGGTGGTGAGAGGAGAGAGGTGAGAGGTAAGAGAAATGACTCTGCCCTCCAAATGCACGCGGAGGGAGGTTCTTTCGGCTATGCCAATCTCGGCTTAAGGTATTCTCTCACCTCTCACCTCTCTCAACTCACCTCTTCTCTCTCCGCGAATTACGCAAGAAGCGACGGGTGGAGCCGCTCGAAGGCGGGCAGGCTCAATACGGACTATAGCGGAGCAAAAGGATTCTATCAGGGTGGATATGAGAGCGAGGCTGTCAGACTGGACTGGCACTTGGGTGTGTCTGACAAGGGCTGGGGTTCGGGCACCTTCTGGGCCTCGCCGCAGTGGCAGGCCGACGAACAGTACGAGCACACCACGAAATGGTTCTCCGCCATACAGGGACATACCAAGCAGGGACCGCTACACCTGAATGCCTGCCTCTACTGGAACCAACACCGCGACCGCTATGAGGGTTATCGGGGACAGCCGGAGAAGATGAAATACAACTACAACCGGACGAATGTGTACGGCGTAAGCGCAGGAGGTTATTTCGACTGGCAGGCAGGACGCACGGCCTTCGGAGCAGAACTGCGAAACGAAGACCTTGTCAGCGGCAACTTAGGGGAGCCGCTCTCGCAGCCGCATCACATCAAAGGCACAGACCGCGACTACACCCTCGGCGTGAACCGCACGAACATCAGCGGCTATATAGAACATAACGTGCTGCTGCCTCAGGTAACTGTCTCAGCAGGACTCGTGGCAGTGAAAAACACGTGGAGCAACATGAACATGACCATCTACCCAGGCATCGACGTCAGCTACAGCCCTACCCCGCAATGGAAACTGCACGCCTCGTACAACACCTCACTACGCATGCCGTCGTTCACGGAGATGTATTACAAGCTGCAAGGCTACAGTGCCAATCCGCACTTGGAACCGGAAGAGATGCAGGCCATAGAACTCGGCAGCACCCTTCACTGTTCACCGCTGACCATTCACACCGCACTATGGCATCATCACGGCAGCAACATGATTGACTGGATCATGGACACCTCTAAAGGCAGCGAGGCCGGATGGCAGAGCGTAAACCATACGACCCTCAACAGCATCGGCGTCGAGGCCGGTGCCCAATTATCAATTGTCAATTATCAATTATCCATTAACTACAGTTACATCCACCAGGATAAGCAACAAGAGGAAAATATCGTGTCGCAATATGCACTCGAATACCTCAGGCATAAACTAACAGCGAAAGTACAGACGCAGATAACGCAACGGTTATCATGGGGTCTGTACTTCCGCTGGCAGGACCGCATGGGGTCGTACACCGACTTCGATGGACAAAAGCACGACTACGAACCCTACGCTGTTGTGGACTCCCGGCTGACGTGGACACAGGCAACATGGCTGGCCTACATCGAGGCGAACAACCTCTTTGACACCACTTACCGGGATTATGGTCTGGTTCCGCAGCCAGGACGATGGTTCACAGTCGGCTTCAGCATCAGCTTATGAATGGAGAGAGAGCCGGACGTGTTATGGTTATTGGCAAACCTTCTTGACAGTACCGTCGCCCTGACGGCAGATGTAGATGTTGCCTGGCACAAGCGTCTTGGTCTCGCGGCCGTCGAGCGTGTAGTAGGCAGTTGGCTGGTGGTTCGTTGCCGTCGGCAGGCTGCGGATGTCAGTGGCATTGCTCTTGACGTTGACAATATAGGTAGACATTTTCGCCATGTCAGCACTGATGGCATAAACGGTGCACACATAGTGGTCGCCATCTATCTCAACGTCCTTGGCAACGTGGGCGGCCTTTCCGTTGACAGTGGCCTCAATGTCGTCAGCCGTAATCTCCTTGTTCAGCTCCATCTCGTAAGTCGTCTTATCGGACTTGAAGCCCTTCACGCTTTGCCCTTTAATCTTCAGGTTGGTCACCGTGGCGTTGTAGATGAACTCGATGTCGTCAACCAGCAGTTCGTCGTTGGCACTGCCCTGACCGGCATCGGCATTGGTAGAAAGGGTAATCAGTATTGCCTTCGGGTCAGCGCCATTCGTCGTGTAAGTAAAGGGAGCCGTGATGTGATTCCACCGGCCATTGGTGATGGTTATCTTGTTGTTCTTGGCTCTCGCCACGACGTTGGTGTAGGTCTTGCCCTTAGGCTCAGGATCCTGATAATAGGTGCCATCGGTAATGACGGCGCTGATGGTGGCATACGGATGTTGGCTGTTGACCCTACCCTGCTTGAAGTTCACCCACACGGCAACCTCATCGGGATACCAGCGGAAGGGCATGTAATAGGGATCGCCATTGCCGTCGACATCGTCACTGCTCATGTCGAGATAAGCATTGTTGTCGGTATTGGATGCCGTCATAGAGCCGGCGTTCATGCGGCCGGTGGTCATGGTGCCGTTGGCCACGATGCCGAAGATGGATGTTGCAAACAGTCGTGCACTGGCTTCGCCCGAGTGGGCATCGCTTGATTTCTCGATATGGTGACCTGCCAGTGAAGCCAGCGAACCCGTGGCACTCTCAAACGAATGCCAGCCGTTGGGCTCTTCGTAGCTGCCTGTCGAGGTATGCCACTCCTCGAAACTTGGATTCGGCATCTGATAACCACCGCCAATAATCACCTGAATGACCTGCCCTAAGCTCTCCGTCAGGTCAATGTCAAGATAGCAGCGCAGCTCGTCACCTTCTATCTTTCCGCGCAGCAACACGTCGACAGGGGGAAGCATGCTGGCCAGCCAGGCGCTGACGTTGGGGTCGTCACCGTCGGTTATGGTCACTTGCTTCGAGGCTATCAGCAGTGTGGCACTGCCATCCTGATAGGGCTTAATAGCCGTCAGCTCCACATTACCCACACCTATAGAGCTGCTTTCAGTTTGCAGCATAAAGTTTTTCAAGGTGAGGTCATATAATCCGTCGTTTTCATTGACAGTGATGGTGGCGCTCTGCTCAGACGACATGCCATTGACGGTAACAATAATGGGTACGTCGTAGTCTGTTGCGCGGGCAGCCACGGCTGTCACGACAACAAATAGTAAAGCAATCAGTTTTCTCATATATATTATAATGTTCCCTTAAAGTATTCGATGGTCTTGGCCAGACCTTCGTCGAGTTTCACCTTCGGTTCCCAGTCGAGCTTCTCCTTGGCCAGTGCAATATCAGGACGGCGCATCTTCGGGTCGTCGGACGGCAGCGGGCGGAATACTATCTTGCTCTTCGAGCCCGTCATAGCAATCACCTTCTCGGCCAGTTCCAGCATGGTGAACTCGCCGGGATTACCGATATTCACTGGTCCTAAGAAATCGTCGCCGCTGTTCATCATGCGCACCATACCCTCTATCAGGTCGGAGACATACTGGAACGAACGGGTCTGGTGACCATCGCCGTAGATGGTGATGTCCTCGTTGCGGAGTGCCTGCATAATGAAGTTCGAGACCACTCGTCCGTCGTGCTGCGCCATGCGAGGCCCGTAGGTATTGAAAATGCGGATGACCTTGATGCGGACGTTATGCTGACGGTGGTAGTCGAAGAACATCGTCTCAGCACAGCGCTTGCCCTCGTCGTAGCACGAGCGGATGCCGATGGTATTCACGTTGCCCCAGTAGCTCTCCGGCTGCGGATGAACGGAGGGGTCGCCATACACCTCGCTGGTCGACGTCTGCAGAATCTTACACTTGGTGCGGCGGGCCAGTCCCAGCATGTGGTAGGCTCCGAATACCGACGTCTTGGTGGTCTGTATGGGGTCGGTCTGATAATAAACGGGCGATGCAGGGCAGGCCAGGTTGTATATTTCGTCTACCTCTGCCCAGTACGGCTGGCAAACGTCATGTCTTACAATCTCGAAGTTAGGCCGGCCTATCAGGTGCCAGACATTCTCCTTGGAACCGGTATAGAAATTGTCCAGGCAAATCACGTCGTTGCCCTCGTTCACTAAACGCTCGCAAAGGTGGGAGCCAATGAAGCCCGCGCCACCAGTCACTAAGATTCGTTTCATCATAATTCTTACTATTAATTTTTTTGAGTGCACAAATATAAACATTTTCATCTGATTCCCCATCATTTTGCCCATAATATTAGCATTGTTTAGGATTTTAGGGATTTTCCCCTCTACAAATAGGGCTTTCCCCCTTGCTGGTTTCCGTTTTTGTCATATCTTTGCAACATGATGAGAACAAGACTAATCATACTATGCCTGATGTGCTCTATCTCCCTCATGGCGCAGGAGCCGTCGCAGAAACTGGTGTACGTGGGACCTGACAAGCACAACCAGAAGGTCATCAAGCGATATAACCGCTGCCACAGCCGAGCCGAACTGGCACAGACGAGATACGACACCAAGTCGAAGCACCTGACTGCCATCTTCGGCGTCAGGGCCAATTCGCTGATGTCGAACGACGACATAGAGATTAACGTCCTGAAGAAGCGCATCCAGAACCCCATCTGCGACGACAAGGAGGACCGCGTCTACTTCGTTGTCATCAGGAACAAGACCAACCAGACCATCTATATCGACCGCAGCCATTGCTTCAGAATAGACAGCGACGGAAGCAGGTACTGCTACTACGACGCTAACAACCGGACAGACAAGCTGTCCCGGCAAAGAATGATTGCCATTCCACCCCACAGCAAGAGAAACCTGACGGACTACCGCTGGGTGAAAAACGAAAAGGGCAACTATGTCGAAATCGTCGAATATCCGGAGGAGTTCCTTTGGAACACGACGGCAGCCGGGATGTATGAAGGTTATGTGAATTTTGGCGAATCCAAGACCTTCACCGAGGAGGACTCGCCCTTTTACCGGTCGTTCCTCATTGCCTACTCCAAGCAGGAAAACTTCACAACCTATTCCCTCGCCATGGTCAATTTCTACATGAAAGAAGTTATTGGGCTGTATTATCCGGAGAATTACGAATACAATGTCATCACCGGCCGCTTCCTGACGGGCGATGACGAATACAGCATCACCAGCTGGACTCGTTTGTATTGAGTTTCATTTTGCGACAATACTCCGAAAGTAATTCCAGATACTCCGAAAGTAATTCCAAATACTCCGAAAGAAAATTCAGTTACTCCGAAAGTATGCGTTAATACCCCTACTTTCGTAAAAGTATACCTCTAGCTCCGTAAAAGTATACTTCTAGCTCTGTAACAGTATACTTCCTGATTTCTGGCACT